>SFQP01000067.1 GCA_004562975.1 bacterium
CGCCCCGCGCGACACCGTGGCCGACAGCCTGACGCGCCGACACACGTTGGTGAACGACAGTGTGCCGACCGATACGGCGCGGACCGACACCGTGAAAACACGAAAGCCGGGCATCGACGCACCGGTGGAGTACGAAGCCGCTGACTCCATGGTCTACGATGCCGAAACCGGCATGGCTTTCCTCTACGGCAATGCCAAGGTGAGCTATCTCGACATGACGCTGGATGCAGCCCGCATCGCCATGAACCTGGACTCCAGCCTGGTCCACGCAGAGGGGAAGCCGGACAGCACAAAGGCCGGCGGACTCGACGGAAGACCTGTGTACAAACAGGGGAGCGACCAGTACGACAGCGACAGGATGTCCTTCAACTTCAAGACCAAGAAGGGCTTTATCCAAAACACGGCCACCACACAGGGCAACGGCTTCGTGCAAAGCCAGAAGTCCAAGCGCACGGACGACGGCACGCTCTACCTGGAGCATGCCAAGTACACCACCTGCGACGCCAAGCACCCGCACTTCTACGTCAGCCTCTCCAGGGCCAAGGTGCGCCCCGGTAAGGAAATGGTGTCGGGCCCGGGCTACCTGGTAGTGGAGGACGTGCCCCTGCCGCTGGCCATCCCCTACGCCTTCTTCCCCTTCAACAAGAAATATTCCTCGGGCTTCGTCATGCCTTCCTATGGCGACGAGACGAGTCGCGGTTTTTACTTGCGCGACGGCGGATATTACATGGCGCTGAACGACTACATGGACCTCAAACTGCTGGGCGAAATCTACACCAAAGGCTCGTGGGGCATCAGTGCCGAAACCAATTACACCAAGCGTTACCGCTACCGGGGCAACCTCTACTTCAGCTACCTGCGCACGGTGGAGGGGGAGAAGAACATGCCCGACTATGCCGTGACCAAGAGCCTCAAGGTGCAGTGGACTCACACCAAGGACTCGAAAGCCAGTCCCAACACGTCGTTCTCCGCCCGTGTGAACTTTGCCTCCGAGAACTATGAGCGCAAGAACCTGGAGAGTATGTACAACCCCCTCTCCTATACGCAGAGCACCCGCGCCAGTTCGGTGAGCTTCAGCCATACCTTCCCGGACATCGGCCTGACCATTTCCGGCTCCGGCAACCTCACGCAGAACATGCGCGACTCGTCCATCGCCGTCACCCTGCCGGACCTCAGCATTTCGTTGTCCAGGTTCTACCCCTTCCGCCGCAAGCACCAGGTGGGCAAGGAGCGGTGGTACGAGAAGATTTCCATGTCGTACACCGGACAGATGTCCAACTCCATCACCACCAAGGAGGACAAGTTGCTCAAGTCGAACCTCATCAAGGACTGGCGTAACGGCATGCAGCACCGCATTCCCGTGGATGCCACCTTCCAGCTGTTCAAGTACCTCAACATTTCGCCCACCTTCTCCTTCCGCGACCTGATGTACGCCACGCGCATCAACCGTTCCTGGGACCGCGAGAAGCAGGTGGAGGTGGCCGATACGGCTTACGGCTTCTATAACCTCTACGACTGGAACATGGGCGTTTCGGCCAACACCACGCTCTATGGTTTCTACAAACCGTGGAAAAAGCTCTTCGGCGACAAAATCATTGCCATACGCCACGTGTTCAAACCCACCGTGTCGTTCAGCTATGCACCGGACTTCACCACTTCACACTACGGTTACGTGAAATATTACGAGAAGGTGGACGCGCAGGGCAACGTGACGAACGTGAAATATTCGCCTTACGCCGGCAACCTGTACGGCTATCCCTCCGGAACGAAGCAGGGCATGGTCACCATGTCCATATCGAACAACCTGGAAATGAAGGTGAAGTCCGACCGCGACACCACGGGCGAAAGGAAAATATCGCTCATCGACGAACTCTCCGGAACGCTCTCCTACAACTTCGCCGCGAAAACACAACCCTGGAGCAACCTCAGCACACGCCTGCGACTGAAACTCAGCAAGACCTACACGTTCTCCATGGCAGCCGTTTTTGCCACTTATGCTTACAAGTTCAACGAAAACGGCCAGGTGGTGACCTCCGACCGCACGGAGTGGAGCTACGGACGCTTCGGACGTTTCCAAGGAATGTCCCAGAACCTTTCCTATACCTTCGACAACAAGACGTGGGGCAAGCTGATGAACAAACTCCACGGACGCAGGGACAATGATAGCACGGAGGACACCGGTGGGGACGATGACGACGACACCGAACTGGAGGACGCCAACGTGGACCCCGACTTGCTGGCGGCACGGAAGGGGGGAAAGGATAAGAAGAAGCAGAAGGCCAAGGTCGATGCCGACGGCTATATGGCTTTCTCCTTGCCCTGGTCGCTCACGCTCTCCTACGGCATCACCATGGCCGAGGACCGCTCCAAGCAGATCAACGTGCGGCGGATGCGCTATCCTTACTCCTTCACCCAGTCGCTCAACGCATCGGGCTATCTGCGCATCTCGGAAGGATGGAACATCAGTTTCTCGTCGGGCTACGACTTCAAGCAGCACGAAATATCCATGACGACGATGTCGCTCTCGCGCGACCTTCACTGCTTCGAGATGACGGCCTCCGTGGTGCTCAAGCCTTACTCTTCGTTCAACTTCACCTTCCGCGCCCGCGCCTCGGAACTGGCGGATGCCCTGAAGTGGGAGAAACGAAGCGCTTACTCCACCAACGTGGAGTGGTATTGACAACCGTCGGCTGGAGCGGTGGGCAACGGCAGCCGGGCATCATGCCGGCTACTTTCCCTCCTGGCCTTTTTCTTACGGAATACCTAAATCCCAAACTATACTTAATATGAACATCAAAACCATTGCAACAGCGTTATTGGCGGCTTGCATCTGCTACGCCTGCGACAGTGACAACGACAACGAGTACCACAGCACGTACTTCTATCCCCTCAGCAGCAACGGTATCGAAACGTACGCTGACCAGACGGTCGACTCCGTGCGCGTCATCAGTTACGACTCCTGGTCGTTGGACAACAACTGCGACTGGTGCGTCATTTCCTCCAACGGCCAGCAGGCTCCGCTCCGCATCACCATCCCTGCGGGCTATGTGGCTTCTTCGCGCCTCGACTTCGCCCTCCAGCCCAACCAGACGGGCCGCCTGCGCACCAACCGCATCGCCGTGGTCAGCTCCTACGGCAAGGTGGGCACCATCTCGCAGATGCTGGTGCAGTATCCCCACTTGAACGTGACTTTCCCTGATGGCGTCATCTCCGGTTCCGGCACGGACTATGCCTGCAAGTTCAGCCTGAGCATCCCGGCCGCCGGCGTGGCTCCTTCGGGCAACAAGCCGTTCGTGAAGTTCGTTGTCTATACGGACAATGCCACGCTCAGCTCCTCGGCCGACTGGCTCGTGCCCGCCGAAACTTCAGGCTTCCGGAAATACGAAAAGGTCAAGGTGGAACTCAACGCGGAACCCAACCCCGGCACCCAGGAACGTACGGCCACGCTCACCCTCACTTCTAACGGCGTGAACACCCCCATCACCATCTCCCAGCTGGGACAAAAGGAAGAACAGTAAAAAAAGCCCGCTTCTGCGCTCACGTAATTCAAAATAAAGCATTACCTTCGCACCGGCTTTGGAAGATAGGCCGAAGCAAGGTCCCGTAGCTTAGCTGAATAGAGCGTCAGATTCCGGTTCTGAAGGTCTTGGGTTTGAATCCCAACGGGATCACAGAAAAACAATAATGCCAAGCAGCATCTCATGGTGTCGCTTGGCATTTTTCTTGTGCGTTTATGTCAGGGGGTATGCGCTGCAAAACGATTGTTGCGCGTTGTCAGTTTCCCGCCCACTCAAAGTGCTGGTAGTCCTTGCTGTTTTTCCAACTGCCGCCCCAGCGGAAACCGTGTTGGGTGAACAGCCGGTGGCAAAGGTCGCCGCGAACAATCTTGTAGGGGAAGCGGTGCGAGCGGTCCAGGTAGCGGGTGGCGGTGGAAGGCTCGCAGACGGACTTGCCGCCGGGGAGTTTCTTGTAGTAAGGATTGTAAAGCGGATTGATGTCGATGGCCAGGCCCAGGCCGTGTTTGGAAATCTTGCGGGTGTGGGATATGTAGCGGAAGTTGAACGCCGAGGTGTTGTTGGCCCGCATGGCCCGCTCGTCGACGGCATCCCAGTAATCCACCAGCCGCATCCGTTCGATGGGATAGTCGTTTTCAAAGAGCTGGAGGAAGATGTCGGCAACGGTTTGGGCAATCCGCTTGTTGACCACCAGCTCGCCCACTACCGCCTTCCCCTCGGCTGTGCGGTGCAGGCAGCGCACGTAGCGCAAGTCGGTGCGCGGTATGCCACAGTTGGCCTTGTAACTCTTGCCCTGCATGAGCCGGAAAATGCTGTCGGGCAGTTCGTGGACGGAAAAGAAGGCTGCCGCGCCCAGCTGCTGCCATACGCGCCCGGGTACTTCCTGTCCCGGTGAATAGGTGAGGGCTGCCGAGGCGGAGTCGGCACATACGATCGGCGCGGTGCAGGTAACGGTTGCAGCGGGGCAGGGGAGGGACGGACGGATGGCGCAACAGGTCATCGCGCTCCAGAGGGCGAACGAAGAAAGGTAGAAGGGCATGTCGTGAAGTGCGTGGGTGTGAGGGGGAATGGTCAGATGTGCTGTACGGCCCTGTAGAGACGTTGCAAGGCTTCTTGTAGCATTTCGCGCGGCGTGGCCACGTTGAGCCGCATATAGCCTTCGCCGCCGGGGCCGAACATCTCGCCGTCGTTCAAGGCCAGCTTGGCGCGGCTGACAAACAGACGGACCAGTTCCTCGTGGCTGAGGTGCAGGGCGCGGCAGTCGAGCTGCAAAAGGCGTCGGCCATGTCAGCCGCGTTGTCGAACTCATAGGCCGCAGTGTGGTACACCGGCATACTCAGCGCACCATAGGAGTCGGGACGCTGAAAGGCAGTGTGGATGGCCTGTGTCTGCTTGTTCATGGAAGAAAGGGGTGTTTGTTGGGATTGTTTTGCATGAGCAAAGGTAAATCAATGTCTCGGAGAAAATAGTTGGTCAGTCTGACTATTTTGTGAGGAAGTGAAAAATCAGAATAACATTCTGAAAAAAGTTGTATGACGAACCTGTTTCAGAATGTTATTTTATCGTACTGCCTATCTTGCAGTTGTCTCGCGGGGATTATGCACCGTGTGGCAGCATGGAGCCTTGGTGGTGCGCCCTGCTTTTTCCAAAACTGCGAGATGGGGCGTTATAACCGGAACTTCACGCCCGCCATGGCCAAGAAGCGGGGTTGGGGAATATTGGCCAGGTCAAAATAGCGGTGGGAGGTGAGGTTGGTGAAATCTGCAAAGAGTGTGTACTTCGGAGCTGTCCATGCCAGGTGCAGGTCGAGGAGTGCGTGCGTGCCGTAGGGGCGTGCTTCCGCCGTGGGCTTGAGGTTTTCGTAGACAAGATAGGAACCTTCGCGCTGCTGCACGCGCAGCGTCCACTCTGCCGTGAGTGCGGAAACCAGGCGGTGCTTCAGCCGCGCCACGAACTTGTGGCGGAGATATTCCATCGCATAGTTCGACTTGAAGTACGGCTCGCCTTTGCGCCGTTGCTGGTCCAGCCAGGCGTAGGAGAGCGTCAGTTGTTGCAAGGGCTGGCGGTGGCCCAACCACTGCTCCAGTTGGAACTTGGCATCCAGGCCGGCACCGTAGCTGTCGAGCGAGAAACTCGTGGCGTGGTAGATGTCATCTGCCGACCGCATGACCCAGTCAATCATGTCGGTGCCCCGCTTGTAGTGCGCCTTGAGGTGCAACGTCACGACGGGGTGTACGAAGTCGGCGCCCAGCCGGAAGGCGGAACACTCTTCGGGTTTCAGGCCTACATTGCCCTCCTGCGTCGGACTCTTGTACCACAGGTCGGTGAAGGAAGGCAGGCGCAGCGACTGCTCGAACGAGGCGAACAGTTTCCACCGGGAGGTGGGGCGGTAACTGAAGTCTATGCCGGGGTAAAGGCGGAACTTGTGGTCGATGGCGTTGTTCCGTTCCGCCATCAGGCCGGCCGAGAGCGTGAAGTGCTTCCATATCAGGTTATGTTCGAGGAAGTAGGAAATATTGGTGCGGTCGTCGCGTTTATTGTAGAAGCGTCCCGGTTCGCCGGGTATGCCCACGTATTGTTCCTCGCTGAGTTCGCGTCCCAGGTTCGTGCTGTAGATTACTTCCTCGCGCATCTCCGCGCCGATGGCGGTGCGACCCAAGGCCCAGTCGGTGAAGGCGTTGAGGCCGGCGGTGAATACGTCGCCGCGATGGAAGTTCTCGCCCGTTTCAGCGTTGCGGATGAGTTGGAAATGGTCTAAGCTCCTCACCCACGAGAGTTGGGGTGCCAGGTGAACCCGCCCTTTGCTTTCGGCACGTGCCGAGACGATGTAGCGGCGGGTAGCTTCCCACTGGTTGGGATAGGCAGCCGAGTAAAAAGTATTGGCTCCGAAATCGTTGGCCGTTACGCCCGCTTGTAGGTTCAGGGCGATGTCCGGCGCGTCGTAGGCTATTTGTGCATAGCCTTTCCCGCCTTTGAAATCACTGTTGGGAGTGGCTCCGTCGCTTCGTTGCCAGCTGCCGCTGACTGCCGCACTCCATCCTTTGCCCAGCCTTCCTGCCGTGCGGGCTTCGCCGCGCAGCGTGCCGTAAGAGCCGCCTTGCAGTTCCACTTCGAGGGGCGACGAGGCGGTTGCGGCATGCCGCGTGACGATGTTCACCGCTCCGCTGAAGGCTTGGCTGCCCATGACGCGCGATGCCGCGCTTTCGAGGATTTCGATGCGCTCAATGTCGGAAAGATTAACGGGGAAATCGGCCGCGTTGTGGCCTGTTTGAGGGTTGACAAGGGGTATGCCGTTCAGGAGCAGGGTAATTTGGTCGTGCGTACCGCCGTCGATGCTGATGTCCGTTTGAATACCAAACCCTCCGCGTTGTCGGACATCAGTTGCCGCCGAGAGTTTG
>SFQP01000068.1 GCA_004562975.1 bacterium
GAGGGTGTATCATAATTCAGTTTTTCCGTCCACCCTCACTGTGCGTGGCAATCGAGACAGAGACGAGGCTCAAGCGGCCATTTTTGGGCAATCTGGCCAAAATATCCGAATCTCGGGGCGTATAATCCGAAAAACAAGGCAAAGCAGACCTGATTGGGGCGTATTTCCCCCGTTTCGGGCCTGTTTTGCCATTTTGGAGCACAGCTTCTTTAGATTGAAGCCAATGGCGAAGAAGGCAAAGTCCATTTTGACCTTGTCTAGACCTACATGACGGAACCGTTTGTACGCCATATCGTATTTTATCTGTCCAAAGACGGCTTCGGGCTCGATGCATCTTCGCTTCCGATGCTCAAGACCTTCTTCGGAGGTCAGTCGCTCCCGGGCCTTACGGCGGTATTCCGCCAGACGGTAGTTGACTTCGATGATTCTATCGCCTTGGGCCTTATGGCAGCATCCCCTCAGAGGACATCCCTCACAACGCTGTGCTTTGTACCGGACGCTTTCGGTCTCATACCCGCTTTCGGTATGTGAGGTGACCGTTCCAATGCGTTCCATGTGCTGCCCCATTGGACATACGTAGTAGTCTTCGCTGGCATTATAATAAAATGCTTGCTGACTGAATGGGTCTGGCTCATAGTTCTTACGCTGCTCGCGATGGAACCAGTTGTACTTGACAAAGGCCTCGATTCCGGCCTCTTCCATGAAGCGGTAGTTCTCTTCCGACCCGTACCCGGAGTCTGCGACACCTACCTGAGGGAGCTTGCCGTAGCGGCTGAGGAAAGATTTGTAAAACGGTATCATCGTCAATGTGTCTCCCGGGTTTTGGAAGAGTCCGAAATCAACGATGAACTGGTTCTCCGTTGCTATCTGCAGGTTATATCCGGGCTTTGTCAGGCCGTCGTTCATGGCGTCTTCCTTCATGTGCATGAACGTGGCATCTTGGTCGGTCTTGGAATACGAGTTGCGGTCGCCCATTATGCGCAGTTTCTCATCATACTCGTCCAGTTTGTCGGCATGTGCCTCGAGCTGCTTGATCTTCTTCCGGTGCTCTTTACGCTGCTTCTTCTCTTCCTCGGTCTTGGGGGCAGGGTCTTCCTCGAGGTGGCGTTTCCAGTTTGCGGCAATGTTTCTCAGGTCCGAGGGTGTAAAAGTTTGCCCTCCCTCCTGCTCGGCGTTCTCCTGTGCGATGGATTCATCTATCTGCTGAAGGAGAGCCTTTATCTTGCGCATAAGTCTGTCCCGGTTACTTTCCGTGGACTTGCGCCATACAAAAGTAAATTTGTTGGCCTTGGACTCAATCTTGGTGCCGTCGATATACTCCACGTCCAGCGTGATATATCCACTCTGGGCAAGCCACAGCACCAATTCGGTGAATACACGATTGATATCTTCCTTGACCCGGTTGCGGAAGCGGTTAATCGTGTTGAAGTCGGGCTTCTCGTACCCTGCAAGCCAAATAAAGTGGATATCTCGTTTCAAGGCCTCCTCTATCTTTCGGCAGGAATACAGGTTGTTCATGTAGCCATAGATGATTGCCTTGAGCATCATCTTGGGGTGATAAGGACTGCGGCCGCGCTCCCTATAAAGTTTCTTGAAATCCTCGAGTTTGAGAGCATCAACCATTGCGCTGACAAGGCGCACGGGGGCATTTTCCGCTATATCTTCATCGATACGCTGCGGAAAAAGGATTAGTTGGTTGGGATTATATTCTCTAAAGTGCACCTTTGATATCTTTATTCATTGTATATCACAAAGATACAAAATCTTTGTGATATAGCAAAGCCCTGACTTGAGAAAGTCGGGGCCTTGCTTTAAGTATTAACAGCATATTTTGAGGGGCAATTTTGATACACCCTCCTCGACCTCCGCAGGAGGGAGAGTTCATAGCCCACGGGCAAGCGACCGTAGGGAGCGGCGCCCTGGGTAACGCGGCATGCCCGCATCGCGCTGTAAGTGCAAAAGTATGAAAAGGGGGCAGCGCCCCCGGTGTGCGAGAGTTCAAAGGGTCTATCATCGCTTAGCGAGGGCGTTGCCCTCTCCTAAGACTTTTGCACTTACAGCGCGACGTGGGCTCGGGCGGCCCTACCCAGGGCGCCGCTCCCTTCGTTCGCTCTGCCACAGGGCTATGGACAAACCCGCCTACGTCGGGTTTGGGATGGCCTTCAGCCATCCTCCGCCCCGTTGAACTCTCCCCCGACAGCAATAAATACGTGCAAAAAATTGCCAAGGCCCTTGGCAATACGATTGCCAGCCGCGGGTAATGCGATTGCCAGCCGCAGGTACTCAAAGTGCCAGCCGCGGGGTGTGTCAAAATGCTCACAAGCGTTGAAATTGCGGCGGTGCGCCGCTAGGAGGTGCTGTCCATTGACGGCACCAGGGGCGAAGTCTGGACGGTAAGAATCAGTGCAATAGCGTTGAAGCTGCGGCGGGGTGCCTCCTAGCGGGCACTGCGGCGCAGCTTAGTAGTGCCATGTCCATTGACGTGGCACTCGCGGCGAAGCCGCGATTACTGCGGCCAAGAATAGGCGTCGCGGCCGGCGCCGCGACAAGTGCTGAGTCCCACGTCAATGGACATGGGACTACTAGCGGGGCACTGCGGCAGATTTGTGTTGATACTGCGGCGGTGCGCCCAGCAGCGGGGAATCAAATTCCCAGCCGCTGGGAATCGAATTCCCAGCCCTTGGGAATCGTGTTCCCAGCCGCTGGGAATCGGTGTCCCAAGGGCTGTGGGAATTTCATCCGAGGCGACAGGGGCGGTTTTCCCCCTCCTCAAAAGCACGTCGCACGACCCTCATCGCCGGCGGCGAAAGGGCAAAATCTTTCTCAATGCGTAAAAAATCTTTCTCAATTTTACAAAATCTTATGCCGCAGAGGCTCTTGATGACAAAAATAAGCGAAAAAACGCGTAACTTTGCAGGCAATTCCTTTATATGGCGGTGCGCCGCCACGATGACCGGCATGGCTGCGTGTCCCTGCCAACGCTGCTAACTCTACGCTTTTATCACTACTCTATATTCAACAAACGTAACATTATGCAACGTATTTTACCCCCCCCCCCAGTCGCTAAACTGTGCTTAGCGCTGCTTTGCCTCGTGCTCTTCGCGGGCACAATGCCTGCTTCTGCGCAGACGCAGAAAGACGAGGACAAAAAATGGTCCTATCCTACCAGCGAAACTTTGGCTAGATTCCCCTTCGACGGCGGTGACGGTACACAAGATGACCCCATCCGTATAAGAACCGCCCAGCAGTTGGCCAACTTCGCCTACATGGTCAACAAGGGCGAGACGTTTAAGGGCAAGTACTTCCTCTTGACCGACGACATCGTGCTCAACGAGGGCGTCATGACCGATGACGGTCAGTACAATAGTTCCGGCGCCTCCAAATTTACCCCGTGGACAACCATTGGCGCACCTGGTGCTTTCAAAACCGACACCTTCGAAGGCTTCTTCGACGGCGGCGGCCATACCATCTATGGTTTCTATCAGAATTTCCCCAACGAGGCAAAAGACCAATACTATCCGCGCGGCTTTTTCGGCTGTTTGGCCAACGCCATCATCAGCAACCTCACCATCAGCCACAGTTACCTCTATTCTACCGGCTTTGGCTGGCAGAACGGTCCAGGCTTCTTCTGCGGCGAAGCCGAAAACACCACCTTCTCCAATTGCCACGTGGTCAACGCCTATTTCTACGAGCGCACGGATGACCTCCGCCCAAGATATATCGGCGGCCTGCTGGCCAGAGGTACGGGTGTGGAAATCAAAGACTGCACCTTCGACGGGCAGATAGTTGTGGACGCACAGACTATTAGGAACGACCTGAACGTCGGCGGCCTTGTCGGCCACCTGCGGTACAATGCCAATAAGGTGACGGGCTGCAAGACCTCCGGCAGCCTCAAGATTACCGAAAACTATGGTTACAATACAAGCCTCATCAGGGTGGGCGGTCAAATAGGCTACCTCACGTCCACGCTGACCCTCAACCGCTGCCTGAATGCGATGGACATCGAAGTGCACAAGGAAATGGTTGAGAGTCATGACAAGGAAGCGTTCACCACACTTTATGTCGGCGGCATTGGCGGCTATTGGGAAGTTAAGGAGAGCGACCTCAACATCGGCAATTGCGTCAATCTGGGCAACATCACCGTGGGCGGCAAGGATGAGAACCTGTATATGCAGGACGACAAACTGATGCTGAGCGGCATCGCCACGGTCCGACACATGGTTGATGGTTTGGATAACAAGACGCTTAACGTGTCCGATTGTGCCAACTACGGCAACCTCAACGTGCTGGCCAACGTTTTTGATTGCGAAAAACCGGACGAGCAAGTGCTGGCCGCCGGCTGCTGCGGGATTGAATCCAAGTGGGCCGGCAACCTCAACAGCGAATGGACGCGCTGCATCTCCGTGAGCGACGGAAACGACCTGACCCCCGGCGGCAAAGCCATCCGCTTCGCCCCCATCATGCAGTTGGTTGATCGCGTGGAAGAGGACGCGAAATATATCAAGAGCGTAAACTCCTGCTACTACTATACCAACATCACCGGCTCACAAATCAGCATTCCTTCCAGTTGGACTTACGGGAAGGATTACGCCGCAGATAAGAGCAGTTTCAAAGATAAAACGCCCTTTACCGTCTATGCCGTGGCGCCCTGGACGTTCCTGACCGCAGACGACAGCGAGAAGTGGAATGGCTATGCCGTGCCCTACACGCCCTTCTTCACCATGACCAAGCTCTCGGGCAAGGGTACCGCCGATGAACCCTACCTCATCACCAACGAGAAGGAACTCTACAGCCTCAACACCATCATGAGCAATATCGGCGACAAGGCCTACCGCGCCCATTACCGTTTGGAGAAGGACCTGGACATGAGCAACATGGGCGCTGTTCCCAGAATATACAACAGTAACGACCCAACCCCCTCCGCGTTTGCCTTCTACGGCACCTTCGATGGCCACGGCCACTACATCAATGGCCTGCGCCTCAAGAGCAGTGCCCTGTTCCATCATCTGGGCAGCGGCGCCGTGGTGAAGAACCTTGTGCTCACCAACTTCCGCGGAAACGACACCAAAAACAGCAACACTTCCATCGCCATGTACAATTCCGGCACGATAGAAGACTGTAGCGTGTTCGGCACCATTTCCTCGCTGCGTAACGATATCACAGATAATTTAAAGGTCGTCGCCTCTGGTATCGCCGGCAACGTATATGAGGGTGGTGTCATCCGCCGTTGCGCGTTCAAGGGCACGCTCAAAGTATCTCCCAAAATGGCAGACGGCACGTCGCTGTCCAATGTCACCACCAACTATGAGACGGGCGGTATCACCAACTATGTCTATGGCACGGTGGAGCAGTGCTACGCCTCCTTCGACCTCGTTATCGAAGATGACTTCAACGGCACGACTTCGAAGAAATATGGCATAGGTTATGCCATCGCATCCAACTCCATCCAAAACTGTGCCTACGTCTGCGATGCGATTCCTGCCATGGCCTCCGACGTCAGCAAGTGTGCCTCCGAGGCCGATATCACCCTCGACAAGCTTGGCGCCGACGCCGGCAGCGTATGGAAGCAGGGCGCTTTCCGCCCCGTCAACACGACTTCAAAGCACCTGACCGTCACCGACCCCGCCGGCCAGCCCACCTACCTCGACCTCTGCCCCGACGATGCCTGGACGCCCAACAAGGTCTATACCCTTACGCTGAGCGCCGACAACGCCGAAGACCGCGTGCTGCAACAGTTCAAGAACCTCGCGCTCTACAATCCGCAGAGCAATACGTCCTACATAATCAACCTCGAGCTCGACCGCGAAAAGGAGAGTTTTGACTACACCCCCGCCGCTGACTGCACCGCCACGAAGGGCGCCACTACCATCACGCTCAAGAAGGAAGACGCCCTCACCGGTGCGCCGGGCCACTACCTGCTCTGCCTGCCCTGTCCGCTGCGCACGGCCGACCTGCCCGCGGGCTCTCAGCTCCATGGCCTGGGCTATTTCCCCGAGAATGAGAACAAGAATGCGTCGGTGTTCTACCTCACCGAGTGCGACTCTGTCGGCGCCGGCGTGCCCTGCCACGTCTATATCCCCGACTGCAAGACTGGCGACTATACCCTACTCTCCTACGGCGACATCGTCACCAAGCCGCAGGGCACCGCCGAGTACGGCCCGCAGGGCTACTTCACGAAGCAGCCCGTGAGCAAAGCCTACACGGGCATCACGCTCTATAATGGCGTACCCTCGGCCCTCACCTACACGACGGAGGGCACTGAGGTAAAAATCTTCGGCGCAGCCGCCAAGAGCAGTTCGCAGACGGGTGAGCAGGCGCTGAGCATCGTCCGTGTACTGGACGAGAACGACCCCTATCTGCACCAGACCCTCCATGCGCTCAACACGCAGAGCAGAGGCAACCTCTACGTCAAGCGTGCCCTGGTGGCCGACGAATGGAACACGCTCACGCTGCCGTTCAGCATCGACGCCGACAAATTGGCCGAGAAATGCGGCAGCACCGAGAACTTTAAGGTGCAGACGCTGTCGAGCGTTACGACCGAAAACGGCGGCCTCGTCCTCAACTTCGCAGACGCCACGACGCTTGAGGCCGGCGTGCCCTACCTCGTCAAGCCCACCACCGCATGCAACGGCTTCAATCTTACCGGCAGGGACTATGTCCTCACCGAGGACCTGAAGCCCGTCACGAAGAACGACGGTCAGAACGAGGTGAGCATGATTCCCTACTACGTACCCCTGGTGCTCGTCGAGGGCGACTACTTCCTGCAGGGTAACAAGTTCTACGTCGTCGCCGAGGGCATGACGGTGAAGTCGAAAGGCTTGCGCGCCCGGTTCACGGCCAATGCCGCCGCCTCCGAAGCGTTGCAGTCCGCCCGCCTCGTCTTTGACCCACGGCCTGTACATCGTCAACGGCCGCAAGGTCCTCCTGCCGTAACCCTTTTCCTTTAATATATATAGAACAAACAACATGAACAAGCTTTATATCTCTCCCACCTCCACCGCCATCCCCGTCAGCGTCAGCACGATGCTCTGCGGCAGC
>SFQP01000069.1 GCA_004562975.1 bacterium
TGAAAGGAGGAAGAGGAAAGCGATTACAATTCTATTCATCTTGTCTTAGTTTACACTTTCACATCTGCCTCAAAGCCCCGCCTTGATCAGCCGCTCCATGTCGAATTTGAAGTTGTACAGGCCGTTGATGCGGTACTCCTCGCCCACGATCCGGCCGTCGGGCGTGATGGTTTCGTAGTGCGGAATGCCGTTGAAGCGGAAATACTCTTGCAGGCGGCTGAACTCGGTGTCCGGAATGCAAATGGTTTCCTCGTCGGCGAGCCATTCCTTCACATATTTGTGATAGGCCTCGCTGCCTTCGGCCGTTTCTTCGCCCGCAATGAACACGAGTTTCACGTCGTCGCGCTTTGCAATCTCCGCACGCAGCTCCTTACTGCTCTGAATGGCACCGCGACAAGGACCGCAGCCCATACCCCAGAAGTCAATCACCAAGTAGCGGCCAGGGTAGCGCATCTGGAGCGAGCGGATGAGTTGGGCGGGCTGGCCTTGGGGCAGGGGCGAAGTGAAGGATGCCATGGCCTGACGCGCTGCGTGGAACTGTTCGGCATGGTGGCGCAGGGCTTCGTAGGTGAACGAAGATACATAGCGGGGGAACACATTGCTCAGACAGGGAATGCGTTCGGCCTGCTGTTTGCGCTCCTCCTCGCTGAGCTTGGGGTCGGCCAACACGCGGTCCTTACTGCTTTCATTTTCGCGCCACATGTTGTAGTCGCCCAACATCTCCTGATAGTTGCACATTTGCGCCATAAGGTTGCCGCGCCACGTGGCATAACGCTTTTCCATTTCCTTCAGGATGTTTTCGTCCGTGATTTCCACGGGGCCGTCTGCGAAGCGCACGGGCCAGGCATACTGTATGCGGTTGAGCAGGATGTCGTAGGAGCCGCTGGCCATGAGCAGCGGATTGTCGAAGTCAATGCGGTGCAGCAGCCGGCTGTAGAACACCGTGTCGCGCAGCGTAGCATACACGGCACTGTCGGCAGCTGTCACCCTTTCCACGTTAAAGCCTTTTTGCAAGGCATAGTCCATGACACCGGTGGCAAAGTGCGCCTGTGCGTCGGCCACTGCCAACTGCATTTCCAACGGCGTGAAATTGTGGTGGGCGGCTACCGTCTGCAGGCGGTAGGCCGTGAGCTGCCACAACTCTTCGGCCAGGGCTTCGGCTTCTTGCGGCGTACCTTTGCAATGAAACATCCGCGCTACAATACTACTGAACTCCAGGCCCGACTTCAGCCACCGCTCCACCTCCTGGCTGCTGCCGCTGTGGTAGTCGCAGCGGTACAGCCCGTCGTCGCCCTTGCGCACGGTCACGTCGATGGTGTCGCCGGGTCGGGCAAATACTTCAAGATAGTTCATGCCCGGCAACTCCTTGTCCCAACGGAACGAATGCTGCTGGGGATAATCCACCTTCCATCGCTTCTCAAACGTGCCATCGGGGCGTATGTCTGCCACCATGACCCAATCATACTTATCGAACACGCCTTTGTAGGACATTTCGAGCTGGGTGGGAAATCCTGCCTCGGCGCTGTAGCCCTCAATGCGTCCGCGAAGGGTCACGCTGTCGGTCGTGAACCAGTCGGCAAGTGAGGGGTAAACATTCGCGCTGGCCAGTTCTTCCATCGTTTTCATCTTCAACTTCTGCTTGCCGTCGTGGATGCCCAAGAGCATGAAAGCCCTCTGTCCGTCGTACTCGATGAAGTCAAACACCCGCGTGCGCTTGGGCAGGGGTTCAAAGTGCAGCGTGAAGTGGGTGGTTCTGTCGGCGGGCGAAGTGACCCATGCGTCCAGGGGCAGCCCTTCGGCCGAGCGCACAAGGTAGCGGCGGTTGTTTTCGTCCACCAGATAGCAGGTGCCGGCGATGCGGAAAGTGGAGCCAGCGGGATAGTCCATTGTGAATTGCACCGTGGTGGCCGTGTCGGCAAACACCACTTTGCTTGCCTTCAGTTCGCCGCCCGACACATTCAGGCAGCCCAATGCCTTGGGATTTTGGATGGTGCGCTGGGCGCAAGCGGGAGCAGCCAGTACGAAGAGGCCGCAGAGGAACAGGGTCAGTAATTGTTTCATGAGTTGCTTTAGGATTATATTCTTATTATATATACACTCAAACAGGGGAAATGTAACAGAAAAAGTTATAAAAATTAGTTTATGGTTCATTAGGTTATGAGGTTATTGCTGAGGTTATGAGATGTTAGGTTATGAGATTTTAGGTTATGAGGTTATAAGATTACTATTTAAGCGGGCGATGTTCAAGCGTTACAACAGTAACTTTATAACCTCATAACCTTATTCCTCATAACCTTATTCCTGATAACCGAGTTACGCAGTAACTTAAATGGGTAATTGTTCGCACAGCGGCATGTTGTGCTCAAAGTCGTAGGCCGTCAGGCTGCGCAGGGTGTAGTAGAGGTTCCAGTAGGTGCTCAGCGTACGGACATAACCCAGCTTGGCTGCGTTCTTCTCGCTCACCGCCGCATTGAGGTCGAGCATACTGCCGCGCCCCAGGATGTAGAGGCGTTGGGCTATGCGGTGGCGTTGCTCGGCCCGTTGGTCGGTGAGTGAGGCCACGTGTACCTTGCGGGCCTGCATGTTGAACTGAAGAACCAGCTCCTGCACCGTTTGCCGGAAGCCCGCCATGCCCTGCTCCACTTCGGTCTGCGTGAGCGCCAATTGCGATTGGGCAGTTTTCACCCTGCCTTTGCCGCGTCCCCAGTCGAGCAGGGGAATGGAGAGTGAGATGCCCGCATATTCCTGGTTCATGAGGTTGCGGTACACGCCGCGCAACTCGTTTCCCGTTTGGGACAGTCCGAACTGCACATAGAGGTCGGCGCGGAAGCCGCGGTTGGCCTTGGCTTGCGACAGGTTGCTTTCACTCTCTTTCTGAATGCGCCGATAGTACTCGGGCACACTGCTGTTTTCGAGCGCGAGCTGCATGGCCTGCGGCAGGGAGACTTGGAACGGCGGTACACTGTCGGGCAGGACGAGCCGTAGCTCCGCAGTGGGCGGCAGGGCGAGGAAGGAACGAACGCGTTGTGCCGTCTCCTTCAGCGAGATTTCTGCATCCATCACGTTGGTCTCCTCATTGAGCCGGTTGATTTCGAGCTGGAGCATCTCGTTCTGCGTGATGGTGCCAATCTCGTAGCGACCTTGAGCCATGCTGTAAAGCGTGTCAGCCGAAGCAAAGTTCTGTCGCGCCATGTCGAGTGAGGTCTGCGCCGATGCGAGTGCGAAGAAGTGGTCGCAGGCGGTGGCCGAGATGGTTTCGAGCGTTCCGGCATACTGCTTCTTGGCCTCGCGGAAGCGGATGGGTTCGATGCGTCTGTCCCACTTCAGGGAGTTGTGGCCGAATAGGCTCTGCTCGTAGCCGATGAGCAGCGGCTGGCAACTGAAGGCCGTGGTGCGCTGTTGGAACTCGTCGATGCGGTTGAGCGTGCTCTTCAGGAAGAAGCTGCCGCCCGTCCAGCTGACTTGTTGGTTGACCTTGAGCGTGAGGTCCGCGCCAAACTGGTCCTGCCGCAGGAACTGCGCCGTGCCGTCGGGCTGTGCAATCTTGTTCATCTCCTTATTGATATAAGGGGCAGAAGAGAGCGTGACGGACGGCAGCTGGTTGGCGCGGAAGTAGCGGTAGTTCCAGTAAGCCGACAGAAAAGTGTTGCGTGCGCTTTGGGCCGATGGCGACTGCTGCCGGGCCAGGGCAATGACATCCCGAAGGCCCAGCACCAAGGTGTCGGCCTCCTTCGCCGCCATGTGGCTTGAGCAAAGGATGGCGACAAGCCATAGTACTACGCTTTTCTGTTTCATGAGTGATTGGTTTGCTTGCAAATATAGAGGCGGCCTACGAGAGTGCCAAGGTTTTACCCATTCTCTGGTGACGATTGTATGAAAATCATACACTCTGCTGTATGAAAATCATCCACTCTTCGCCTGCCGACACCAGAATGCCCCATTTTGTCTTGCTGGCAAGACAGAAACAGCCTATTTTTGTCCTGCGAACAAGACAAGTAAGGCATCTTCTGACTCAAATATAGTGCAAGGCGAGTGCAGCGCGTCAAGCTTGCTTGAATGCAATGCCGAGCCGCAGCCTATCTTATGTAAATAAAGATATGACAGAAAACACTATCATTGCGAATAACGGTTCGTCTATCGTGCTCTATACGACGGAAGACGGCAACACCCAGCTTGAAGTGAAGTTGGAGCAAGACACCGTGTGGCTCACACAAAGCCAGATGGCTGAATTGTTTGGTATAGACCGAACATCAATCCTAAGACACATAAAAAATATCTATAACGCAGAGGATTTAGAAGAATCTTCAACTTGTGCAAAAATTGCACAGGTTCGAATAGAGGGTAAAAGAAGAATTCAAAGAGACATACCTTACTATAATCTGGATATGATTATTTCTGTCGGGTATCGTGTCAATAGCAGAAAAGCCACAATCTTCCGCCGTTGGGCGACCGCTATCCTAAAGCAGTATCTCATCAACAAGGACAATCAATAGGTTCTCAGCTATGCAGGACTAAGATAATTGCTTTCGCTCGGCTATCTCCGAGCAAGCTCAGATTGCCCTCAAACGGTAATTTCGCTGCCATGTACGACCATTACATTGATGATATTGCAAGAAACTAACTCAATATGAACAACTACGGCACATTGCTCGTTGTGGACGACAATCCCGCCATTCTCACGGCGGTAAAAATTTGCCTGAAGGCATCGTTCGGGCGCATCCTCACGCTCTCCAAACCCGACGGCGTGCTCGCCACGCTACAACAGGAGCATGTGGATGCCATTTTGCTCGACATGAACTTCACCCACGGCACGAACTCAGGCCATGAAGGCATGATTTGGCTCTCCGCCATTCATCGCAAACACCCGGACATTCCCGTGGTGCTGATGACGGCCTATGCCGATGTGAAACTCGCCGTACGCGGACTGAAAAACGGCGCGGTGGATTTCGTGACTAAGCCTTGGGACAACGACGAGCTGGTCCGCGTGTTGAAATATGCCATCGACCACAGCAGCGAAGTGGTCCCGCTCGAACAAGTGGAGAAGGAACACGTGAAGAAGGTGGTGGACCATTGTAAGGGTAACATGAGCAAGGCGGCAGAACTCTTGGGGATTACGCGGCAAACGCTGTATAACAAATACCGTAATCGTTAAGCCACAATGTTATACCTCATCATTCTCGCTCTCGTTTTAGCTGTGGCTCTCGCCTATGGCGTGTATCACCACCAATGCGTGCTGAAGGACAGGGCGCAGACCATGCGCGATGCCATACGCCACCGCGATTTCATGTTCCGCCTGCCCACTCGTGGCCTGCTCTTCGGCGAAAAGGCATTGCAGGAGGCACTCAACGACATGGGGCAGGAAATCCAGCAACTCGTGGCGCAGAACGAAGTGGAAGCCTGGCAACGGCTCACACGGGTACTGACCCACGAAATCATGAATGCCACGACACCCATCCTCTCCATCAGTCAGGCTTACCTGCAAAGTCCTGCTATACACGGTTCGCCCCACGAGGAGGGCATCCGCGCCATCCACGACACGACGCTGGGACTGGCAACCTTTGTCGATAGTTACCGCAAGTTCACGCAAGTCCAAGAACCGGTGTTGGGCGATATGCAACTCCTTCACTTCTGCGAGGGTATTGTCGCGCTCTATCCACAGTTGGAATGGCGTATTGACATCCCTTCCCGCATTTTTGTCAAGGCCGATGCAGGACTGCTCCGTCAGGTGTTCATCAATCTCATCAAGAATGCCATCGAGGCGGAGGCACGGCGCATGGAGCTGAAGTGGGACGGCTGTCTGTACGTCAGCAATGACGGCCATACCATCCCCGACGATGTGGCACGCGAAATGTTCATTCCTTTCTTTACGACCAAATCCTCCGGCTCTGGCATCGGACTTTCGCTTTCCCGACAAATCCTGCTGATGCAGCATCTTACCCTCAGTCTGCGCGAACACCCGCTGCGAGGCTACAACGCCACGTTCATCATCGGAAACTGGCACATTTGACGGTGTGACGGGTCGGTGATGCTGTGAATGCTTCAGGATGAAGCTGCGGCTCGGCAATGAAAAGAAAAATGGCTTTTTCTTTTGCATTGCTCTCGCCTTGCACTAACTTTAAATAAGTCAGGCTGCGGCTCGGCAATGAAAAGAAAAATGGCTTTTTCTTTTGCATTGCTCTCGCCTTGCACTAACTTTGCACACTGAAAGGAAAAATGTGCTTAATTTTCAAATAGACCGATTATAATTTATGTCAACATCCAAAACTCGGGACAGGCTGTTGGAAGTGGCTCGCGAACTGTTTGCCCATCAAGGACTTGAAGCTACCACCATGAACGACATCGCCGCAGCTTCGGGGCGCGGACGGCGCACACTGTACACTTATTTCCGCAACAAAGAGGAAATATACTATGCGGTGATCGAAGAGGAGCTCGCACGATTGTCCGGGAACATTGCTGCCGTGCTCGACTTGGATGTGGCACCCGAAGAGAAAATCTTCAAACTCATCTATACGCATTTGCGCACCATACGCGACACGGTGGCGCGTAACGGTACGTTGCGCGCAGAGTTCTTCCGCAACATCTGGATGGTGGAAAAGGTGCGCCGCACTTTCGACGAGGAGGAACACCGCGTGCTCACGGCCATCTTGCAGGAAGGGGTGGACTGCGGACGTTTCCGTATCGTTCACGTGGGACTGATGTCGGACATCATCCACTGTACCATCAAGGGTCTCGAAGTGCCTTACATCTACGACCGATTGGGAGTGGGGTTGGCAGAGGACGAAACTTATCCCATGGTGCGCGACATCCTGCTCCGCGTACTGGATATGCCGGTGCCCCTGGTCGATACAGCAGAAACAAGCGTGAATGAGCAGGCGTGAATGAGAAAATATTTTCAAACCATATAATTATTCAAACAAAAATGGGACTTTTAACAGGAAAGACGGCCTTGATTACGGGTGCTGCCCGTGGTATTGGCAAGGCCATTGCATTGAAGTTTGCCGAAGAAGGTGCTAACATCGCCTTTACCGACTTGGTCATTGACGAGAACGGCGAAGCCACCCGTCAGGAAATTGAAGCTAAGGGCGTGAAGTGCCAGGCTTACGCATCGAACGCCGCCGATTTCGCACAAACCGCTGAGGTGGTGAAGAAGGTACACGAGGATTTCGGCTCGATCGACGTGCTGGTGAACAATGCCGGTATCACCAAGGACGGCCTGATGATCCGCATGACGGAACAGCAGTGGGATGCCGTTATCGGTGTGAACCTGAAATCTGCCTTCAACTTTATCCATGCCTGCACGCCCATCATGATGCGTCAGCGCAGCGGTTCCATCATCAACATGGCTTCCGTGGTAGGTGTTCACGGCAATGCCGGACAGTCCAACTACGCCGCTTCCAAGGCCGGTATGATTGCCCTGGCCAAGAGCGTGGCACAGGAAATGGGCAGCCGTGGCGTGCGCGCCAATGCCATCGCCCCGGGCTTCATCGAAACTATGTTACCGGCCAGGTTATTCAGGTTGACGGCGGTATGAATATGTAATCTGGAAGAATTTTTTCTCTCTCTGGTTATGAGGGATAAGGTTATGAGGTAATAAAGATTGTGCCAGTGAGTGCAGAGCCAAGCTTGCTTGAGCTATGCCGAGTGCAGCCGATCTTATGCAA
>SFQP01000070.1 GCA_004562975.1 bacterium
CCGTGCGAAATCAGGGCGAGCGATTGTGCCGCCGCCTTGTCGGCTCCGTAAACGCCGGTCAGCGTCTTGACAATGGCGAAATGCCACGGCCCGGCACCGGCCGGGGTGGGCAGCAGCACGCCCACGCTGGCGGCGGCAAAGACGTGGAGCATATCTGCCAGACTCACGGCATCGAGGGCGGCGAAGCAGGGGAGCAACCAGAAGATTTGCAGGAAATTGCACAACCAGATGCCGGCACTGAGGGCGAGGAAGGACAGCGGACTGTCAAGCCGCGCAATGGCACTCATGCCTTTCCACAGGTTGATGAAGAAGCGGCGGATGTGGGGCCAGAGCGGAAAACTGATGCCCACGAGCAGACATACCGCACAGCCTATAATAATATAAAAGGAGTAGTTCGGCACGGCCCAGACGATGCCCTCGTTCATGCGCTGCACCAGTCCCACCGTTTCGCGCCAGCGCAGCGAAACGGCCAGGCCGATGACGACGAGCAGGCAGGCCACGTCGGCCAGCTTCTCCACCACCACCGTGCCCAGCGCACGGGTGGAGACCTCCGCATTGCCGCGTTGCACGAGGAGCGAGCGCGTCAGTTCGCCCAGGCGCGGCGTGACGCTGTTGATGAGGTAGGAGATGAACACCAGTTCCACCGCGCGGCGCGTGGTGATGGGGATGTGGGCGGACGAGAGCAGCATTTTCCAACGCAGCGAACGCAGCACGTTGGCGAATACCCCCATGGTGAGCACCAGCG
Source organism: bacterium (assembly GCA_004562975.1). The sequence goes on from SFQP01000070.1 coordinate 746, forward strand.
TAATCCACAGGTAGTTGGACCGCTGCGTGAAAAAATCGGCCAGCAATCCTACGTTGAAGCCACGGTAAATCCACCACATCAGGAAACCGCCCACCAGGGCAGAGAGCAGGAGAAAAACGATTTGTTTGGCTATATGGTTCATGACAGGTTGTTTCAAAGGCTGTTTAATGTCCGTCACACACGGTCTACTACGAGGCGAATGTAAGGATTTTGGGACTACATACTCCCACAATTGAGCGTTAAAAATGCCTGATTTAGCTTTTTTTCGGTAGCCACGCAGCGTTTGTTGGCATCGTTTGGAAAATGTTCCGTATATTCGCGCCCCAAAGAAGGTTAAAAGGATACACCAAAAACAAATATGGAACTTGAAAAATTCGCCCGTCAGCTCAGGCTGATGGTACTCCTTACACAAAACAGGATGCTCACCATAGAGGAGGTATGCAGTCGTGTCGGCATGAGCCGCCGCTCTGTTTACCGCTATATGGATGCGTTCAAGGAGATGGGGTTCATCGTGAGGAAGGAGGGCACGCGCTACCGTCTGGACCACAGTTCGCCCTTCTTCGGCGAGCTTGTTACGGGCATACAGTTTACTGAGGCCGAAGGGGTCGCGCTCAACCAAATCCTCAGCTCAGTTTACAACAACTCCGCCGAGGTGAGGGCACTGCGCGAAAAGCTGTCGCACCTGTACAACCCCGCCGTGCTCTCCCGTCACGGCGTGGACAGCAAACTGGCGCAGAACATCAGCCGCATTTTCCAGGCCATCAAGGAAGAGCGCGTCGTTTTGCTCAAAAATTACAATTCCCCCTCCAGCGGACAGGTGAGCAACCGCATTGTGGAGCCTTATCTTTTCTTCAATGAGAACGCCGAGGTGCGCTGCTACGAACTGGCATCGAACATGAACAAGACGTTCAAGGTGAGCCGCTGCACGGATGTGGAACTGCTCGATCTCCTTTGGGCGCACAAGGAGGAGCACACGCCCTTCTTCAACGATCTCTTCGGCTTCACGGGCGACACCCGCCTGCCGGTTTCGCTCCTGCTCGGACAGCTTTCCGCCTCCATACTGCTGGAGGAATTTCCCGATGCACAGCGGCAGATGACCTTGCAGCCCGACGGAAGGCAGTTGCTGAAAACGGAGGTGTGTAGCTATGTCGGCATCGGACGCTTCGTGCTCGGACTTTACGACGACATTGAGGTGGTGGACAGTCCCGAGTTCAAGGACTACCTTGACGAACGCATCCAACGTATTCTCGAAAAGGGATAACCCCACCGGACCTATCGCCCCGGAATGGGCATACCGCAAAAAATGATTCAAGGAAGACGCCAACGCGCCTTCCTTTTTTTCGTACCCTTGCGGGATACCGCTCCTTCTTCCTGTCGCAGCGGAGTTTCTGCTCGCCGCTCTGGTGTTTCAGGACGGCGATTTGTCAGTGTACCCTTACAGGGAAACAACTGTACCCTTGCAGGGAAACAACTGTACCCTTGCAGGGAAACACTTGTACCCTTACAGGGAAACACTTGTACCCTTGCAGGGAAACACTGACACCTTGGCGCAGAGAATTTTCAAATCAGCTTGTAGAAACGGCCATTCGGTGCGTGGAGACGGCAGAGCGGCGTTGTGAAACAGCGGGACGGCGGACCGAAATAACGCCACTTGGTCCCGGAAAATAGAAAAATGCGATTGGGACGAAAGATTTAACGCTCGATTTTTGAAATTGTCGCAGATTGACACTTTTAATCTTTTCCTTTGCGCACAAATCATTCATCCTCAAACGTAACGAACCATGAAAAAGAACGAAATCACCCTGCAATCTGCCAAAAGCGAAATCTCTCTCAACGTAACGCTCTCTGTGGAATCACTCACGGCATGGCTCGCAAAAACTTCGGCTATGCAAAGTCTGGCACGCTTCTATGCCTTCTGGCTGGAAGAGGCCGTGAGTGCGAAAAAGGCCGTCTACTTTCTTTATGCCCAGGTGTTCGCCGCCCTCACCCTGCTGCCCTGCCCCCTCCATCAGGGTTGGCGTGCCTGCGCCCTGCTGCTGTTCTGCCAGGCCGTGGGCCGCGCGTTCAAATCGTAGGCTCCTTCCGGCCCATGCGGTAGCTGACCTTTATTGACCAATGATTTGCTTTTTCATCTTTTGTAGTTGAACGCCCATCGTACCGGATGCTCGCACCGGCAAACGGTTGGAGCGTTCAACTTTTATTTTATACCACCAGGCGGAACTGCTTCGGGAATGGCAGAGCAGCTTCATTCTTAAAAGTTCTTAAATACAAAATCTTTTACAGTACTTTGCTTTGCATAGTACTAATAGTTAACCTACATTTGCAGCGTCAGGAAGGGAATGTGGCGGTTTACGGTCGACAAAGCCGCCGTTTCCCTCTCCCCATCGCAAAGGGATGCTTGAATATTGCGTTCTGCTCCTGCTGAGCCGGGAGGCCAACTATGCCAACGACATCATCAACCGCCTGAAGCAGGCCGAGCTGATCGTGGTGGAAGGCACGCTCTATCCGCTGCTCACGCGGCTGAAGAAAGACGGGCTGCTCAGCTACGAGTGGCGCGAGTCCACTCAGGGGCCTCCACGCAAATACTACGCGCTGACGGCAGAAGGCCAGGCTTTCTTGCAAGGGCTTGACGGCGCGTGGAACGAGCTGAGCCGCACCGTTACCCTGCTCAAGCAGATGGCTCCCGGCCCGGAACCGCCTGCCACTCCGCCCACCGCCTGATCCCGTGGCGGGGGGCCTTCCCGAGAACCTTTTACTCTGTCTTATCCATCAGAAAAATCCCTATCATGAAAAAGAATATCACCATCAATTTGTTCGGCACGCTTTACGCCATCGACGAGGATGCCGTGGCTTTGCTCGAACAGTATCTTGACAACATGAAACGCTATTTCAGCCGGCGCGACGGCGGCGACGAGATAGCCGACGACATTGAACACCGCGTGGCAGAGCTGTTTGCCGAACTCCGTGCCGATGGCGTGGAAGCCATCACCATCGGGCATGTGCAGGACATCATACGCCGCATCGGCAATCCCGAAGAACTGGACTCCCCGGCCTCCGAACCCGATGAACAAGGCTCCGGCATGCCGCCCGAACCCCCTTTGCAGCGCAGCGGTAGCCAGGACGGTGCGGATCAACGCAGCCAGCGGAAGCTTTTCCGCGACCCCGACGACAAACTGCTGGGCGGCGTGATGAGCGGTCTGTGCCAGTACTTCGGTGGCACAGACCCCCTGCCGTGGCGCATCATCCTCGTGGTGCTCAGTTTCTTCAGTCTACAAGTGGTGTCGGTGGTGTATCTCCTCGCGTGGGCCTTGATTCCGCAGGCTCGTACCGCTGAGGATCGCCTGCAAATGCGCGGCACGCCCGTCAACCCCACAACGCTCAACGAGGAACTGATGCGCACGGCCACGGAGACTGGCAACTACCTGCGCTCGCCGGGTTTCCGCAACGGCACCCGCAGTGTGGTACGCACGCTGCTGAACTATCTGGCCGTGACCTTTAAGATATTGCTCCTTTTCGTGGATTCGCTGTTGATGCTGTGCCTGTTGCTCTTCATCGGCCTCTTCGTGTACGGGCTGGCCGGCGGCGTGGGGGCACTGGTGGGCTACGGCCTGATAACCGAGGAATGGGCGGACATCTTGAACCACTGTCCAGGCGGCGTATGGCAGATGGGCGTGGCAGCCTTTTCGGCCTTGGTGTGCCTTTCCATTCTCATTTTTTCCCTGTTGCGATGGATGTTGCGCCGTCCCGACGAACAGCCCATGCGGACGGGAAGCAAACTGACCTTGCTCATTCTCTTCATTTTATCCTTAGCCTCGTCCATCACCTTCGGCGTACTCAGCTGTATGCAGTTGGAGAAGGCTGAGCGGCAAGTCTATTTGCAGGACAACACGCGTGACGGTTATTTCATGCAGCAGTACGACCGCGACTACCTGAGCGAACGGGGATGGCAGGTGAAGGCGTACCGCAACTGCAACGTGGGAAACTCGCTTTTCCACCGTATGGAGAATTTCGTGGACGACGGCCCAATGCTGAGCTATATGCGTTTCAAGCGTACGGACAACGACCGTCCGATGGAGGTACAGCTGGAACAGGTTGCCGAACTGCCTGCCGGAACTTACCACTTGGAGGCCGTGGCCTATGCCAAAGGCAGAGGGGTGCTTGTCTATGCCCGGTCGGGGCAGCAGGCCGACGTGAAGGACGTGGCAGCCGAGGTGCCCATGGACGATCCCGACGGCAACGGCAACCTGAAGAACGTGCCCTGCGACAGCCTGCTGCAAATGGCGTATTTCAGCGAACTGCTCGACGGCAACCGCTGGGACGATGAGGCCGACGAACACAAACGCGGCTGGAGCCGGGTGCGCTCCACCTCCTTTGCCCACCCGGGCGGCACGCTTACGTACGGCATCAGCAATCAGGCCGGACTGATTGGCCGGCAACATAACGAGAGACCGGTCAACGGCTTCGGACTTCTGGACTTGCGCGTGGTGCCCGATAGCGTGGTACCTCACAGCTTGGCACGGTAATGCAGTAACCATTTAATCAAACATCATAAAGTCAACCTGAAAAACCGCTATGCGTCCGCAGCGGCGCACGAAAAAACGCGCGGCATGACAACTCAGTTGCAGCCTGTTCGGCTTGTGCAACCTTTGTCATGTCGCGCGTTCGTTGTGTGTTCGGGCATCGGCGCCGTTTGTTTGGCGAAAGCACCCGCTAATATTCCTCTTCGATGCGTAGCCCCACCGACTCCACGCCCGGCAGCATTTCGCTGCGCATCAGGTGATTGAGGTGGATGTCGGCCGATTGGCCTTGGCTGAGGCGGATGGTTTTCCAGTAATGGGTGAACTGGTGGAGCGTGATGCCCCGACCCGATGTGTCGCCCCGGCGGTCAGCGAGCTGTATTTCGATGGTGTCCGTGCAGACGCTTTCCGGTTGGTGAAAATGCTGGCGCGCCACAATCCACAGCGACTGGTAAGGGTAGGGGAATGCCGTGGCCGTCCGCACACCCAGTTCCAGCCGGAATTGGCCCGCAGTCCGCAACGTGTCGAGGTGGAAATGCAGCGTGTCGCCCGGTTCCCATCCCTCGACGGGCGTGGAGCGATATTCAAACGCGGCAGGCCGCTTCTGGCATCCCATGAGGCAGAGCAGTATCGCCGCCACGAAACCCACTGCCGAATGCACCGGCAGGCGGCGCGGCAAGCCTCGGCCTGTCACTTCCCGAGGCAGTCGCCTTACGGCACCGGTCTGCCCCAGCCGGCCCAGCAGTTTGTCAAGCATCCGTAGTTTCATGTCAGTTCTCCCTTTTCGGGCCGCGTCCGCCGCCCCGGTTCCCCTTTTGTCCGCCGCGTCCCGGGTTCGGTCTTCCCTCGCGGCCTGTCGGAGCAGACTTGCCTCCTCTTTCTTCCCCTTTCGGCTGTCTTTCGCGTCGCGGTGCGCCCGCTGCGCCGGAGCGTTTGCCGGAGCGTCCGCTTTTGCGCTTCACCTTGTCAAAGCGCGTGAGGTCCTCCTGTTCTGCCAAGTCGAGCGTTTTGGCCGGCTGCGGCGCGTCCTCTCCGGCCAGCTGCAACGGCTTTTCGCCGGCAGCGTTCATGGCGATAATCTGCTGCGCCCGTTCCGCGCTGATGGTCACCAGGTTGGCGGCCAACCGCCGGTCCGTGCTGTAGGTGACGAGTCCGGCCAGCGTGTCGGCCTTGAAGAAGAAGTACGTGGTATCCGCCGTTTCGAGCTGCACCGTGCGCTCCGGCAGATTGCGTGCCGCCTCCATATACGTGTCCACCTCATAATTCAGGCAACATTTCAGCTTGGCACACTGTCCAGCCAGCTTCTGCGGGTTGGGCGTGATGTCCTGGAATCGCGCCGCCGCCGTACCCACCGAGTTGAAGTTTTTCATCCACGTGGCACAGCAAAGTTCGCGTCCGCAGGGACCGATGCCCCCGATGCGTCCCGCCTCCTGACGCGCACCGATTTGTTTCATCTCAATGCGCACGTGGAACGTCTCCGCCAGTACCTTGATGAGCTTGCGGAAGTCCACGCGCTGGTCGGCAATGTAGTAAAATATCGCCTTGTTTCCGTCGCCCTGGTACTCCACATCGCCGATTTTCATTTGCAGTTCCAGTTCCTTGGCAATCTGTCGCGAGCGGATCATCGTGTCGTGTTCGCGTGCCTTGGCCTGTTCATATTTTTCCAAGTCGGCCTGACGCGCCTTGCGGTAGATGCGCCGCACCTCCATGCCCTGTTTCAGGTTAGCTTTCTGCATTTGCAGCAGTACCAGACGGCCGGTGAGCGTCACCACGCCGATGTCGTGTCCGGGCACAGCTTCGACCGCCACCACGTCGCCCTTGTGCAGGTCCAGGTGGTTGTCGTTGCGGAAAAAGCCTTTGCGTGTATTCTTGAATTGTACCTCCACGAAATCCGTGTCCCTGAGGTTGCCGGGCACATCGGCCAGGTAGTCGTAAGCATTCAGCTGCTTGTCGCTGCGTCCGCATCCTTCTGCGGCAAGCCCCCGCAGCGAGGCATCGCCCCAGCAGCAGGCATCGCATCTGCCTTTCGGAGTGTCGGGATGACCAGAGGCAGCAGGAGCTTCATCTGTGGTCGTGAGATACAAAGCAGGATTATTTGTTTCTGTCATGTGTGGTTCTCTTTTTACGTAGAATTTATTGTAAAAGCAGCACAATCATCTTCAGCGTGAGGTCGAAGAACACCATACGCGGGTTCACGTTCGCCTCGATGTCGCGCTGCGCCAGCGAAAGTTCGTCCATGATGCCGATGACGTTGCGCTCGTTGACGAAGCGGGCAAAGCGCACGGCAAACTCCTCCTCGCGGTTGTTCATTCCGTTCAGCTCAGGGCGGTGGAAATTGTACATGAAGTTCTCCCTTATCAGCCGTTGGCAGTATTCGAGAAAACTCTTCTGCTTTTCGCGTCCCCACAGCGCGATTTGTTCCGCCCAGGCGTGGAGGTCTTTGATTTTGCGCAGGTAGCAAAGTCGCATGAGCAGCACGAAGAGGTCGAAGAACTGCGCCGTGTCGGCATCCGCCGTAATCTGTCCCAAAGCCCGGATGAAGTTTCCCCCTGCGCTGCGTGCCACCGACTGCGCGTCGGCCGGTTGCAGTCCGTAGTTGCGTTGCAGTGCAGAGGCAATGTCGGTTTCGGTCAGCGGTTTCACGTCAATCCGGCGCGTACGGCTGAGGATGGTTGGCAAGAGCTTCTCCGGATGGTCGGAGGTGAGGATGAACACCGTGCCGAGCGGCGGCTCCTCCAGGATTTTCAGCAGCTTGTTCGCCGCCTCCGTGTTCATCTGTTCCGCCAGCCACACGACGATGACGCGGTAGCCCCCTTGGCTGCTCACCGTGGAGAGTTTTTGCAAGATGTTGTTCGCCTCGTACACATTGATGAGCGATTGCTGGTTCTCCACGCCGATGCGCCTGAGCCACGTCTGCCGGTCGAAGTAGGGCGTTTCGCGCAATTGTTCGCGCCACTCCGAGAGGAACTGGTCGCTCACGGCACCCGACGACTGCCCCGCCGGTTTGAACACGGGGAACACGAGGTGCAAGTCAGGGTGCGCCATCTTCTCCGCCATGCGGCAACCCTTGCACTGGCCGCAGGCATCCCCTTCGGGCGTGGGACTGACGCAGAGCAGCCGCTCCGCCAGAGCCAATGCCAAGGGCAATTTGCCGCAGCCTTCCGGTCCGGCCAGCAAAAGGGCGTGGGGCATTCTGCCTTCGGCCACCATGTGCAGCAACTGCCGCTTCACGGCCTCTTGCCCTATGACGTCATTAAAGCGCATCGTGTTTGTAAGGTTATTCAGTTGTTACGGAAAAATAGAGGTTGTGCTGCGCCCATCGGTTCCCTATAGTCACAAAACCGATGAATGCGAAGCAAAAGTACAGCAAAAATTTCAATGTATAATGTATAGGGGTGTTCTATAAATTAGGTTTTAATGAATACCCCATGAGTGGACTCACTTATTCCGGCTGTCTGCTGGATTTTTTGAGCGACCTTTGGATAAGATTGGCTACGTTCGGCATAGCTCAAGCAAGCTTGGCTCTGCGCTCACTTGCACAATCTTTTGTAAGTCTCGTCAGTCGCATAGCACGCGATGCTCTTTCCCCCACTTTTCTCATTTGACCTACGGAAAATCATAGTCCCCGACCTCTCGCAACAATCGTTTTTTTCGTAACCGGCAGCCAAAAAATAGGCAGTTCGTTGTCTTTTCCTTCTGTTTTTCATATCTTGCACCCGTTTTCCTCTCTTTAGGATAAGGTTGAGCCGTATGCCTTATTATACAATATTCATTATAAGATATTCATTATCCATGAAAACCTCCACCCTCTTCATCGCAGCCTCCATGTCGCTGCTCATTTCGTGTGGCAACAAAACCGAAAAACCAGCTTTGGCAGGCGACACCATCGCTTCGGAAATCCAGGGCATGGTGCCCGACAAAACAGAAACCACCGCTCCTGATGTGCGTATGCACGACCTTCTGGGCAACGTGAAAAGTCTGAAACTCTATTACGACGAAACGAACACCGAATGGTGCTTCCACATCACCTTCAGTCAACAGGGCGAATGGCTCACCACCAACGGAGACACACCCATCAAGGAGTTCTTCAACAAAACCCTGCAACGCGATGCAGAAGGACGACTCACTGCATTGCGCCACGAGGTGGAAGCAACGTGCGAAATCGAGGATGACACCTACACCTACAACGACCAGGGGCTCCTCGCTACTGCCCGATTTGCCGATGACATGGGTACCAACACCGAAACCTATACGTACGACACGGACGGCAACCTCACCCAGATGGTCAGCCACATCGTGGAGGCCGAAGAAGGCGAAAGTACCACCACCACCCGATACCGCATACTGGAAACAGACAGCCACGGCAACTGGACACGGCGCGAAGCCACCGACACCAATGGCGGGAAATATATCAGCAAGCGCGTCATAGAGTACTGGCAATAGGCCAATGACTGCGCCGCCAATGTGTTTCCAGCATTTCCATATACACATACGTATGCGACTACGCAACCATTCATCGGTTTCCCTTAGAAAGTTGCGCATCTCGGCAAGCCGAAAGTAGTTCA
>SFQP01000071.1 GCA_004562975.1 bacterium
ACGCCGGCATCCTTGAGCATTTGCGCCGCCAAGCCCCCTTCTTGCAGCAGGGCCTGCAAGAGCGGTTCCAGACCCACGTACGTGTCGCCCGACTGGCGGGCAATATCCACGGCCTTCTGTAGCACGCGGTTCGCCTCGTTGTCCAAATAAGGCTGTCCGCCGCTTACGCGCGGCTGCCGCTGCAACTCATTCTGCACGGCGGCGCGGAGGGCGTGGTCGTTCACCCCCAGTTTCCCGAAGATAAACTGCGTTACGTTTTCCCCTTCCGCCAGTACGCCGTTGAGCAGGTGTAGCGGTGTGATGGCCTGCTGTCCGTTTTGCGAGGCCAGCTCCACGGCCTGCTGTACGGCCTGTTGTGCTTTGATGGTAAAGTTCTCGAAGTTCATATCTTGTCTTTTTAATGATTAATGCATAATGAAAAAAGAATAATTGGCCAGTGGCGAAGACCGTCCTGTAAGCCAGTCGTAGGCCAGATGGTTTATTCAAATTGAAATTACACATTACCCATTGGCAAAGCCGTTGCCAAGGACAAGACCGATAACAATTCTTAGTTTTTTGTGTCAAAATGGCGCGAAAGAGTGGGGGATTGTTTACAAATCCTCCGCAGTTTGAGCCACAAAGTCAGCCCCGGCTGCCAAGAGCTTGTGCGGTGAATGGTTGCCCCACGCCACGCCGACCAAGTGTGCAGCCCGTGCCGCCGCCCCCATTTCCATGTCGAACGAAGTGTCGCCGATGACCGTGGTGTCCTCCGCTTTCACGTGAGCCATGCGTTGCAGTGCCAGCACGGGTGCGGGGTCCGGCTTGTGGGTCTGCACGTCTTCGCAGGCCACGATGAAAAGCTCCTCCACGGAGCGGTGTCCCCGGCTGGTGGCGATGGCCACGACGTAGCCGGCATCGAACTGGCGTTGCAGTGCATCGGCGATGCCAGGAAAGAGGCGCACGCTGACCGCCCCGAGTTGTTCAAACAGCTCCTGGTAAATGTGCAAGGCATCCTCGAGCAAGGAGCCGTCCACCCTTGCGAGCTGCGGTATGGCCGCCCTGAGCGGCAGTCCGATGGTTTGCCGCACGGCCTCCTCCGAAGGGACGGGCCAGCCCATTTTCCCGAACGTGGCCTGCATGGTGCGCACGATGCCCGCCGAGGTGTCGGCCACGGTGCCGTCGAAGTCCCACACCACCAAGCTGCGTCGCAGACAGTACTGCACGGTGGCACCCGCACCGTCGAAGCCCTCGATGGGCGGGCAGCATTTGGTAACCTTCACCTGGATCATGGCAATTTTGGGGAAGCCGCTGATGAGCGAGCGGGCAATGCGTCCGGCCACGTGTTCGATGAGGGCGGAGGGAATATCCATCTCTTCCTTTACTTTCCGGTAAATTTCTGCGTAGTTGACCGTAGCTTCCAAAGCATCGTGGCAGAGCGCGTCGTGCGCATCGGTATCTGCGATTTCCAACGAAAGGTCAACCAAAAAGTCGCCCCCCACGACGCGTTCCTGCGGCAACACGCCATGCTGGGCCTTGAAGTGAAGCGAGTTTAGTTTGAGGTACACGTTGTCTTATGTTTAGTAGATTATAAGGGATAGGGTGATGAGAGATGAGGTTATGAGGTTATAAAGTCACTTACTGAGCGATGGGGAAATTCTCGCTCAAATAGTAATATTATAACCTCATAACCCCGTAACCTTATAACTTTCAAATTTCGGATGGCTATCCGCATCGGCTGGCACCGCAATGCTTGCAGATGAGGCAGCCCTCCTGGTACACCAGCGTTTCGTGTCCGCAGTTGGGACACTTCTGTCCGGTGGCCTCCGTGCCGTCCGTGACATATTTCTTCAGGGCACGGCTCACGCCCACCTTCCACGTGTTGATGTTCTCGCTTTCCAGTTGCAGCGAGTTCACCAGTTTGATGACATTCACGATGGGCATACGGTAGCGCAGCACGCCGGAGATGAGTTTGGCGTAGTTCCAGTATTCCTTGTTGAACTTCTCCGAGAGCCCCTCCACCGTCATTTTGTAGCCCCGCTTGTTCTCGAACTGGAAGTCGTAGCGTTTGGAGCCGTCGGGGCAGATGGTTTTGATGATGCGCCCTTTGGTGACCGTTTTAGGCAGCACGATACCCTCTTCATCGTCTTGCAGACCGGTGAAAATCTCGTACGGATGTCCGTCGAGCAGGCCGACGAAAGCCACCCACTTCTCCTTGTTGTTCTGGAAGCGCACCACGTCGCACTCCAGCACCTCCGGCCGCCGTTCCGTCACCACCGGTGGTTGGCACTGCGGCAGTGCATCGGCTGTAGCCTCGCCCGCTTTCTGCTTCTTGTCCGTTTTCTGCGTGCTGACCAGCACTCCGGAGCGTGAGCCGTCGCGGTAGATGGTACATCCCTTGCATCCGCTTTGCCAAGCCTCCACGTAGAGGCGGTTCACCAGTTCCTCGTCCACCGAGTTGGGGAGGTTCACCGTCACGCTGATGCTGTGGTCCACCCACTTCTGGATGCTTCCCTGCATCTTCACCTTCATGAGCCAGTCCACGTCGTTTGCGGTAGCCTTGTGGTAAGGCGAGCGGGCCACCAGTTCGTCGATTTCCTCCTGCGAGTAGTTGCGTGAAGTGTCCAGCCCCTGCGCCTGCATCCAGGTGAGAAACTTGTGATGGTAAACGATGTATTCCTCGAACGCATCGCCCGTTTCGTCCACGTAGTCCACGCGCACCTCCGGGTCGTTCGGGTTCACCTTGCGGCGACGCTTGTACACCGGCATGAACACCGGCTCAATGCCGCTGGTGGTTTGCGTCATGAGGCTCGTGGTGCCCGTCGGTGCGATGGTGAGGCAGGCAATGTTGCGCCGTCCGTACTGCACCATGTCGGCGTATAGCTGCGGGTCGGCCTCCTTCAGGCGCAGGATGAACGGGTTGTTCGCTTCGCGTGTAGCGTCGAACACCTCGAACGCGCCGCGCTCCTTTGCCATCACCGTGCTTGAGCGGTAAGCCGCGAGTGCCAGCGAGCGTTGTACCTTCACCGCCATGTCCGTGGCCTCCTGCGTGCCATAGCGCAGCCCCAGTGCGGCCAGCATATCGCCTTCGGCGGTGATGCCCACCCCCGTGCGCCGTCCTTGCGCCGTTTTGCGCTTGATTTTCTCCCAAAGGCGCAGTTCGGTGAATTTCACCTCCTCGTCCTGCGGGTCCGACTTGATTTTTTCGATGATGCGGTCAATCTTTTCCTGCTCCAGGTCAATGATGTCGTCCATGAACCGCTGTGCCAGCGCCACGTGCTCGCGGAACATGGCGAAATCGAACTCCGCCTGCGGCGTGAACGGGTTCCGTACGTACGAGTAAAGGTTGATGGCCAGCAGTCGGCAACTGTCGTAGGGGCAGAGCGGGATTTCGCCGCAGGGGTTCGTTGACACCGTGCTGAAGCCTAGGTCGGCGTAGCAGTCCGGAATGCTTTCGCGGCGTATGGTGTCCCAGAAGAGCACGCCCGGCTCCGCGCTTTTCCACGCGTTGTGGACGATTTTCTTCCACAGAGCCTTTGCGTTGATTTCCTTCACCACCTGCGGTTCGTTGCTTTCGGTGGGGAACTGCTGCCGGTAAGGTGTGCCCTCCGTGGCGCAGCGCATGAACTCATCGTCAATCTTCACGCTCACGTTGGCTCCCGTGATTTTGCCTTCCTGCATCTTTGCATCGATGAAGTCCTCCGCTTCCGGGTGGCGTATGCTGATGGACAGCATCAGTGCGCCGCGCCGTCCGTCCTGCGCCACCTCACGGGTAGAATTGCTGTAGCGTTCCATGAACGGCACGATGCCGGTGGAGGTAAGAGCCGAGTTCTTCACGGGCGAGCCTTTGGGGCGGATGCCCGAGAGGTCGTGTCCCACGCCGCCGCGCCGCTTCATGAGCTGCACCTGCTCCTCGTCGAGTTTCAGGATGGCGCCGTAAGAGTCGCTGTCGCCGTCGATGCCGATGACGAAGCAGTTGGATAGCGAGGCAATCTGGTTATCGTTTCCGATGCCCGTCATGGGCGAGCCCGCCGGTACGATGTAGCGGAAGTGGTCCAGCATTTCAAAGATGCGCTCTTCGGCCACGGGGTTGGGATACTTGCGTTCGATGCGTGCCAGTTCACCGGCGATGCGATGGTGCATATCAGTGGGTGAGCATTCAAAGATATGTCCTAAGGAGTCCTTCATGGCATACTTGTTCACCCATACGCGGGCAGCCAGTTCGTCGCCGCCGAAGTATTCGAGCGAGGCTTGGAAAGCCTCATCGTAGGCGTAGTTTTTCTTTTCCACGTTGTGTATGTTGTTTCAGGATATTCACAGATAAGGTTTCGGCCTTTCGGTCAAATTCATAGCTGCAGGCTTTGCAGCGCGCTGCCGTCCAGGCTTCTGAGTGCCAGCACCCCGCCGGCATAAGTGGCGAATGAGGGCGGGTTGCCCCCCTTCGGGAAAGTGGGTGAGCCGGTGTTGAGTATGACGGGCCGGCCCAGTTCCTTGTCGGCCGGTTCCAGCTTCATCAGGTGCGTATGTCCCTGCACCAGCACGTCGCAGGCCGGTCCCGCCGGCAGTTTCTTCTCGCCGAACACGTGGCCGTGGGTCAGGAAGAAGCGCACCCCGTTGTCGGCCAGCAGCACGTAGGGAGCCTGTATGGGAAATTGCAGCAGCATCTGGTCCACTTCCGAATCGCAGTTGCCCCTCACGGCCACGATGTGTGCGGCACGTTCGTTCAGCCTTTCGGCCACGGCCATCGGGTCCAGCCCCGGGCACAGTCCGTTGCGCGGTCCGTAGTTCAGCAGGTCGCCCAGCAGTACCAGCAGCTCGTAGTGGTGCGCATCGTAGTAGCTGAGCGCAGCATCAAGTGCGGGCAGCGAACCGTGGATGTCCGAAAGAAAAAGAATTTTCATTGTATGTAGGGTTAGTGGGTAAGTCAAGCGATTGGGTTTCAGCGGTTTTCCGTGGCGCATACAGCCGGAGAACAGGAAAACACGCGGCGAAGTTAACAAAAAGCAGTAAGGAGGCTTCACGTTGTAACTTGTTTTTTATGGAGTGTTCTATAAATTAGCCCAAGATGCTTTAATGGTTATGAGTGATTAGGTTATGAAGTCATAAAGTTACTTGGAGGGGCAAATTATCTGCCATTGACACGGACCGCCGGGAGCAGGGCAAAGTGAAGTTGCTTGGTCTGAATGTCGTCAACTTGCCAAAAATGTCTACTTTTGCACACTTGCCTATGCGGTGGAGTATCATTTTCCTCACCGGCACGAAGCCGCAGCGGCGGCATTCCTTTTTCTGACAATAACAACTACAAACCAAAATTTTTTTCACAGATGAACAATCATTACAGTTATCCCCAGTCTGCCGACATGCTGAAAAGATCTGTTTGGATCGTGTTGGTCGTAGTCCTGTTGGGCGTAGCCATGGCCTTTGTCATTCCCTGGTACAACGTGTGGTCGCAGGAGATGGAAGGCAAGGCCGAGACGCCCAGGCCGAAGTGGAGCGCGCCAAGGGAGCCGCCGAGGCCATCCGCATTGAAAACGGCAGCATTACCCCCACTTACATCCAATACCTGTGGGTGCGCCAGCAGTCAGACCTCAGCGACAAAACCGTCATCTACATCCCCACCGAAACCAACCTCCCCTTGCTGGAATCCACCCGCTTCAACCGTCTCGGCCTCACTGCCGACAAATAGTGCGTGCAGTCCCGGCAAGAAAACTCTGAGAAACCTTTTTAAAAAATATGGAACAAAGCAAACATCTGGTGGGGCTCACCGAGGCCGAAGTGGTTGAGAGCCGCCGAAAGCATGGCTCCAACGTGCTCACTCCACCCGCGAAAGCCCCACTGTGGAAACAATTTTTGGATAAGTTCAGCGATCCGCTCATAGTCATCCTGCTGATTGCCGGCGTACTGTCGGTGTGTATCTCCATCTACGAATATTTCTCTCTCGGCCAGAGCGCGCAAGTGTTCTTCGAGCCGGTGGGCATCTTCGTGGCCATCTTCCTCGCCACGGGCTTGGCGTTCTATTTCGAGCTGCAGGCCGACAAGGAATTTACCGTGCTCAACCAAGTCAACGACGACGAGCCTGTGGAAGTTATCCGGGGCGGCAACATCACCCAGGTGCCCCGGCGCGACGTGGTGGTGGGCGACATCGTGGTGCTCAACACCGGCGGTGAGGCAGCCGCCGACGGCGAGCTCCTGGAGGCCGTCCAGCTCAGCATGGACGAGAGCACCCTCACCGGCGAGCCGGCCTGTGCCAAGAGCACCGACGAGGCCCACTTCGACCCCAACGCCACTTATCCCACCAACCACGTGATGAAAGGCACGAAGGTGATGGAGGGACACGGCATCATGCGCGTGCTCGCCGTGGGCGACCGCACCGAGCAGGGAAAGGTGTTCGAGGCCGCCCAGATTGACGACAGCGTGAAAACGCCCCTCAACGAGCAGCTCACCGGCCTGGCCGACCTCGTCTCCAAGTTCAGCTACGTCTTCGCAGCCTTCATCATTGTGGGCCGACTCATCGTGTGGTTCCACTGGGAACCCCTGTCCTATACGCTGGCCCTGCCTTCCGTCGTGTTCTTCTGGCTCGTCATTCGAAAATTCGCCCGCTGGTCGTGGAAGGCCATCATGCCGGCCATCATGATTTACTTTGTTGTGCTCATGGGCCTGACCCTCTATCTGCAACACACCCTTCTGCCTGCCACAGGCTCGGCAGAGCTGATAGCCTATACGCTCAAAACCCTCATGATAGCCGTGACGCTCATCGTGGTGTCCGTGCCCGAGGGTCTGCCCATGGCCGTTACGCTCTCACTGGCCTATTCCATGCGCCGGATGCTCAAAACCAACAACCTGGTGCGCAAGATGCACGCCTGCGAAACGATGGGTGCGACCACAGTCATCTGTACGGACAAGACAGGTACACTCACGCAGAACCAGATGCGCGTGGACGAACTCCGTACCTGTGCCAAGGACGTGCCGGAAGCCGTGTTGAACGAAGGACTGGCCGTTAACTCTACCGCTTCGCTTGACTTCTCCGATGCCGCCAGTCCCCAGGTGCTGGGCAACCCCACCGAGGGCGCACTGCTCCTCCGGCTTTGGGCACAAGGCACCGACTACCGCCCCCTGCGCGAGGCTGCGCCAGCCGTGAGCGAACTGCCTTTCTCCACCGAGCGCAAATATATGGCCACGGTGGTGCGCTCCGCTGCGCTGCCCGGCAAACAGGTGCTTTATGTCAAGGGCGCGCCGGAAATAGTCTACTCCCTCTGCCGTCAGGCCGACATCGACAAGGCCACGCTCGACGAGCAGCTCCTCGCCTGGCAGTCGCGCGCCATGCGCACCCTGGGCTTCGCTTATCAGGTGGTGGACGAAGGCGACAAGACCATCGAGGATGGCCGGGTGGTGGCTGAGAAGTTGCATTTCATTGCCATTGCCGCCATTGCCGACCCCGTGCGTGCCGATGTGCCCGCTTCGGTCAAGGAATGTATCGATGCAGGCATCAGCGTGAAGATAGTGACCGGCGACACACCGGGTACGGCCCGCGAAATCGGTAGGCAGATTGGACTTTGCACCGAGGCCGAATCCGAACGCAGCATCATCACCGGACCGGAATTTGCGGCCCTGACCGACGAAGAACTCGTGGACCGCATCCGCGACCTCAAAATCATTGCGCGCGCAAGGCCCATGGACAAGAAACGCCTCGTCGAAACCCTTCAACGCTTGGGCGAGGTGGTGGCCGTAACCGGCGACGGTACCAACGATGCCCCCGCCCTGAAGGCTGCCCACGTGGGGCTCTCCATGGGCGACGGCACCTCGGTGGCCAAGGAGGCATCCGACATCACCATCATCGACAACTCCTTCGCCTCCATCGGCAAGGCCGTGATGTGGGGCCGCTCCCTCTACCAGAACATCCAGCGTTTCCTCCTCTTCCAGCTCACGGTGAACGTCACGGCCTGCTTCCTCGTGCTCTGCGGTGCGTTCATGGGCACGGAGTCGCCGCTGACGGTGACCCAGATGCTGTGGATCAACCTCATCATGGACACCTTCGCCGCCACGGCACTGGCTTCGCTGCCGCCTTCGGAGAGCGTGATGCGCGACAAGCCGCGCGACCGCAACGCATTCATTCTCAACCGGCCCATGATGTGGAACATCGTGGGCGTGGGCGGCTTCTTCTTCGTGATGCTCCTCGTGCTGCTCTACATCTTCCAGCACGCCGACGTGCGCCAGCTGACGGACTTCCTCACGTTGCAGCTGGGAGAGAATGGCCACGTGACCCCCTACGAACTGACCCTGCTCTTCACCATCTTCGTGATGACCCATTTCTTCTACCTCTTCTGTGCCCGTGCCTTTGAAACGGGACGCAGCGCACTCCACTTCAAGGGCTGCAAGGTGTTGCTGACCATCGTGGCCATCATCTTTGTGGGACAAGTGGTCATGGTAGAGTTGCCCGGTCTGCAGCAGTTCTTCAATGTCTGCGGCCTGAGTTTCCAGGACTGGATCATCATTATCATAGGTTCGTCCTTCGTATTGTGGGTCCACGAGCTATGGACGTGGATAAAGAACTGACAACTGTTTTGCTGACGGGATTTGGCCGAGGGGTCAAATCCCGTCTGTTGTTTAACAGCCCTTGCCTTTCGCCTTTCTGCCCCTGTCTTTTTGCCGGACTTCTTCGGGTCCGATGGCGGCTTGCGTGCCACGGACGACATTCTCTTTGAGAACAACACGCTGGGCAACAGCGGAGTGATTTTTTATAACCTCATAACCTAACCCCTCATAACCTATGAAGATAACCTCATAACTTTATCTCTCATAACCTCCGAAAACAAGATCAAGACAAATTCAGCCACCGGGAAATCCGCTTTCCCGGTGGCTGAACTGTTGGTGTATGTGTGGCTTATACCTTTCCTCCCACTTTCCGCCTCACGGCTGCATAGTCCAGCAGGACGACGGTGAACATCAACGCCGCAAGCAGACCCAGGACCGGGAGCAGCGATGACGGGGCATACTGGGGCGAGAGCGTCTGCAACGTGGGTTGCCACAGCGAGCGCAGCACGCAGAGCAACACTACCGCCAATACTGACGACAGCAGGTGGAGTCCGAGGCTCAGCACATGGAAGGGCAGTGCCACCTCGCCCGGCGAATAGCCGATGAGCCGCAGCGTGCGGATGCGCTCCGTACGCAGGAACCACGCCGTGCGTCCGCCGTCGGCGGCCGAGGCTTCCGCCTCCAGCCCGTTGGCCTCTAAGTAGCGCACAAACTGCTCGTCGGCGGGTGAGGCCAGCTCCACGGCGATGCGCGACGGCTTGTCCGTGCCTTCGGGGCACAGCCGCTCGTTGGCGTAGGTGAGGAACGAGCGGGGCACCAAAATCGTGTTGAGCGTGTTGGAGAAACCTACCACCCGGCCTTTCATGTCCCAGCGTCCCGTGGTGCCGCTCAGCACGAAGTCAACGCCTATCATCCCTATCATGCCCTCGGTGAGCGGTGGCAGGCCGCGTGCCCGGGCATAGCCGAAATTGTACAGGTTGAGGTAGCTGCGGGGCAGGATGACGGGCAGCGTGTCGCAGCCTTCGCGGTAGTTCCAGCGTGACAGGTCGGCATCGATGTACTGGTCGGGCAAGGCCTCGAAGAACATTTCCGTGCCCATGCTCAGCGCGCTGCCCGTCTGCACCGACGCGTACACCCGGAAGCGGGCCGGGATGAAGGGAGCCGCGCTGGCCACGAAGGGTTGGTGCGCCAGGTCAGCCAGTTGCCGCTCGCTGAAGTCCGTCTGCGTAACGCCGAACGTCTGCAGGGCACTCACGCGGCGCGTCACCACGGCAATCTGTTTCTTCATGAAGCTGTCGCCGCCCTCCAGCACGGGGCGTACGTCGCGGTAGAACTGGAAACCGCAGAGCACAATGCCCAAGCCCAGCAGGTTGGCCAGGAAAAATCCCGTCATCTGCGCTATGCTGACGTGGCGGTAGAGCAGTTTGAACACAAGTCCCAAACGGGTGCGGGAAATCAGGAAACGGAAGGGAGAGAACATGAGGAGAAATAATTTATCCGGGAGCAGGAGCGGGGAGAGGGGCATAGTGCAAGGCGCAGCTGCGGAGAGCGCGTGGCAGGCAGGGGAACACCCGGCCCAGCGCATTCATCCCGGCTGCGCCTTGACGGATCAGTCAGAAAGAGGTTCAGAGTTTTTCAAGCATGAGCTGCAACGGGTTTTTGTCCGTCTGCGTCAGCTTGAGGCGCATCTCCGCCTTGGTGGCATCCTCCACCGAAAATTCCAGTCTGTCGCACAGCTGGAGGAAGGGGAGTGCTTCGCGGAAATCGCTATCGCCCGACATCATGGCCACCGTCTGCGGATTGGAAAGGGCGTTCTTCACATTGAGCGAGCCGAAGAAGAGTTTGCCTTTGAAATCGTCCTTCTCCATAGCCGGTTGGGGTCTGGCCATGGAAAGCACCGGTGTGGGCAGGCTCACGTAGAATATGTCGCTTTTCACACCCAGATAGAATTGGTTGTTCACCGAGTACTGCCCCGGTTCCACCTCGTTGAGCAGTGCGCCGCCCAGTTTGGCAATGGTTTCCTTCACCTTCTTCTTGTCGCTCACCTTGACGAGGAAGCAGCTCTGCGGCCCGGCTTGCACATCGAAGGCGTTGACGGCCAGGAGTACATCGCCGTCGATGGACGACAGCAAGTTCTCGGCCATTTTCAGCTGTTCCTCGTTCAAGTGACCAGTCTGGCGCAGCGAGGGTATGGCCACTTTGCTGAGTTCCTTGCCGTCAAGGTTGCAGTTGAACACGCAGAGTGCCGAGGCCGGCACGTAGTCGAGCAGTTCGCCGTCCACCTTGCCCAGCATCTTGGCGTTCTTCTCGATCAGTTCCTTGGCTTCGTCGGTCTGCGGCAGGTTTTGCACGGAGAGGGTCGCCTCGCCTTTTTCCGTGTTCAGCTCAGCCAGCAAGCTGTAGTCCTCCAGTTTGAGCCCGGCGGGATAGAGCTGCTGCCACATTGCCATGCGCCGGAACGAAGGCTCGTTTTCCAGCTGTTTCATCAATTTTCCCGACACGAGCAGCTGCATGTCCGTCTTCGCCTTGCAAAGCTGTTTGAAGTCGTCGCGTTCCAGAATGCCCTGGTCGTCCTTGGCCAGCATACGTCGCTTGCCTTCGGCCACCACATCGTTGACGGCTTCGTTTTCCATGCAGAGCAGGATGTCGTCGTCGAACATCAGCGTCATCGCGCCGCTGCCCTTGAGGATGTTCAGTCCGTCCTCCTTCACCACTTGCGCGCCATTTTGCTGCTTGGCCAGGGTGTTGACCAGTTCGGCCAGTTTGTCGGCATCGTGAACGGCGGCCACCATTCCCACAGCATTAGGTTCAAAGTTTTCCACGAATACGAACACGGGTTTGCGCAGGTCGATGCCCGCTTCAGCTGGGTCTTCAAGGATTTTTTTCAGTTTCTCCTGCACGTTAGCGGGCAATCCCTGGCCGGCGAGCTGCGCAGTGAGCTTGTCCGCCAGCTGTTTGCTGTCCGCCGTCTGCGCTTTCTCCGCAATCTGCTTCACATCCATGCGCACCACCAGAGGAGCGTCTTTCGAGATGACGCGGGCGTACTTCGGTGTGTCGGAGCACGAGGCCAGACAAACCATGACGATGAGGCTCATGCAGAGCATCAAGCGTCCGAAAAGGTTCTGTTTTTTCATACGGTAATAGATTATAAAGATGAATAAAGGGGTGTTTTACAAATTAGTTTAAGGGGATATTCTTTTATGATGGGACTTCCACAGAGTGGCCTGAGCGGCATGGTCATTGGGAATAATAGGCTTGCAGGATTTTGTCCAATACTTTCTTGTGACTGATTTTGGTGTGCGGACTGCAATACATGGCATAGACCAGCTGGATGTATTCTTTTTCGTCCAAGAGGCAGACTACACGAGGGTTGTCAAAGAGTTCCTGGAAATAGGCTCTTTTCCCTTCGCGCACACCATAGTCGAAGGTGATGACGGTCCGTTTGGGAAAGGAAAAGGATTGGCCGGTCTGAGGGTCAAGGCCGATGGGTCTGTCTTTCTCGAAGACATAAGAGATGCACTGCTTGTCGCGGTAAATCGGGCCGTGATGCACTTGGTGTTGCGGTATGCCGGCGCGCTGCTGCGAAGTGGTGAAACAGGCCACGATGCTCAGTTCCTCGTCCTGATAGATGGTGACAATATATTTGTTGTGTGGTGAATAGAAACCTTTGGCGTAACCGTAGATTATCTCTCGAGGTTTGAACATGGGCAACTTTAGTGATTTTGTTGGTTCAGTGCGGCCTGGAACCCCATGTTCCATCGTGCGTCTTGGTAGATTTCCTGTTTCTCCTCATCCCCCTCGTTCAGCAAGGTCAGGGGGATGCGAACGTCGGACGTTTTCCGTTTATCAAAGGACAGGTGCTGTTCGGCGACGACGCGCGACCACAGCGAGGTGTCTTGATGGGTGAGGTCCGACAGCTCGTCGGCCGAGAGCGGGGCATACCGTGCGATGATGTCGTCTACCACTTCGATTTCGTAGGGGCTGAAAATATCCATTTGCTTCAGCACCTGGTATTTATGGTGCAACACCGCTTTTACGATGTGCTGCCCTTTTTCGTTTTTCTCACATCTCACGTAGTCTGAGAAGGCAAGGTTCTTGATGTCATACACCTCGGGGGCAACCGGACCTTTGGCCCAGGCGTAGTAGTCGAACCAGGTGAGCGGAAAGCCCCTTAACTTCATGAATTGTTCGTCAATGAGATACACCACCTTCAACAATTTGCGAAGGTTGATGCCCGGAATGTTGCTCGCAATGTAAGCCAGCAACGCCCCATTCTTCTCTCTGTTTGCTGTGATTCCCAAGCTCATGGTGGCAGGTTTATAGGTTTATGTTGCAAAGGAAGCGTTTTTATTCAGATAGCATGAAATTTTTCTTGAAATATGCATCAAAATCAGGCAGATGGCCTGCCGGAATGCAAGAGAGCGCGTTTCTTTCGGGGTATGGCTTTGTTCTGCACCGCCAACGCCATCCCTTCCCCTTCCGCCCCGTTTCCCGCCGCGACAGTGTTAATTCCTCATAAATAGGGATTGTGGCGCACTGCGCGGGCGGCTACCTTTGCAGCCGCAAAAAAGAACGATTTTTCAAAAAAACATTCTCAGATTATGCTATTACTCCCCTTACTCACGGCCCTGCTGCCCACTGATGCCGACTCGCTGAAGAATTTCGACATCGAGGAGGCAGTGGTGGTGGCATCGCCCAAGGAAAACGTACAGCTGCGCCGGCAACCCCTCAGTGTGTCGCTCTTCAACGCCGAAACACTCCGCCTGCGGGGCGTGGACGATGTCAAGGACCTGGCCGCCTGTGCGCCCAACTTCTATATGCCCGACTATGGCAGCAAAATCACTTCCGCCTGTTACATCCGGGGCATCGGCTCGCGCATCAATACCCCTGCCGTGGGACTGTATGTGGACAATGTGCCCTATGTGGACAAGTCGGCCTACGACTTCGAGTTCCAGGGCATCGACCGCGTGGACGTGATGCGCGGACCGCAGGGCACGCTCTACGGACGCAACACCATGGGCGGCCTCATCCGCATCTTCACCGCCGACCCCATCACCCATGAGGGCGGTGAGGTAAAAGCCGGATGGACATCGCGTACCGGAGGCCGGCGCGTGGCCTTCAATACCTACCTGCACCCGGCACAGCAGATGGGCATCAGCCTGAGCGGCTACTACAAGGCCGAGAACGGATTCCGGCGCAACGCCTTTACGGGCGAGAAGCAGGACGGAAAGGAAACCGCCGGCGGAAGAATCAGGTGGTCGTGGCGGCCCACCGACGTGGTGAAGCTCGACTGGACGGCCAGCTTTGAACACAACAACGAGGATGCTTGTCCCTATTACTACCTCGGCACGAGCGACGGAACGGACGTACAGCAAAATCCCACCATCGCACAAAACCGCCCCAGCACATACCGCCGCAATATGTTCAATACGGGGCTGGGCGTGGAGCACCGCCTGCCCGGCATGGTGCTCTCCTCCATCACCGCCTACCAACTGCTGGACGACCGCCTCTTCATGGACCAGGATTTCACCGCCGCCGACATCTTCTCGCTCGAACAGCAGCAGCGGATGCACACCGTGAGCGAGGAAATCGCCCTGCGCAGTCCGGAGGCGGGCAGCGCGTGGAAATGGACCACCGGCGTGTTTGCCATGTGGCAGGACCTGACCACTGACTGCCCCGTGACGTTCTACCGCGACGGTGTGGACTTCCTCAACGCCCAGCTGGCCGCCGTGATGCCCGCCCGGCCTGCGGTTTCGGTGAACTTCACGGGCGAAACGCTGCCCTTCGTGTCGCAAATGAAAACGCCTTCGGCCAATGTGGCCATATTCCACCAGTCCACGTTCAACGACTTGCTGGTCAAGGGCCTTTCGCTCACCTTGGGCGTGCGCCTCGACTACGACTACCGCCGGCTCAACCTGGCTTCGGGAACGGCATCGGCCATCCCGTACCATTTCGGCATGAGCATGGGTCCCACCATGTCGTTCGACACCGACTTGGAGGCCGTTCCCGCACAGAACGGCAAGCTGAGCCACGACAGCTGGCAGGTGTTGCCCAAAGGCGCGCTGAACTATGCACTGCCCGAAGGGCTGGGGCAGGTGTACTTCAGTGTGGCGAAAGGTTACCGCTCGGGAGGCTACAACATCCAGTCGTACTCCGACCTGAGCCAGAGCCTGCTGCGCCGACAGATCATGACGGGCGTGAAGGATTACAGCACAGAGGCCATCAACCGCCTGCCCCTGCCCGATGCGACCAAGCAGGCCGCGCTGGCTGGGATGGGTGCCACGCTCGACCGGTACACGCCTGCCGAACCCGACCTGAACACGCTCTACTACAAGCCGGAGTACACCTGGAGCTATGAGCTGGGCACGCACCTGAACCTGGCAGGGAAGGCGTTGCAGCTGGACCTGTCCACCTTCTACATGAAGACGCGCGACCAGCAGCTGGCCCGCTTCTCGGATAGCGGCATGGGACGCGTCATGGTCAACGCCGGGCGCAGCCGCAGCTGCGGCGTGGAGGCATCGTTGCGCTCGCTGTTGCTCGCCGACCGCCTGCAGCTGGCCGCAGCTTATGGCTACACCGATGCCGTGTTCACCAACTACTATCTGGGCGTGCCTTCCGAGGGCATGGAGCCGGTGGATTATACCGACAACCGCGTGCCCTACGTGCCGGCCCATACGCTGAGTGCCTCGGCCGACTTCCGGCAGCCGTTGAAGGGCAAGGTGGTGCGCGCCTTCAGCCTCGGGGCGGATGTGCGCGGGGCAGGCTCGGTGATGTGGGATGAAGCCAACTCCTTCAGCCAGGACTTCTATGCCACGCTCGGCGCACGGCTCGGTCTGGAGCTGGCCGGCGGCGTACGGGTGGAGGCGTGGGGACGTAATCTCACGGCCACGCAATATGCTACCTTCAGTTTCGACAGCATGAACCGCCGTTTCGCCCAGTACAACGTGCCGCGCCACTTCGGGGTGGACGTTACGTGGCAATTCTGAACCTGTTTCAACTGCCTTTTTCATGAAACAGCTGATTGCTTTTTGCGGAATTGATTGCGAACAATGCGAAGCCCGCCTCGCCACGGTGCGCAACGACCGCGCACTGCGCGAGGCGGTGGCCCGGAAATGGGCGGAGCTGAACAATGCGCCGGAAATCCGGCCGGAAATGATCAACTGCATGGTAAGCGTATCCGCGATGCTAGTATCTATACATCAAAAAAATATCGCTCAAGCTTTTATTCTTGAGCGATATTTTTTTGTTTCCATTTATCCGGCAG
>SFQP01000072.1 GCA_004562975.1 bacterium
GCGGGATGAACTGGAACAGTCCGGCGACCTACAGAAGATGCTCAACTACGGCAAGTCCGACCTTGTTCGTGTCACTCCCAACTTCGGCGGCGAGTCGTTCAGCCTCGATGCCCGACTTTCCTTCCGCAAGGACGATGACGGCAACGTGCGGCTCGTTCCCCATTTCATCCGCAAGGAGCAGAAACTCGACGAGTACAAGGGACACAAGTTCACCCCCGAAGAGAAGAAGGCACTGAGGGAGACAGGCAATCTCGGCAGAATCGTGGACTTGGTGGACAAGACCACGGGAGAGATAACTCCCTCTTTCATCAGTATCGACCGCAAGACCAATGAGATTACCGACATGCCTGCCGCACGCATCCGCATTCCCGAACGCATCGGCAAGACGGAGATTACCCCGCAGGAGCGTGAGATGCTCCGTGCCGGTCTGCCCGTCAAGGACAAGCTCATCGAGCGTAACGATGGCCGCAAGTTTGTCACCACCCTGCAGGTGAACGTGGAACAGCGAGGCGTGGAGTTCGTACCCGGCACGGGCAAGTCGCCCCGTACCGTGGAGGAGCAGACCAACAAGGAGAATCCCTCATTCGCACAGGAGGCACCTCAGCAGAAACCCGGCAAGCAACGTCGCAACTCGTGGACCAACGAGGACGGCAGCATCCGTCCCATCAGCAAGTGGAAAAACGTACCCTTCACCGAGGAGCAGAAAGCCGACTATGTGGCTGGCAAGACCATCAAGTTAGAGAACGTACCCGACGACAAGGGTGTGCTCTCCACCATGTACCTCCGTTTCAATCCCGAAAAGGGTCGTCCTTACCGTTACGACACCAATCCCGACAACGCCCAGAAGGTGGCTCCGGCAAACGAGAGCCGCACGCAGGTGGCCGTCAACAGTCAGGGCAAGACCAACGAGGCGACTAAGAATGTCAACGAGCCGCTGCAGAAGGGACAGACCGCTCCGAAGGACGATACCCAGCAGAAGCAGGAGAAACGCAAGAGCAAAGGCATGAAGGTATGAGCCGGAGTGCCACCACTGAATCCACCATTATCCCAAATATGAGAACATAAACAATAAGTAAGAACAGAAAAAAAGTAAATCAGTATGAAGACCATTATCGCAGAGAAGCCCTCCGTGGCACGTGAGATAGCCCGCATCGTGGGCGCGACAAAGAGAGAAGATGGTTATTTCTTAGGCAGCGGTTATGCCGTCACATGGGCCTACGGGCACCTTGTGCAGCTCACCATGCCCGAAGGCTACGGCATCCACGGCTTCGTCCGTGAGCATCTGCCCATCCTGCCCGACACCTTCACCCTGCAACCACGACACACCAAGACAGAGAAGGGCTACAAGCCCGAACCCAGCGTAGTCACGCAGATACGCATCGTGGGCAGGCTCTTCAACGAGAGCGAGCAGATAATCGTGGCCACCGATGCCGGACGCGAGGGCGAACTCATCTTCCGCTATCTCTACAGCTACCTGGACTGCCGCACGCCTTTCGTGCGCCTGTGGATCAGCTCCCTCACCGACAAGGCTATCCGAGAGGGACTGCGCCACCTCGAAGCGGGCAACCGTTACGACCGCCTTTACCATGCCGCCAAGGCACGCAGCGAAGCCGACTGGCTGGTAGGCATCAACGCTACGCAGGCCATGAGCATCGCCGCAGGCAGAGGCACCTACTCCCTTGGGCGTGTTCAGACACCCACGCTGGCGATGGTGTGCGCCCGCTACTGGGAGAACAGACGCTTCACCCCCGAAGCCTTCTGGCAGGTGCATCTGTCCACAGACGGCACAGGAGAACAGACGGTGAAGTTCTCTTCCGTGGAGAAATGGAAGGAGAAATCCCCGGCGGAGCACATATATAATAAGGTAAAGGCGCAGCCCTCCCTGCTCGTTACAAAGGTGGAGTGCAAGGAGAAGGTGGAAGACACGCCGCTGCTCTACGACCTCACCACCCTGCAGAATGAAGCCAACGCCAAGCACGGCTTCACAGCGGAGAAGACGCTGGAGATAGCGCAGAAGCTCTACGAAAAGAAGCTCATCACCTATCCCCGTACCGGCAGCCGCTACATCCCCGAAGATGTCTTTGATGAGATCCCCAAGTTGCTCGCCTTCTTGGGTGGCTATCCCGAATGGATAGGCAAGGTGCCCCGCAAGGACAGACTGACCCGCCGCAGCGTGGACGGCAGCAAGGTGACCGACCATCACGCCCTGCTCGTCACGGGCGAGAAGCCCCTCTTCCTATCCAAGGAGGACAACACCGTGTATCAGATGATTGCCGGGCGCATGGTGGAGGCCTTCTCCGACAAATGCGTCAAGGAACTCACCACCGTTACCGCCCTCAGCGGTGAGGCGGAGTTTGCCGCCAAGGGCTGCGTGATACGTCAAACGGGGTGGCGTGCCGTACTGGGCGAGGACAGCGAGGAGCAGATACTGCCCGGATGGAAAAGCGGAGAAACCCTTTCCGTATGCGGCGTAAGCCTCACAGAGGGCAAGACCAAACCCAAGCCCCTGCATACTGAGGCTACCCTGCTGTCGGCTATGGAGACAGCAGGTAAGGACGTGGAGGATGAGGAGGTCCGTCAAGCCATGAAGGAGTGCGGCATCGGTACTCCCGCCACCCGTGCCGCCATCATCGAGACTCTCTTTGCCCGCGGCTACGTGCAACGCTGCAAGAAGTCGCTTGTGCCTACCGAGAAAGGGCTGGCCCTCTATTCCGTGGTAAAGGAAATGCGCATCGCTGATGCCGCCCTCACGGGAGAATGGGAACGGGAGCTGGCACGCATCGAACGTGGGGAGAAGGAAGTCTCCGCCTTCCATGGTGAGATAGAGCGTTACACCACGGAAATCACCGCGGAGCTGCTCTCTTGCGACAAAATTTTCGGCCACAAGCCCTCCGGCTGCACCTGTCCCAAGTGTGGCAAGGGACAGATGCAGTTCTACGGCAAGGTTGTGCGTTGCGACAACCCCGAATGCGGTCTGCCCGTGTTCCGTCAGAAAGCCAACCGCGACCTGAAGGACGAGGAGATCAGGGAACTGCTCACCACCGGGAAGACTTCCCTGTTGAAAGGCTTCAAGAGCAAGCAGGGCAAGAGTTTCGATGCCGTCATTGCCTTTGATGCCGACTATAATACGGTATTTGTCTTCCCCGAAGTGAAAAACAAGGGAAAATATTCCCAGAAGAGGAAATAAATGAGTACCTTCGCCACTGAATCAAAGTCTAATCGTTGGTTTTAAACCTTCGTTTTCTCGCCATGGCAATGATTAAGCGAGCTTATCATTGCTCATCTGGCTTAACGAAAACGTTCTTGTTCTTCTAAGACTTGACTGATTTACTTTGGATTTAGTGGTGGCACTTCGGGAGGGATACCCGGAGTGCTTTTTTCTTCTATCCCGACATTTAGTATTCACCACTATAATCCCAAAATAGACATGAACAAGAACGAAAAGAAACAGAAAGAACTGTCGTACTACCACCTCTATCTGCAAAAGCATCTTCAAGAGAACCGTTTTGAACAGGCGGATGACACCGCCTTCATCGAGACCCGTGCCGAACTTGCCGCGTCTGCCTACGAGCAGGCACGCCGTGGGGGCTATCCCATAGAGGGAGCACAGGAACTGGTGATGCAGACCCTGCTGAAGGGACTGCACCATTCCAGATACGCCATCCTGCGTGAGGTTATCGCCAACGAGTTTGCCTACGAGATTCCCAAAGCGCAGCAGGAAGCCTTTACTAGAAAGCTGCTGCCATTAGTGGATAATGTATTCTCCATCTATGATCTATCCGACGACCTCTTCGCCCAGTCGTTGGACTATGACCTGCTGTACAGCGAACTGACGGGAGCTGTCGTACTCTATCTGGCCGAGTATGGCGTTTAACCGAAAGCAGAGACTGAGGGACAACATCGAGGCGATACGGACGGCATTCCTCCTTGACCGGGAAGGACGTACTCCCACCGAGACCGAGCGCAACATACTGC
Organism: bacterium; assembly: GCA_004562975.1. The sequence continues at coordinate 3,976 of SFQP01000072.1, forward strand.
GCAGATACTGCGGCTTCGGAGGATTGAAGTGCATCCTGAATCCTGCAAAGGAACTGACGGATGCCGTCCACTGGGCGAAATCCGACCTCGAACTTTTTGCTCCCACGGCGGAACTCCACCGCCTTATCCGTGAGAACAGCCGTGACGAGACGGAGTACAAACGATATGTCGATTCGCTGAAAGGCTCCGTACTGACGGCTTTCTATACCCCGAAGGAGATTACCGACACCCTCGCAGGCGTGCTTGCGGGGCAAGGTGTCGTGCTTGCACGTATGCTGGAGCCATCGGCAGGCATGGGTGCATTCGTGGACTCCATGTTGCATTTCTCACCCCAAGCCGATGTGATGGCTTTCGAGAAAGACCTGCTGACGGGCAGGATGCTCCGCCATCTGCATCCCGACCAAAAGGTGCATGTGGAGGGCTTTGAGAAGATAGAAAAGCCTTTCAACGGTCATTTTGACCTTGCCATCTCCAATATACCTTTCGGTGACATCGCCGTGTTCGATGCGGAGTACGAGAAGCGTTCCATCATGTACCGTGTGGCGGCAAAGAAGATACACAACTATTTCTTCCTGAAAGGGCTTGATGCCGTGCGTGACGGTGGCATCGTCGCCTTCATCACCTCACAGGGTGTATTGGACAGCGAGAGCAACAACGGCACCCGTTTCCTGATGATGAAGAATGCCGACTTGCTGTCGGTGGTACGTATGCCCAACAACCTCTTCACGGAGAATGCCAACACCGAGGTGGGCTGCGACCTGATTGTCCTTCAGAAGAACAGCCAAAAGGAAAACCTGACGGAAGACGACCAGCTGTTTACCCAAACGGTGAAGGACAACCATACCCGTGTGACGACCAACCGCTATCTTCTGGCACATCCGGAACTGGTCATACACTCCACAGCCAAACTGGACACCGACCCTTACGGGAAACCTGCGATGGTCTATCTGCATGAGGGCGGTGTATCGGGAATCGCCGAGGACCTCCGTAAACGGCTGGATGCTGATTTGACCGCACGGCTGGACATGGCACGCTATAAGGGCGTGACTTTTGGTGACGGGCCAAAAGTAGAGAAAACACCTGCACATGCCATTTCATCAGCGAACAAGGAAGTCAAGACAGCGGAAGTAGTTCCGCAAATCAAGGAAGAGCCGAAAGAACAACCTGCCATTGATTTTCCCATGGACGGGAAGGCTGTGCAGCTTACCTTGTTCGACCTGTGGGAATATACCCTGCCACAAGAGAAACCAGTCTCGAAGGGTAAAAAGAAGTCCGCTTCCGCAAAACAGGTGCAGAATGGCAATAGTCCCACATCTGCTCACGCTGAGAAACCGAAGAAGCAAGACAATACGTTATTGCAGTCTTCGCAGAAAAAAGCAGACGAAACCCCGAAAGAGGAGAAGAAAACACTGCCAGGTGACATCTATGCAGACATCAACTGGGAGGACAATCCGCCCATCAACGGATTCTATGAAACGATGATGACGCTGACACCCGAAAGGCGTGTGGCATTGCGGCAGGAAGCGGAGCACCACCGTCAGGAACAGTTGAGGAGGCAGGGCGTAAAAGACACGCTCAATCCCATCTTCATACCCCCGATGGGAGAAATTAAGCCACCTTCCGAAAACGAGTTGCCCGGCCAAGGCGAAATAAAGCCGACGTCTGATGTAACTGAGCAATCAGCAAAACCGACAGTGCAGCCAACGAGAAATGGTTTGTTCCAAGATACGGGAAATGCTCCTGCCAAACCCGAGCGGAAACCGTTTGACCTTACTTCGCATCCCTACGACTGCACGTTGGAACCACACCACCGTGAAGGATCCATCGTACTTGATGCGGCTAGGAACGTGGGCTATCTGAAAGACCTCACGCCCTATGGTGCGATGTTCCACCCCACTGACGTAAGCGGATTCCAGAAAGAGAAGCTGACGCTCTACATCTCCCTGCGCGATGCCTACGAGCATCTGTACAGCTACGAGGCGGAGAACCATGAGGAGAACAAGCAGCAGCGAGGCTATCTCAATACCTACTACGATGAGTTTGTCCTGCGCTACGGTCCTCTCAATGCCAAGCAGAATGTGAAGCTGTTGCTGATGGATGCCGCAGGACGCGACATCCTCTCATTGGAACGTGAGGAGAACGGTCAGTTCGTCAAGGCCGACATCTTCGAGCGTCCCGTGTCCTTCTCTATCGAGGAGACAGCACAGGCCGACTCTCCCGAAGAAGCCCTGTCCGCATCGCTCAACAGGTACGGCACGGTAAACTTCGACTATATGCGCTCACTCACCGACACCACTGAGGAGGAACTGCTCACTGCCCTGCGCGGCAGGGTCTTCTTCAATCCTTTGGCGGACGGTTACGAGATTAGCGACCGTTTCATCGCCGGCAATGTCATCGATAAGGCGGAGCGCATCGAGGCATGGATTGCCGATAACGAAGAACATGAGCATCTGGCGGAGGCAAAGGTTGCGCTGGAGGCATTGCAGGATGCCGCTCCGCAGCGTATCACCTTTGAGGAGCTTGACTTCAATTTCGGCGAACGTTGGATTCCCACGGGCATTTACTCCGCCTACATGAGCCATCTCTACGAGACCGATGTCCGCATCGCCTATGCTCCCGGCATGGATGAGTTCTCCGCCGTGTGTGACCGCAAGAACATCAAGATCTGGGACGAGTTCTGCGTGAAGGGCTACTACCGCCACTACGACGGCATGAGCCTGCTGAAGCACGCCCTGCACAACACC
>SFQP01000073.1 GCA_004562975.1 bacterium
AATTCGCCACACAGAAGAGCCGCAGCGGGGCGTGGCGCGTTTCGCCCCTGACAGGCGCGTTGAAATCACTGCCGCCAAGCCGGTACAGGGCATTGCGCCAGGACAGTTCGGCGTGCTCTACACCGCCGATGGCCGGATATGTGCCGGCAGCGGTGAAATCAGAACGCCCTGAGGCGGACAGGCGGATGTCCGGCACAGGGCGTTCAACATGTTCAATAGGCTGCATTGTCCGACGATGGCGGCGGGAATGGCATATCGGGTGGCAAGGGCACGTTCTCGAGCGTGGGAGGCGGCAACTGGCTGTCGGCATTGACGCGCGAGGCGATGATGCCGGCAGGCGGCGCGTCGCCCTTGGAAGTGCCGCCGGCAGGTGCTTCCTCGGCTGGAACAGCCGAAAAATCCTCGTCCTCCGGATTCTGGAAACGTGCATACTCGCCCCGGAAGGTCAGCAGCACGTTGCCCACCGCACCGTTACGGTGCTTGGCGATGATGATTTCGGCCTTTCCGCGCAGGTCGCGCCCCGCCTCGTCCTGATAAATTTTGTAGTATTCCGGACGGTGGATGAAGAGCACCATGTCGGCATCCTGCTCAATGGCACCCGATTCGCGGAGGTCGGAAAGCTGCGGGCGTTTGTCGCTGCCCTCGCGGTTTTCCACCCCACGGTTCAGCTGCGAGAGGGCAAGGATAGGGATGTTCAGCTCCTTGGCCAACCCTTTGAGCGAACGAGAAATGGTGGACACCTCCTCCTGGCGGCTGCCGAACGACATTCCCGAGGCGTTCATCAGCTGCAGGTAGTCAATCATGATGACCCTGACCCCATGCTCGCGGACCAACCGGCGTGCCTTGGTGCGCAACTCGAAAACGGAGAGCGAGGGCGTGTCGTCCACATAGAGCGGCGCGCCGATGAGCTGGTTAATACGCTGGTCGAGTTGCCGCCACTCCCAAGTCTTGAGCTGGCCGTTCTTGATGATTTCGCCCTTGATTTCGCACACGTTGACGATGAGGCGGTTCACCAGCTGCACATTGGACATTTCGAGCGAGAAGAGCGCAACGGGCAACTGCTGGTCAACGGCAATGTTCTTGGCCATACTGAGAGCGAATGCCGTCTTACCCATGGCCGGACGTGCCGCCAGGATGACGAGGTCAGAATTCTGCCATCCCGCCGTGATTTTGTCCAGCGCGTGGAACCCCGAGGCGATGCCGCTCATGCCGTCGGCGCGTGCGGCGGCCTTACGGAGCATTTCGTAAGCTTCGTGAATGACGGGGTCAATCTGCGTGTAGTCTTTCTTGAGGTTGGTCTGCGACAGTTCAAAGAGTTCCCCTTCAGCCTGCTGCATGAGTTCGTCAACATCCTGCGTGGGGTCGAACGCCTTGGTCTGTATGTGACTGGTGTAGGTGATGAGCGCGCGTGCCGTAGCCTTCTGGGCAATGATGAGCGCGTGGTACTCAATGTGGGCTGACGAGGCCACCATTCCGCTGAGCTGCGCGATATACGGCGGGCCACCCACCTCATCGAGTTTCCCGATCTTGCTCAGCTGGTCGGTGACTGTGAGGATGTCGAGCGGCTTTTCCTCCATGTTTAGTTGCCTTATGGCCTCGTAGATGGTGCGGTGGCGCGGGTCGTAGAAACTTTCAGGCTTCAGGATTTCGCTTACCTGATAATAGGCATCCTTTTCTATCATGAGCGCACCGAGCACAGCCTGCTCAAATTCGACGGCCTGGGGTTGCACATGGGCATAATCTTCGGGAAAGGGGCCGGGCGGCTGTGCCGCGCCTCGGCGGCGATTAGCGGGATGTTGGGGAGAGGAGGGCATCTATTTTAATGAGATAATGTAAAATGTATAATGTATAATGAGGGCTACGCCGTGACTAATGTACAATTTATAATTTAAAATTTATAATGAAGCCTGCGGCCATGAAGTCGGCGGTGCATCGTCCTGTATGTCGGTCGTAGACCTCATTATAAATTAAGCATTATAAATTCAAAATTGCCTTCACCGTGTGGACAGGCATCCCATGTCGGGCTTCTGCTTGCGCGGACGCCCCAGGCGGTCAAGGGGATAAGTGGTTGCGGTGATTTCCGCATTGGCCGTACCCACGGCCTTCGACCGCGCGTCAAGCTCAAAACTAAAGACCAGACGGTCAAGGTCGGGCGCAGGAGTGAAGTTCTTTTCGCGGATGTAGACGGTGTCGCCGGGAGCGGCGGTGCCATCATCCACATCCCACAGGCAGTCCATCAGCCGCTGGTCCTTCTCCTCGGTGGGAGGCGTGTTGATCAGACAGTTGAAGAAGGCGTAGTTGAACGCGTCATCCGGGTTGTCCTTGTTCTGGCTGCCCATGATTTCATCGTTTTGGTAACCCGTCACGATGCAGTTGGCCAGCTGGAGCGAATGGATGGGCAGGCGGATAGAGCCGTCGTAGTTGGCGAAATCGAGTGCCACGCCCTTGCCTCCCGTGAAGACATAGAAACGGGCGATGGTGGTATGTACCAATGTGACATCGCCGCCACGGACGTGCAGGCAGTCCCCGCCTGCATTGGAGAGCTGGCTGTTCCCCACATATACCTGCGCCATGCGGATGTCCAGCCCGTGCCCCGTGGTGTTGTGGACAACGGAATTTTCCATGACCAATTTGGTGCGCGCCACGTCGGAGGAGTCTACGCGCACGCCCCATGCGCCGCTGTGGATGTCAGCATAACTGAAGTAGTTGTCGTACGAGTCACCGGCCAACACCACGCCTCCCCACTGACCGGGGATGCGGTCGTAGGGCTGGTTGGTGAACATATTGCCCATACGGTCACCACGCAGCACGACGGGACGGCCGAGCGTACCCATCATCTGCAACGAGCCGTGGACGACAAGGCTGGCCCCAGGGTGGAACCAGAGCCGTGTGTCAGCATCGAGCACCAAGGTCTGGCCGGCTTCCACGACGAGGCTGTCCATGATGAGGTAGGGACGCGGCGAACGGAACACGGTGGGTTCACTCACACGGTGCCCCGTAAGGGTGACGACCGTCTGCCCCGAGGCAGTGAGCACCACCTCCTGCTCCACACCGGCCTCGGTGGTGAACAGCAACTTGTCCTCTGCGTAGACAGGGAGGTCGCTGTCGGCCTCGGGCAAATTGGCCATGAGCCAGACCACCATGCTGTCGTGCGCGGCGATTTCAAAATCTGCAGCCTCGCCACCGGACAAAGGCGTACCGTCCACATTGACCTTGAAGGGCGATGCGGCTCCTGAAGCCAAACGTACCTGCGGTATGCGCACGGCCTTGGAGGCGTGGTTGTAGACCGTGAAACTGTACGTGCTGGTGGGCGTTCCGCTGATGATGGTGTCGAAAGCTACGGTGTCCGTGCTGAAAGCCAGAACATCGGAAGGGGAAAGGGTATAGTCCTCATCCTTCAGGCACGAAGCGAACAGCCCAGCCGCACAAAGCAAAAGGAAAAGAAAGGTGCGCGTCGGGGACATGGTAGTAATGAATAATTGTTTAATGAACAATGAATAATGAGGTCTGACGACGTTCATCGATTTATAATGTACAATTTATAATTACATATGTTCGGCTGCGGATCGGCAATTTAAGCAAGCTTATTGCACTCGCCTTGCACGAACATTAGGTCTACGACCGACATACAGGACGAAACTGAACTGCCGCCACCATTGGCGTAGCCTTCATTGTAAATTATAAATTGTAAATTATAAATTGCCTCACACCCTCTTCAGGATATCCAGCAAGTGATCCCAAACCATCTGGACCGTGGGGATGAGCAGCCGCTCGTCGGGCGAGTGGACACCGCGCAGGGTCGGTCCGAAGCTGACCATGTCGAGGCCAGGATATTTCTCGGAGAACAGTCCGCACTCCAGTCCCGCATGGATGGCCAAGATGAGAGGCTCCTTGCCGAAGAGGCTGAGGTAACTTTCGCGAGCTATCTTCACAATCTCGCTGTTCGGGTTCAGCTTCCATCCGGGATACCCCTCATTGGTAAGCACTTCCGCCCCACCCAACTCAAAAGCGGCACGTACCACACCGGCCATGTGCTGACAGGCACTGCCGATACTGCTGCGCTGGCTGGTAGTGACAACCACCTTGTCGTCCTCCACGTGGATGCTGGCCAGGTTGGTAGAGGTTTCCACCAGTTTTTCCATGTCCTGACTCATGGCAAACACACCATTGTAGACGGCATGGAGCGACAGCAGCATCCGGCGCATCCGTTCGGGCTCAAGGCAAAGGGCAGCAGGTTCCTGGCTGTCGAGCGTGAATTGAATCTGCTTTTCGGTCACGGAAAATTCCTCCTCCACGGCAGCTGCAAAAAGATTGAGGTCAATGCGTACCTGTTCCTTCTCCTTGAAGGGTACGGCGCAGATGGCGTAACCCTCGCGGGGGATGGCATTGTGCAAACCGCCGCTCTGGATATCCACCAGACGCAAATCGGTCTTTTCCATCAGCTGGCAGAGGAAACGCACCAAAATCTTGTTGGCATTGCCCCGCTTCTTGTTGATGTCGTCTCCCGAGTGGCCGCCCGTCAGCCCCTTCACCCCCACGCGGAACGTGTAATAACCCTCGGGCATTGCCACTGTAGGGAAAGGATAGGTGGCCGTGGTGCGCACGCCACCGGCACAGCTCACGAAAATCTGTCCTTCGTCCTCAGAGTCCAGATTGATGAGGTAATCCCCCTTCATGAAATCACCCTTCATTCCCATGGCACCAGTCAGTCCCGTTTCCTCGTCGCGGGTAAACACGCACTGGATGGGACCATGCTCAATGTCGTCAGATTTCAGGATAGCCATCTGCATGGCCACGCCGATACCATCGTCCGCCCCGAGCGTCGTGCCCTTCGCACAAAGCCATTCCCCGTCGATGTAAGTTTGGATGGCATCATTGTCGAAGTCAAAGTCAACGTCCTTATTCTTCTCGCAAACCATGTCCATGTGGCTTTGTAGTATCACAGTCTTGCGGTTTTCATAGCCCGGCGTTGCCGGTTTGCTGATACACACGTTACCCGTTTCGTCCACCACGGTAGGCAGCCCCAGTCCCTCTCCGAAGGCTTTCAGGAAAGCGATCATCTTCTCTTCACGTTTAGAAGGACGGGGAATCCGGTTGATTTCAGCGAAGCAGTCAAATACGATGCCCGGCTGTAAAAGGTCTTGGTTGTTCATCATGTACAGGAATTTTGTTTACTTTTGCAGCCGCAAAGTTAGTGCAAGGCGAAAGCAATGGAAAGAAAAAGCGCAGATTTTTATTTACATTGCTGAGCCACAGCCTAACTAATGAAAAATTAGTGCAAGGCGAATGTTTGTGCAAGGCGAGAGCAATAAAAGCCTGCTTTTAATTGCCGAGCCGCACCCGTTCATCTAATGATTTTGAATTAATGATTACTGATTTGACTGAAAAAATCAGAATTATCAGAAAAATCCGTAATCAGAAAGAGACTGACATCTGTAATCAGACATTGTACATTAAAAAAGATGCCCCATGTTCCCCTTTCTCCTTAGCCTCCTGCTCATTGCCGTCAGCATAGCATTGCTATCCGTCCGCCTATTCGTGGGGAAAAGCTTTGTCAGGACCCACACAAGCCAGAACAAAGCCATGCGCGAACGCGGCATTGGTTGCGTACAGTCACAGGACGCAGCAGCAAGAAGAAGCAAACCCACAGCCGTCCATGAACGCAGAAAACCGTAAAAAAACAAAACAACCATACAACATGAAACAAATTCCAAAACTCGTCCTTGGGGTGCTCATCGCAGGGCTCGCCCTCACAGCCTGCAACAAAAAAGAACCTGCCCAACAAGTAAAGCCCAACGGACTACCCAAAGCCGGAGCCCAAGCCGCCAAAACAATGGAAGTGGCCATCGTCGACATTGACAGCCTCGCCACACAATACACCTATTGTAAAGACGGACTGAAGGCACTCGAAGCCAAACAAGCCAATTACAGACAACAACTTAACAACAAAGCGCAGGCACTGCAAAACGCCGTGATGGCATTCCAGAAGAAAGCCCAAAGCGGAGGCTTCACCTCACAACAAGAAGCCGAAAACGCACAGGCCGCGCTCCAAAAGCAGCAGCAGGCACTCCAGCAATTCCAGGAACGCATCGAAAACGAAATGGCCAATGCCACCGAGCAGTACCAAAAAGTGCTCCGCGACAGTCTCAACAGCTACTTGCGCGACTACAATAAAGACCAACGCTACAAACTCATCCTCAGCAAGAGCGGCGACAACGTCCTCTATGCCGCCCCCACTGCCGACATCACTGCTGATGTGATTGCCGGACTGAATAAACGCTACAAAAAATAGTTTTTTTCAAAAAAACGAGTGCTAATGTTTGCGCAAACCACACGAATGACCTAAATTTGCACCGCAATTAAGGAAGCACCCATCGCTTCCGCAAAGGAAAGTTGCCGGAGTGATCGATCGGGGCGGACTCGAAATCCGCTGTACGGCTTGTCCGTACCGGGGGTTTGAATCCCTCACTTTCCGCCCGACAGAAAGAGACTTGCCCACAAAGCAAGTCTCTTTTTTTAATGAATAATTGTTTAATGAATAACATGTCGGAACGCACCTTGGCAATTCAGGACACGAAAAAAGCTGCACCTTGAAAGATGCAGCTTGTAAAGAAGTAGCGCCTACGGGAATCGAACCCGTATACCATGCGTGAGAGGCATGTATCCTAACCATTAGATGAAAGCGCCATGTGCGGAAGCTGGGGGATTCG
>SFQP01000074.1 GCA_004562975.1 bacterium
GCCTTGGGGTCAAGATAACGTGTTGCCATGTCATTAATTCGTTTTGTGCAAAAGTAGACATATTTTTCTACATCGCCCAATGTATTCTGACAGTCAAATAAAATGGTTACAATTTTTTCTAATCGCCGAGTAGGAGAAAATAATCCCGGACTTTTTCAGACGTTTGTCTAATGTCATGAGATCGCAACAGGTTTGTCACACGATATGTTGTCCTTTGCACCCTGAGAGACAAGCAAAATCCGGCTGCCGACCTACGCGTTTTCTGCAAGCCCGAAGGGTAAGCTACCGTGGAATGAACCGTGCCGAGAAAAAAACAAACAGATGGAATGCCATATAATATGTATATGAAACACTACACTGCTAAATGCCTTACAGCCCTGACGCTGTTTTTCCTGTTCCTTGCCAAAGGATGGGGAATTGATTTAAAAGGAAAAGTGATTGACCGCGAAACGGGTGAACCCTTGGTGGGTGCCACCCTCAGCCTGCCCCAAATAGGCCGCACCCCCCTCACCGACAACGACGGACTCTTCACCTTCCAACTGCCAGCCCAACGCAACTATACGCTCACGGCACAGCCCTCATCATCCATCATTCATTGTACATTATTCCGCATTCATCATTCATTATTCATTAACTCTTCGTACCTTTGCCGCCGTCTTTGGTAAGAAAATCATGCGAAAACTCGTATATATACTCTCCTTGCTGGCAGTGATGCTCCCCGTCACGCTGTGGGCTGAGCAGACCCGACAGCAGGACGGGCAGCAGCCGGTGGCCGACGGGCAGCAGGACTCCGTATGCGTGAGCCTGCTCACCGTAACGCCCGGGAAAATGGTGTATGAACTCTACGGACATACGGCCATCAGGGTGCGCGAGGTAATGCCGGGACGGCTCAGCGACTGGGTGTTCAACTACGGCACTTTCTCCTTCGCACAGCCGCATTTCGTATGGCGCTTCGTCAAGGGGGAAACGGACTATGAGCTGGGCGTGGTGCCTTTTGCCCTGTTCTATGACACGTACGTGAAGGAGGGGCGAGGCATTGACGAACAGCAGCTCAACCTCTCGCCGGCAGAAAGCAGGAGACTGGTGGATGCACTCAGCCGGAACCTGCTGCCGGAAAACGCCACGTACCGCTACAATTTCTTCTACGACAACTGCACTACACGGGCCATCGACATGATTGAACGGGCCGTGGAAGGAAATATCGTGTGGCCACAGGCTGAAGCTGACAAAACACTTCGCGACATCGTGGACCAATATTCCGAAGCAAGCCCATGGAACAAACTGGGGCAGGATTTGCTCTTAGGAGCAGAAGCCGATGCTCCTGCCGACCGGAAAGCACAGGGGTTCGCCCCGCTGTATGCCGAACGGTTTGTGGAGGAAGCAGTTGTGGTGAGCCCCGACGGTACACGGCGGCGATTGGCCGAACCGAAACGGGTTCTGCTGCCGGCACAAACGGGAAAAACGGCAAAGGGATTGACTCCGATGTGGGCTTTTGGCATACTTTTTGTAATCACGCTCATCATCACGACATACGAGTGGCGCAAAGGCATTTGCTTCTGGGCATACGATGCCCTGCTCCTGCTGGCACAAGGTTTGGCCGGTCTCGCTGTGTTCCTGCTCTTCTGCTTTTCCACCCACCCCACAGTGGGCAGCAACTGGCTGATCATTCTCTTCAATCCCTTACCCTTGCTCTATCTGCCTTGGTATATGAAACAAGCCTCGCTGCACCGCCCCGTGAAAGGGCTGTATGTACAGGCTCTCATGTTGGCCGCCACGGGCATTGTGGGTGGAGCAGGCTTGCAGCAATTTCCGCCGGAGCTGTTCCTGATTTGGGGCACGCTGGCCGTGCGCTGCATCCACGGGCTGAAACGGAGTCCTAAAGTGAAGAGTTCATAGTTTTAAGTTGAAAGTTTAAAAGTTGAAGAGGTAATATTCCAAACCATCCTATCGATGCGAAAAGACATCCCTCCACACGTTCCTAAAACCACCCTGCGCCTGCCGCTGCTGCTCTCGCTGCTGGCGGCCATGGCCGCGCTCCCGGCAAGCGACGCTTACGGCGCGGCGAACGGGGTACCACGGGTCGTGGTGAACATATTGGTGGACCAGCTCGGCAAGAGGGCTTTGTGCGTTTGTTGAACGAGGGGCGGGTTTACACCAAAGCGGAATATCCGCAATACCGCCCCGACCGCGCTTCGGCGGCTGCTACGCTCTCTACGGGCACCACGCCTTACAACCATGGCATCGTGGGGCTGCGATGGCTGGACCGAGAAACCCTGCGCCCGGTTTACTGCGTGGACAACAAGGAATATGCCGGCATACAGACCAGCGATGCTTCGGCTCCCACGTTCCTGGGCGTATCGACCATAGGCGACGAACTGAAGGTGGCCACGGAGGGTAAGGCGGTGGTGTATGCCATAGCCCCCTATCGCGATGCAGCCATCCTCGGCGCGGGACACGCTGCCGACGGTGCGCTGTGGATTGACGACCGCACGGGACGCTGGTGCTCCACCTCTTACTATGGCTCCGCACTGCCGACATGGGCCACAATGCTGAACAGCAAACCGCTGGAAGAAAAGCTCAAAACCTGGGTGTGGGAACCGTCGAACGAACTCGTGGGTTATTTTTCCTACTTCCTTTCAGGAGGAATGAAAAAGCCTTTTGCCCATAAGTTCAACAAGGGTGAGAAACGCTTTGCCTCATTCAAGACCAGCGGACTGGTCAACGAGGAGGTGGCACGCGCCGCTGTGCAGTGTTTCAACGGAGCCATGATGGGCAACGACGACATCACGGACTACCTCTCCGTGACCTTCTATGCCGGCAATCTGGAACACAGGGCGGTGGACGATGCGCCGATGGAGCTGCAGGACACATATGTGCGGCTGGACAACGCACTGGCCCGACTGATTAACTCAGTGGAGAAAAAGGTGGGAGCCGGCAACGCGCTTTTTGTGCTGACTTCCACAGGCTATGTAGATGAAGAGACACCAGACCTCTCGAAATACCGCATCCCTACGGGCACTTTCGACGTGGAGCGGGCTGCCGCCTTGCTCAATATGTACTTGGTGGCCGTCTACGGTCAGGGAAAATACGTGGAGGCCTGCCTCGGCACACAGCTTTATCTGGACCACAAACTGGTGGAGCAGAAGCAAATCAACCTGGCGGAGATGCTGGAGCGAGTGCAGGATTTCCTGCTGCAACTTTCGGGCGTTAAGGATGTGTACACCTCATCGCGCCTGATGCAGGGGGCCTGGACACCAGGCATCAGCCGGATGCGTGGGGGCTACAACCCGCGCTACTCGGGCGACATTCTCATTGAGGTGGCACCGGGATGGCACGCCGTGAACACGTCGATGAACGAGCACCAGCTTGTGCGCGAATCGTACATCGCATTCCCCATCATTTTCTATGGTATGGGGTGCAAGGCTGACTGCCTCACTACGCCTGTATCCATTGACTGCATTGCGCCGACACTGACGGATGCCATGCGCATCAGGGCACCCAATGCCTGCAATGTGGCACCGATATTTTAAATATTGATGAACGGCGCAGCCTTCATTATACATTATCCATTTTTCCATTATACACTGATAAAACCGCATTCCTATCATGGATATCAATAAATTCTTAAGCAAACTATTCGGTAACAAATCTACCCGCGACATGAAGCAAATACAGCCGTGGGTGGAAAAAATCAAAGCGGCCGAACCCGCTATCCACGCTCTGGACAACGATGCGCTCCGCGCCAAAACGAAGGAGCTGCAACACACCATCCAGCATTCGGCCGACGATCTGAAAGAGAAAATCGAGGCGCTGAAAGCCAAAATCGAAGAAACACCCATCGAAGACCGTGAGGTGATTTTCAACCAAATAGACAAACTCGACACGCAGGTGCTCGACCGCATGGAAGAGGCACTGACCGAGGCACTGCCCGATGCCTTCGCCATCGTGAAGGAAACAGCACGCCGCCTGGCCGAGAACGATTTCCTGGAAGTGACAGCTTCCGACTTCGACCGCGAACTGGCCACCTCGCACGACTTTGTCCATATCGAAGGCGACAAGGCCATCTACCAGAACCACTGGGTGGCCGGCGGAAACGACCTGAAATGGAACATGATTCACTACGACGTGCAGCTGTTCGGCGGCGTGGTGCTGACGCAAGGAAAGATTGCGGAAATGGCCACGGGCGAAGGTAAGACGCTGGTGGCCACGCTCCCCGTTTTCCTCAACGCACTCACGGGCAACGGGGTTCACGTGGTGACGGTGAACGATTACCTGGCCAAGCGCGACGCTGAATGGATGGGGCCGCTCTATATGTTCCACGGGCTCTCGGTGGACTGCATCGACAAGCACCAACCCAACTCGGAAGCACGCCGCCGCGCTTACCAGGCGGACATCACTTTCGGTACGAACAATGAGTTCGGCTTCGACTACCTCCGCGACAACATGGCGATGAGCCCCAAGGACTTGGTACAACGCCGCCACAACTACGCGATTGTCGACGAGGTGGACTCCGTGCTCATCGACGATGCCCGTACGCCGCTCATCATCTCCGGCCCCGTGCCCAAGGGCGACGACCAGCTCTTTGAACAGTACCAGCCGCTCGTGGAGCGACTCGTCGACGTGCAGCGCAAGCTGGCCACGCAGTACTTGGCGGAGGCCAAGCAGCTCATCGCCTCGGGCGACAAGAAGAAGGAGGAGGAGGGCTTCCTGCAACTCTTCCGCAGCCACAAGGCATTGCCCAAAAACAATCCGCTCATCAAGTTCCTCTCTGAAACGGGCATCAAGGCGGGAATGCTCAAGACGGAGGAAATCTATATGGAGAACAACAACCGCCGTATGCCAGAGGCCGTGGAGCCGCTCTACTTCGTGGTGGACGAGAAACTGCACAGCGTGGATCTCACGGATAAGGGTAACAAGTGGCTGGCGGACCAGGTTCAGGACGACCAGCTCTTCATCCTTCCGGACATTACCTCGGAACTCTCGGCGCTCGAAGCGCAGAAGGGGCTCTCTGACGAGGAACGCGTGATGCGCAAGGACGAACTCTTGCAGGACTATGCCGTGAAGTCAGAACGCGTTCACACCATTCTCCAGCTGCTCAAGGCTTACACCATGTTCCGCATCAATGAGGAATACGTGGTGATGGACGGACAGGTGAAGATTGTGGACGAACAGACGGGCCGTATCATGGAGGGCCGCCGCTGGAGCGACGGACTGCACCAGGCTGTGGAAGCGAAGGAACACGTGAAGGTGGAAGCCGCCACACAGACTTTTGCCACCATCACGCTACAGAACTATTTCCGTATGTACCACAAACTGGCGGGCATGACGGGTACGGCCATCACGGAAGCCGGCGAGTTCTGGAATATCTACAAGCTCGACGTGGTGGAAATCCCCACCAACCGGCCTGTGCAGCGCGTCGACATGAACGACCGCGTTTACAAGACGAAGCGCGAAAAATATGGTGCCGTCATTGAAGAAATCGAAAAGATGCGCCTGGCCGGCCGCCCCGTGCTGGTAGGTACGACGAGTGTGGACGTGAGCGAACTGCTGAGCCGTATGCTCCAGCTCCGCCACATTCCGCACCAGGTGCTGAACGCTAAGCTCCACCAGCGCGAAGCTGACATCGTGGCCCTGGCCGGACAGAGCACCAAAGGGAAAGTGGTCATCACAGACGCTGACGGCAACAAGCACGAAGAGGAACGGATGCTCGGCGCCGTGACCATCGCAACGAACATGGCCGGACGTGGTACGGACATCAAGCTGACGGATGAGGTGAAAGCTGCGGGCGGATTGGCCATCATCGGTACGGAACGCCACGAGAGCCGCCGTGTGGACCGCCAGCTGCGCGGACGTGCCGGCCGACAGGGCGACCCGGGCTCGTCGGTGTTCTTCGTTTCGCTCGAAGATAACCTCATGCGTCTCTTTGCCTCAGAACGCATTGCCCGCGTAATGGACAAACTGGGCTTCAAGGACGGCGAGATGATTGAATCGCCCATGATCAACAGCAGCATCGAACGCGCACAGCGCAAGGTGGAGGAGAACAACTTCGGCATCCGCAAACGCCTGCTGGAATACGACGACGTGATGAACAAGCAACGTACCGTCATCTACGAAAAACGCCGCCATGCACTGATGGGCGAGCGCGTGGGGATGGACATCGCGAACATGATTTGGGACCGCGTCATCAACATCATCGACAAGAACGACTACCAAGGTTGCCGCGAGGGCTTCATCGAAATCTTTGCCATCGAAGTGCCTTTCACGGAGGAGGAGTTCGACGGCATGAAGCGCGAGGAGCTCTACGAAAAGGCTTTCCAGGCTGCCATGGCGGGCTTCAAACGCAAAACGGACCGTTTGGCGGAAGTGGCCATGCCGGTAATCAAGCAGGTGTACGAAAACCAGGGACAGATGTACGAAAACATCCTTGTGCCCATCACGGACGGCAAACTGGTTTACAATATCCGAACGAACCTCAAGAAGGCTTACGACACGGAGTCGCGCGAGGTGGTCAGCGACTTTGAGAAGGCCATCCTCCTGCACAACATTGACGATGCCTGGAAGGAGAACCTCCGCGAACTCGACGAACTGAAGAAGTCTGTGCAAAACGCTTCCTACGAGCAGAAGGATCCGCTCCTCGTTTTCAAGCTCGAAAGCGTGCAGCTCTTCGACAAAATGGTGAACCGCATCAACAACGAAACAGTGTCGACCCTGATGCGCGGACAAATTCCCGTGCAGGATCCGCAGGAGGTGAAAGAAGCAGCTCCGGAACCACAACAACCGCAGCAGAAACTCCAGACGCAACACGAATCGCTCGACGAAAGCGGCGACCCCGCAGCACGTGCCGCTGCACAGCGCGACACCCGCGAGCGGCCTCAGCAACCCATCGTGAAGGAGAACTTGCCCGGCCGGAACGACCCCTGCCCCTGCGGCAGCGGAAAGAAATTCAAAAACTGCCACGGCAAAGGAATTTTATAAACCATAGATTGGGATTATGAGGCTGAGAACACGTTTAAAAGTTCAGGAGTTTAGAAGCTCAGGAGTTTAAAAGTGAAAGACAACAAAGCGCGTAGCATTACCGCCGAATGTCACATACTCTCCGTCAGACAGCACAACCACTGACTCCCCCATCAACCTGTTTACGTTTTCTGCCTCATAATCCTTACAAATCCCTCATTACTCCAAGAAATGTTTGAAAACCTAAGCGAAAGACTGGAACGGTCTTTCAAAATACTGAAAGGTGAAGGCAGCATCACCGAGATAAACGTAGCCGAAACCCTCAAGGATGTGCGCCGCGCGCTCCTCGATGCTGACGTAAACTACAAGGTAGCCAAGAACTTTACCGACACGGTGAAGCAGAAGGCACTCGGCCAGAATGTGCTGACCAGCGTGAAGCCGGGACAGCTCATGGTGAAAATCGTTCACGACGAACTGGCCCAGCTCATGGGCGGAAAAGCCGCCGAACTGAAGCTCACGGGCCGTCCCTCCGTCATTCTTATGGCCGGTCTCAACGGTGCCGGTAAGACCACGCTGTCGGGCAAGCTGGCCCTGCTGCTCAAGAGCAAGAAAAACCGCAAGCCGCTGCTCGTGGCCTGCGACGTCTACCGTCCCGCCGCCGTGGAGCAGCTGCGTGTGCTGGCCGAGCAGATTGAGGTGCCCATCTACATGAACCTCGAAGAGAAGGACCCCGTGAAGATTGCACGCGAGGGCATTCAGGAAGCCAAGGCCAAAGGCTACGACACGGTGATTATCGATACCGCCGGCCGTCTGGCTGTTGACGAGGAGTTGATGCAGGAAATCGCTGCCATCAAGGAGGCCGCCCAACCCGACGACACGCTCTTCGTGGTGGATGCCATGACAGGACAGGACGCGGTGAACACGGCGAAAGAGTTCAACGACCGCCTGGACTACGAAGGCGTGGTGCTCACCAAACTCGACGGCGATACCCGTGGCGGTGCCGCACTCTCCATCCGCACCGTGGTGGACAAGCCCATCATGTTCGTGGGTACGGGCGAGAAGATGGAGGCACTCGACGTGTTCCATCCCGAGCGAATGGCGGACCGCATCCTCGGCATGGGCGACATCGTGAGCCTCGTGGAACGTGCCCAAGAGCAGTTCGACGAGAAGGAAGCCCTCAAGCTGCAACGCAAAATCCAGAAGAACCAGTTCGACTTCAACGACTTCCTGGCACAAATCCAGCAAATCAAACGCATGGGCAACCTCAAAGAGCTGGCTTCCATGATACCCGGCGTAGGCAAGGCACTCAAGGATGTCGAAATTGACGATAACGCCTTCAAGGGCATCGAGGCCATCATCCTTTCCATGACGCCGCGCGAACGGCAACACCCCGAAATCCTCAACCAAAGCCGCAAAAACCGCATTGCCAAAGGATCGGGCACCACGCTTCAGGAGGTGAACCGTCTGGTCAAACAGTTTGACCAAACCCGCAAGATGATGCGCATGGTCACCGGCTCAAAGATGGGCAAGATGATGGCAAGAATGCCGAAGATGCGATAAACATTCAAGGTTATGAGGCTATCTTCATAGGTTATGAGGGATTAGGTTATGAGGTTATAAAGTTACTGCTGTAACGCCTGAATACCATCCTCTCAAATAGTAACATTATAACCTCATAACCCAAAAACCTCATACCCCCTAAACCCTCCTGAAAAATGCAACTGATAGACGGAAAGGCCACTGCTGCGGCCATCAAAAAGGAAATTGCCGAAGAAGTGGAACGCATCGTGGCATCGGGCGGCAAGAGGCCGCATCTGGCAGCCGTTCTCGTGGGCCACGACGGAGGCAGCGAAACCTACGTGCGCAACAAAGTGCTGGCCTGCGAAGCCTGTGGCTTCCGGTCATCGCTCATCAGGTATGAAGACGACGTGACCGAGGAAGAACTTCTGGCCTGCGTCGACAAGCTCAACCGCGATGCCGATGTCGACGGCTTCATCGTGCAGCTCCCCCTGCCCCGCCACATCTCCGAACAGAAAATCATCGAAGCCATCGACTACCGCAAGGATGTCGACGGTTTCCACCCCGTCAACGTGGGACGCATGGCCATCGGCCTGCCCTGCTTCGTGTCCGCCACGCCCAAGGGCATCCTCGAACTGCTCCGCCGTTACCACATCGAAACAACCGGACGCAAATGCGTCATCCTGGGCCGGTCCAACATTGTGGGCAAACCCATGGCGCAACTCATGATGCAGAAAGCATACGGCAACGCCACCGTCACCGTGTGCCACAGCCAAAGTCCGCAGCTCCGGAAGGAAGCCCGCGAAGCCGACATCCTCATTGCCGCCATCGGCCGCCCGGCCTTCGTCACGGCCGACATGGTCAAGCCCGGCGCAGTGGTCATCGACGTAGGCACCACCCGCGTTCCAGATGCCACCCGTCCCAAGGGCTACCGCCTGCAGGGCGATGTCGATTTCGACAACGTGGCTCCCCTTTGTTCCCACATCACCCCCGTGCCCGGCGGCGTAGGCCCCATGACCATCTGCATGCTCATGATGAACACACTCGCAGCCGGCAAAAAGGAAATCTACGGATAAGGAGAAACGGATGCACCAGCAGGGTGCCCCCTCCTCCATTCCATCAATCTCACCGACAATCAGTACCCATTACGATAATGACAAAAGGAAAAGTTGATGCCCTGCTGGGCATCGTATTTGGCGATGAAGGCAAAGGTAAGGTAGTGGACTACTTTACCCCACGCTACGATGTGGTGGCCCGCTTTGCGGGCGGTCCCAACGCCGGACACACCATTATCTTTGAAGGAAAGAAATTCGTGTTGCGCTCCATTCCTTCGGGCATCTTCGACGAAGGGAAAGTCAACATCATCGGCAACGGCTGCGTCATTGCCCCCGACCTCTTCATGGCCGAGGCCAAAGAACTCGAAGCCGCCGGTTATTCGCTGACCGACCGCCTGCACATCAGCCGCCGCGCCCATCTCATCCTGCCCACCCACCGTGTGCTCGACCGTGCCTACGAGGCCGCCAAGGGAAAAAACAAGGTGGGCACCACTGGCAAGGGCATCGGACCCACCTACAGCGACAAAGCACAGCGCGTAGGTCTCCGCGTGGGCGACATCCTGGAAAATTTTGAAGAGAAATACCAGGCACTCATAGCCCGCCACGAACAAATCCTGCGCGACCTCCACTTCACCGACTACGACATCCGCGAGGAAGAAGAAAAGTGGATGCAGGGAGTGGAATACATGCGCAAGTTCCGGCTCACCGACACCGAGTTCGAAATCAACCGCGCCCTAGCCGAAGGCAAGAACGTACTGGCCGAAGGAGCCCAAGGCTCGCTGCTCGACATCGACCACGGCACCTATCCCTACGTGTCATCGTCCTCCACCACCAGCGGCGGCGTATGCACCGGTCTGGGTGTCGCACCCAACACCATCGGCCACATTTTCGGCATCTTCAAGGCATACAGCACACGTGTCGGAGGCGGCCCCTTCCCAGTGGAGCTGTTCGACGAGACCGGCGACACCATCCGCCACATCGGCAATGAGTACGGTGCCGTCACGGGGCGCAACCGCCGCTGCGGCTGGCTCGACCTCGTAGCCCTCAAATACGCCATCATGATCAACGGCGTGACAGACCTCGTGATGATGAAAGGCGACGTGCTCGACGGTTTCGAGACCATCAAGGTATGCACCGCCTACACGAAAGACGGCGTAACCGTCACCGATATGCCCTACGACACGGCAGGCTGGGAACCCGTTTACGAAGAAGTGCCCGGCTGGCACACGCCCCTCACCGAGGTGCGCACCGAAGCCCAGTTCCCCCGTGCCTTTGCCGACTACATCGCCTACATCGAGCAGGCCACCGGCACCCCCATCCGCATCGTGTCGGTAGGTCCCGACCGCGAAGCCACCATCATCCGGGCCTAAGCCCCCCAAACCGGCTTTGCCCACGACAAAAGGTTATGGCACCGCCCCGTACAGCCCACTTGGCTGCCGCGAGGTGTTGCCATAACCTTTTTCTCGTGCCCCTGTGCGAAAACCTCAGCGCACAAAATCCTGCTTCAGCGCGCAAATTCGGACCTCAGCGTGCTATCTCCAGCCTCAACACACGGATGGGCCTGTCCTTGCCGCCTTCCAGCGTATCGTCGAAGGCCGTCTCGCCCGTAGGTCTGAATCCACATTTCTCCATCACGCGCCCCGAAGCCGGGTTGTCCGTGAAATGTCCGCTGATGAGCGAAGGCAGCAGCGTGTGCCGCCTCACGCGCTCCACCATCCACCCACGGTAGGCTCGCCTGACCGTGCCGGCAACGCGCAGTCGCACGAAGGCCCATAGCCTATGGCACCGATGGGCAGCCCCGTTTCTTTCAGCACGATAGCCCACGTCGTTTCGTTATGGAACACGGTGCGGATAATGTGCAAACTCTCGTCCGCCGAACGGTGGGGCGGCCATCCTGCCCTCAGCCCCACCTCGGGGTCGGAAGCCAACCGGAAAAGCACTTCGGCATCCCCGTCGCGCCACGCGCGGAAAATTAGTCTGGTAGTTTCCATTATGTCAATAACATTTACCCAAACCTCCCAAGGCCCGTACATTCACCTATACGTTTTTTTAATCCGCAAAAAAGCGTTCACTCCTTCACATGAAGGCTTTTTATTCCTGATTTTCATGGATTTCAAGTGTGAAGGCTTGGATATTCAAGTATTCACAGCATATAGGGCGAAAATATCGCAAACCTCCTGATTTCCAATACTTTTCCGGTGTGAAGGCTTGTTGTTTCAACCCTTCACAATCGTTCACCGTCCGTGTGAATGCTTGACTGCCCATGTGAACACTTTGAAATCAAAGCCTTCACACTCCAAACCGATGAAAATCAACAGCAAAACACACGCCGTGTGAAGGGTGAATGCTATTTTGAGGAAATAAAAAACGTATATAATACGCGCGCGAGAAAGGCAACTTCAAAACTGGTTGCAGCTTATTCAGCGCGATTTATCCGCATCGTCCGCCAAGCAAGACTCTGCGTGAGGTTCTCTTCACAAGTCGCCGACTATTTCGCACAAGTCCCTGAGTAGGCAAAACAAGTCCTGGACTTGTGAAATCAACTCCCGGACTTTTAGAAAAGGCATTGCACAATCTCAGAACCTTTTTACCTCATCATCCTTTCACATCCGAAACTTCAGTGAGTGAATTATATTGGTTTTTTACCGTGCAAAAATAACAATCTCATGGAGACAGACTGGAAAAGAATGTATTTTTGAATATTACAGTTATGAGGTTATAAGGTTATAAGGTTATGAGGTTATGAGGTTATGAGGTTATAAAATTACTGTCTGAACGACAGGAAGACGCCAGAATAACTTTATAACCTCATATCCCCTGCCATAACCTCCCCAACCCCCAATGCCTCACAAGGCCGCACCACGTGCCTGCTGCAAACGCTCCCGAGACCCGGGGGCGTTTGTTGTAACGGCGGCCAACTTGGCACAGACCGGCATTGCATCGCAACCGGCGCAGGTTTCCACTTGTTTCTGCCGGGCACACTGTCTGATGGGACACAAGTCGGTACAATAGTACGTCTTGCAACCCTCCGTGCGACACCCCATGCAGTGTAAGCGTATCCGCGATGCCGCCTTGTACACAATCATTCATCCCTCTACCTTTGCCGCATGAATATAATCTCAATGATATGATTGCATCAAAACGATA
>SFQP01000075.1 GCA_004562975.1 bacterium
ACGTTCTGACACTGCGATTGAGGTGAATATTCGAATAATGCGAGCTTTCACTTCAATGCGTCACTTTCTACAGAACAATGCCGAAGTGTTTCAGCGTCTTTCAACAATGGAGTACCATCAACTGGAAATGCAACAACACTTGCAAGAATCCGACAGGCGTATAGAAGAAGTGTTCCGCAGATTGGACGAGGGCAACGCAAAGCCGAAACAAGGTAATAAGTAAAGAAAAAACTTCGCAATTCAAGAAATGGTTGGACAAATGAAACTTTTATGTATTACTGCTCTTGTATTAACAATGCCAAATAGAATAATTGCATCCACCAAATATGATGAGCAGTATAGGAATTATAACATTGGAGTGATAGGAGAAATCGCATCAAATTCGACTTGGCAATTGGAGATTTCCTATCATTGGTTTCCAATCCAATATGTTGGAGTCGGAGCATCTGTTGGTCTTTGGAGACAAATAGAAGGAGATAATATTCCTGCAACAGATGACTGGAGAATAAAAGAAAAGAGCAAAAACGCAATGAATGGATTTTTAATGCCTTCTTTAATTCTCAGGACACCAGCCATTATAAAAACAGAAGATATAAAGTTTGGATTCATAACAGAACCAGGCATGATGCTAAATGTTCCATATGATAAAGTTTATATCGAAAATACAAATGCTGTAGGAATTCCTGTCTCAGATACGAAAATTAGCTGTAACAAGGGAAAATGGCTCGCCTTTAACTTTCGTGTTGGCATATATGCGTCATTCGACAACATAAGTGTATCTTTAGGATATGTTTTTTCAAACATGGACATTTATAAAATGCGAAGAAATATGCAATACGAAAATATAAAATTCAATGATTACTATCCACAAAAGGACAACATTGGTGGTTTGTTTTTTAAAATATCATTCTGAAAAAGACAAGTAGACTAATACTTGTTGTAAGACTACTTTCTTTTAACCCCAATCGGTCATTAGGATTTCTCAGTGTTGTACGGCAAAGAATAATCCTAATGACCGATTGGGGTTAAATTATAAGGGAGACAATTTCAAAATGTCACCCCCAACTCCAAATGAAATGGAGTGACGAATACAATAAAGGAAGCGTGAATGTTGGGTAGTAAACCTGTTTCCGGGAGACAGATAACCTGTTATTTCTGTCTCATTGCCCGCTATGCTCCCTCCACAAAAGATGGAGCTAAGGGGGGAAGGCAGGGTCATCGGTCGTCAGGGCTTTTTCTTAACGCGTGAAGTCGCGTTGCAGTGTGATGCCCACGCCCTGAGTGGTGAGCGATGAGGGGGTGAAGTAACGGTCGGACGTTTCGCTGTAAGCGCGGAGGCTGACCCCACCGTGAGGCGTGAGGATGTAGCGGATATCGAAGTCGCCCACAAAGTTCGAGGTGTATGTGGGGCGGTCGCGGTAACCGAAGTTGCCGTTGATGAGCAGGCGGTCGCCCAAGAGGCGGCCCTGCAGCTGTCCGTCCACCTCAAGGTCGTTCCACCCCATGGTGCCCGGCGTGAGGTTGGTGCCGAAGCTCCAGTGGGAACGGCTGCCGAGCGCGGAGGAGATGACGCTGTTGAGTTGTCCTGTGAGCGTGGTGGAGAGCAGCGAACGCATGGCTGCCGTGCTCTGTCCGCTCGTGGTGCCTTCGGTTTCAGTGGAGCCGGCGGCGTAGAAGCGGCCTATGCCGAGGAGGCTGATGGCTTGGCGGTTCATGTCCTCGTCCGTGGCGATGAGCTGGCGCACCATGCGTTTCTCGTCGTCCGAAATGCCCTGCAGGTCGATGTCGAAGCTCACCTGCGGGGCATTGGCTTGTCCGCCAATGTTGAGGATGCAGTCCACACGCGCCGTGCGCTGTCCGAAACCGGCGGCATAGTTGAGGTCGCTTAGAGGTACGCCGCTGAGGCTGTAGACCGCCTTGAGCGCGAGGTCGGCTTGGGCAGGATTGCCGGCGAAGGTGATGGTGCTGCCCTGTTGCAAGGCCATGCCTTTGCGTATAAGGTCCTGGATGGACATATTATAGGTGCCGCGCTGGAGAGTGTAAGTTCCATACATCTCGAAGTTGCCCTTGTTGTGGTATGTGGCACGCAGCGTACCTGAGCCGTAAGCCGTGATAGCGTCGCCCGAGCGTGGGTCTGTGATGACTTTCAGTTCGGCTCCCGGCGTGGCTTCGATGAGGAAGTTGAGATAAATGTCGCTTTCGGTTTCTTGGGGAATGTCTTCTTCGGAGGTGTGAAGCGGTTGGCCGGCAGTGGCCGAAGTTTCGGCGGAGTCAGTCTGCTGCCAGCCCGAAGATAAGCTACGCTCCGTGGCATCGTGGAAACGGATCATGCGGTCGGCAGGGTCAAGCGACGAGGCCGTTCCTTGGGTGTAGACAAAGGTGGTGGGAGAGAGCGGACGAATGCGGATGTCGGCTGCAAAAATGCCGGGCTGTCCCTGCAAGTGAATCTGCCCTGTGCCTGTGGTGGTGCTGTAGAACGGCATGAGGGGGGATGAGGGTTGGTCGTAGCACAGCATATTCTCCGCATTGACGTTGAAGTCGTAGGTCAGGTTCTTGAGATGCGTGTGGCGCAGGTAGCCGGAGGCCATTCCCGAGCCGTGGGTCAGGTCGCTCACCTGGAAATCGTGGAAGGCGAACTGGCCCGGCGTGCATTCTACCGTTCCCTCGCTGATGCGGTAGGTTACTCCCGTTGAGGGAATAAGTGCTTGTGCGTTGGCCGTTAGTTTTCCTTCAAAGTCGAGTTTCTTGAACGGGCCGAAGAGCCGCAGATTGCCTGTGGCATCACCGTCGAGGTGAGAGAAAATGCCGTCCGTGTAGCGACGGAGAAAATCAATCCGCGTGTGGTTGGTCTGCATATGCAGGTCAAGCCCTTTCTCGGCCAGCGATACGAAGCCGTTGACCTTCGTGCCGTGGCCTTGGTCGCCCGGTAGCTTCATGTCCGCCTCCAGGTTGATGCGGTTTTCCGTGGGATTCCAGTTGCCTTTGATTTGGGCATCTCCCATCAGTCCCTTATTGAACCGGAACTCTGGGATGTGCAGGTTGGCGTGCAGCTGCGTTTCGCCGCCGGACTTGTTGAAGATGGCCTGTCCCGTGGCTCTTCCACCGAACTCCACCGCATCGAAGTCAATGAGGTTGAGGATGTAGTCAACGTCCATTTCGTGCAGATGGGCCACGATGGAGTCTTGGCTGTTCTGCCCCAAACGGCCATCGATGGTGAGCGACTGCGGATGGTGGCTCAGGCTTACACCTTGGAACGACAAGGCACCGCCAGCAATGGCCAAATGGCCAGAAGCAATGTTCCAAATGGTGTCGGAAAGCAGGAAATGGGTGGGGTGGATGTCCGTTTGCAAGTTTAGTCGGCCACCTGGTTGCCGGCTGAACTGCGTACTGGCACGGAACGAACCGTTGTAGTGTAGGGGTTGCTCCTGCGCCTGCCACGAAAGCAAACTGTGCAAGGTGTCGCTGGCGGCCTGCAGACGCAATGCCCAGTTAAAGAGTTGGCCTCCGAATGCCTTTTGCGTTTTCACCAGGCCCGTCAGTCCGTCGCGGTGGCCCGAGAGGTACAGACTGGTGCGTCCGAAACTTTGGTCGCTGAGTTTCAGACTGTCGGTGTCGACCGAAAGCGAGGTGCGTCTCCCGAAGCCCGATAATGTGCCTTCCACTTGTATGGGCGACTGGATGACGAGGGGGATGTTCGCCACGTTTTGCCAGATGTCCGTGGGGCGCAGCGTTGCTCGGATTTGCCAACCGCCCGGTGTCCCATCGTCGGGTGTTTCATCGCCAGCGGCTGTGGCTGCGTCGGCCTGTCCGGAGGGTGAACCCTGAGCGTGCAGCCCCGGCAAACTTTGATACAAGAGTGCCTGCAACCCTCGTACCGCCTGTGCAAGGTCGGGAGAACCGGTGAGGGAGGCTTCGAGGAAGTCGCTTTGCAGTTCGCAAGCAGCCCTTCCGTCGGGGAGGGAGGAGAGCTGCACCTGCAACGAGTCCAGGCGGTAGTCGCCTTTCTGTGAGCCCGTCATGGTGAAGTCGGTGAGCTGCAAACCGCCTTTCCAATGTCCCGAACAGATGCCTTGCAACGTAGCCCGGAGGTTGCCGGAATAGTGCGATTGGGCGTAATCTCCATGCAGCCCCCACAGCCCCGGAGCGATGTGGGGTACTTGCAGGTCAATGCTTCCTCCGTCCGGTTTCCATCCTTTCAAGAACATTTGGGCTGAAGCCTGCATTTGGAGTGAGGGGTCGGCGGAGCGGAGGTGCATTTTCAGCTGTCCCGGGGTGAAGAGGCTGTGCAGTTCAATATTGCCGTAGTGGCGGCCTTGGTGAACGATGTGGGGCACGGTGACTTCGGCCTTCGCACTGCGCAGGGTTTGTTTCCACTTGCCAAGAGAAGAAAGCGTGATGCCCATAGCCTGCATTCGGGCTTGCAAAGAGAGCAAGTCCGGTAGTTCCGGGCGGGAAAGCAATTGGCTGACAGCCAGTTGCGTCAGGTTCATTTCCACTTCAGCTATATGGTCTTCTAACCGGGCTGTGGCCGTTACCTGTCCAGCTTCCGTTTGCAACTGTAGCTCTCCCCGGACTTCGTCCTGCGGAGCATAGGTGAAATTTCCCGTAGCCCGAACCTCGCCCATGAGAGCGACGGCCTTTGTCCAGGCGGCAGCTTGGGGAAAATAGATATTCTGGAGCCAATGGGTGAATTGTGGAGAAAGTTGCAGGCTCTTCAGGTTCAGCTGAAGGCGTTCCCATTGGTGGTTTCTGCGTGAGGCGTCTCCGCTCATGGCCAAAGCAAACAGACCGTTCGTTTCCTGAAGGTCAAGTTTCGTCAGCTCTACTTGTCTGGGGGTGATGCGGAATGCCGTGGTGCATTGCACGTCAAAGCGTTCTGCCGACAAAGGATGTTTTGGCAGCGGCAGGCACTGGAGGTCGGCCGTGGAAATGGTGGCATGGTTGAAGCCGCCTGCAATCCGGAGCGTTTTACCGTCGATGTTTCCGTCGGGCTGGGGTTGCCACGAAGCAGTGAGGAGGGGCATTTGTAAGGAGGAATGGGGCAATTCGATTGCCAGATCCTGCAAGGTGGCCTTGCCCGGTTCGGCTGAGAGCTTGAGGCTCAATTTGTTCAGGGAAAAGCCGCTCTGTTCACGGAAAGAGAGCGAACGCACCCGGAGCTGGAGCAACTCGGGACGGAGGCTCTTCAGGCTGATGTTCGCGTTGAGCTGGTGAATGTCAAGATGGTGCAGGTTGACCTTGCCGGGCGTGGAAAGCTCGTAGAGTTCGTGGTAGCGCAGGTTGACCCGGCGCAGGATGAGAGAGTTGATGCGTAGGTTTAATGGCGTAGACTCTTCTTCTTGACTTTTAGAAGAAAACGTATCAATGATAAACTGGTAATTAGCCGGTTTGTCTTTTTCCTCTTTATATAGGTTCACTGTGGCATCAAGCAAGGAAACGGTTCGCAGCGAAATCTGCTTTTTGAACAGGGCACGCAACTCAATCTTGGCGGACATACTTCGTGCTTGTAGGATAGGGGAGCCTTTGAGGTCGTCAATGCACACGTCGTGGAGTATCACCCTGTTGAAGAGTCCTATCTGCACCGAGCCGATGTGTACCCCCGATTGCAGCTTTTCGGCCAAGGCATCGGCAGCATATTGCGTCATGGCCTGCTGCAGCGGTGAATAGTTGAGCACCGCCAGCAGGAGGGTGTAGCCGCACAGGATGAAGCAGACGATGAAACTGAATATCTTGCGAAGAGTACGCATGAGCACTTAGAATTGATGACACGAACTACAGCCGGAGGCATTGGTCGGCATATTTGAGTGCCTCGGGCCGGTGGGTGATGATGATGGTGGTGTGGTGTGGATAGCTGCTGGCTATCTGTTGCAGGACACGTTGCTCCGTGGTGGGGTCTAAAGCCGAGGTTGCCTCGTCCAATATCAGGATGCGGCCTCCGGCAAGCAGGGCACGGGCAATGGCAATGCGCTGTGCCTGTCCTTCCGACAGGCCGCCACCCGCTTCTCCGCAGGGCGTGTCGAGTCCCAACGGTTTGCGGTGTATGAAGTCCGCCGCTGCTGTTTCCAATGCCCGGAACATTTCCTCCTCCGTGGCATCCGGCTTCGCTTGTTGCAGATTGGAGCGCACCGTGCCCGAGAATAACGTATTGCCTTGCGGTACATAAGAAAACAAACGGCGAGAGGAGGCCGAGATGGGACATTCCTTTCCCGAATTATCCAGAAGGCAGATTTGCCCTTCGGTGGGGCGCACCAAAGCCAGCAGCAGGCGGATGAGCGTGGTCTTTCCGGCTCCCGTCTCGCCGACGATGGCGGTGGTAGTGCCCGGGGCGAAGGTATAGGAAAGGTGCTGGATGATGGGGCGTGAGGCAGGGGTGTAACTGAACGATACGTGGCGCAGTCCGATGCCCAGAGGGTCGGTCATGGGACGGTCGAAGGGCTTTTCTTCTTCACACTGCAATGCCTCCATCTCCATGAGCCGTTCAGCCGCCGTGAAGGAACTGATGAATACGGGGATGAATTTTGTCAGGTTGCGCACAGGACCCTGGATCTGTCCCACCAACTGCACGAAGGCCAGCATCGCCCCGTAGGAAATATTTCCGGCTGCGAGGTTCGTGGCTCCCCAGACAAAGGTAACGAAATAGCCGGTGGCGAACCCCAGGTTCAGCAGCGTGGCCGAGAGCGTGGAGTAGCGGGTTCGGGTGAGCACGCAGCTGTGTAGCTGTTGCTGGCGGTCATCGAGTATGTTCACGAAATGTCCGGCCCGTTGCAGCGTTTTCACTACGAGCACGTGTTGCAATGTTTCCTGCAGGATGGCTTGGATGCGGCTCTCATGGTCGCGGGCTTGGCGTGAGAGTTCGCGCATCCGTTTTACATAGAGCTTGCCCGTGACGATGAAGAAGGGGATGATGCACACGATGATCAGGGCCAGCGTGCTGTCCATGAAGAAAAGGAAAAGGAAGGCTCCGGTGAACTGCAACGTGGTGGTGATGAACGACGGCACCGTTTCGGTGGCAAAGTTCACCACGTCGGTCACGTCGCGCTCCAGGCGGTTGGTCAGGTTTCCCGTATGATAACTGCGCAGGTCAATCCAGCTGCATTGCAGCAGGTGTGCGAAAACACTTTTGCGCATATTGTTCTGCGCCTTCACTCCCAGCATGGCTTGTATCCACCTTGAAGCCACCACGAAGAAAATGCGTGCGGCCATCATGGCGGCAATGATGCAGAAAGCCCAGCCCAGTCCGGGCGAGGTGCGGTGGCCCGTGGCAATGTCGACGGCCAGCTTCGTGGCCCATACAAAGCCCAGGTCGGCAGCGACGATGCAGCTGCCCACCAGCGTGTTGAGCGTGGCCTGAAGGCGGTGCTCTTTCAGGTGGCCCAGCAGGAAACGGAGTATGTGGGGGATGGAACGTGTCATGAGGAGTTACTGGGTATGGTTTGTTGTTTTAGGTTGAAGAGTTTAGGGGTGTTCTATAAATTAGGTTTTAAAGAATACCCCATGAGTGATTTTACTTATTCCGGCCGTCTGCTGTTTTTTAGAGCGACCTTTTGCAAGTCACG
>SFQP01000076.1 GCA_004562975.1 bacterium
CCCGAACAGGTCGTCAAGCAACCCGATGAGATAGATGAGAAACATACCGACGAACATGACACATACGTTCATCGTGAGCGTGGGGAAGCCCCGGTAGTCAACCAGCATTTGCACCATGATGGTGGCGGAAGCTCCCATCAGCATGGCAGGCATAAAAAGCACGCCTCCAAGCCGGGGGATGCCCCGATGGTGGACCTTGCGCTCATCAGGCAAATCGTAGATGCCCCTCCGCTTGCACAGCCGCAGCAGCGGCCTCATCAGAACGGCTGTCAGTCCGAAACTAACGACCAGCGAACATAGGAGATAGAGTATCCATTTCAATTCCATGACCAGTGTGTTTTCTTGGATTGTCCGTTGACACCTGCTGTGACAAGGCTGCCCCTGCTCCTTATAATACATATTATATATTACGTGTAGCCGGAAGCGTACGGACAAGAACCGTTTTATTCCTTAACGCCGGGAATGGCTTTTTATTGCACTACGGGGCGGTCTGTTTTCCGCCCCGTCGCCCTCTCCGCCAGACAACACGACAGGCGAACGGGCGCATGAGCTGGCAAAATTAGACATTTTTTTGCAGAATTAGTACAGTATGCCGCATTTTGGCCGACGGGGCGGGCTGCAACGGGTGGATTAGGGGTTGCCGCTACTATCAAAATGACGCTCGTAGCTCCCCAATTTTCAGAAAAATCAAAAAATACTCGCGGAATTATTGGGCATGAAAGGATAAACCACTTACATTTGCGCACGTATTGCAGTAAAAGACTGCCTTACACGTAAACCTTATTTGTTTTACCTTACGAAAAACTCACCCTTATCATGAAAACCGAGCAAATCATGCAGGCCCTGGAGGCCAAGCACCCCGGCGAAGCCGAATTTTTGCAGGCCGTGCGCGAAGTTCTCCTCTCCATCGAAGACGTGTACAATGAACACCCTGAATTTGAACGGGCCAAGCTGATAGAACGCCTCGTAGAACCCGACCGCATCCTCACCTTCCGTGTGCCCTGGGTGGACGACCAAGGCGAAGTTCACGTTAACCTGGGCTACCGAGTACAGTTCAACAACGCCATCGGCCCGTACAAAGGCGGCATCCGTTTCCATCCCTCCGTCAACCTCAGCATCCTGAAATTCCTGGGCTTTGAGCAGACTTTCAAAAACGCCCTGACCACCCTGCCCATGGGCGGCGCGAAAGGTGGTTCGGACTTTGCTCCGCGAGGCCGCAGCGATGCGGAAATCATGCGCTTCTGCCAGAGCTTCATGCTGGAGCTGTGGCGCAACCTGGGTCCTGATCAGGACGTACCGGCAGGCGACATCGGTGTGGGAGGCCGCGAAGTGGGCTATCTCTATGGAATGTACAAGAAACTGGCACGCGAACACACCGGCACGCTGACCGGCAAGGGCATGGAGTTCGGCGGCTCTATCCTGCGTCCCGAAGCCACGGGCTACGGTGCCCTCTACTTCGTGAAGCAGATGCTGGCCGACTACAACATGGACATTGCCGGAAAGACCGTTGCGGTGTCGGGCTTCGGCAACGTGGCTTGGGGTGCCGTGAAGAAAGCCACCGAGATGGGAGCCAAAGTCGTTACGCTGAGCGGACCCGACGGCTACGTTTACGACCCCGAAGGCGTGAGCGGCGAAAAGATTGACTATATGCTCGAACTCCGCCTCTCGGGCAACGACATCGTGGCTCCCTACGCCGAGCGTTATCCCGAGGCTACCTTCTATGCCGGCAAGAAACCGTGGGAACAGCCCGTTGACATCGCACTCCCCTGCGCCACACAGAACGAGCTCAACCTGCAAGATGCCCAGCAACTCTGCGCCAACGGCGTTTCCCTTGTGGCCGAAGTGAGCAACATGGGTTGCACGGCAGAGGCCGTTGACTACTTCATCGAGCACAAGATGCCCTTCGCACCGGGCAAGGCTGTCAACTCGGGCGGCGTGGCCACTTCCGGACTGGAGATGACGCAAAACGCCATGCACCTTTCCTGGACTGCCGAAGAGGTGGACGAACGCCTGCACCGCATCATGTCCGACGTTCACGACCAGTGCGTACGCTACGGTCGCCAACCGGACGGCAGCATCAACTTTGTGCGCGGTGCCAACGTGGCCGGCTTCATGAAGGTGGCACACGCCATGATGGCACAAGGCATTGTCTAAGCGTTTAGAGCGGAAAGGCTGAAAGTTTGGAGGGCCACTCTCTGACATCCATGACTTTCCCTTAAACACTTCAACACCAAGATACCGATTGACAGGAAATCCCCGCAGCGAATGGTTACGCTGTATCGTCGGCAGCCACTTCCGCCGGCACTTGGCGTCCGTCGGCTGCATACACTGTACAAGTCAGCAGACGGCCACCCACCAAGCGGAAACGGTTTTCGCCGTATCCCACCAGTGAAACAACCGGTGCCGTGCCCGCTTCGGACACGCCTTCTGCACTCATCGGTTCCACGATAAGATAGATGTCGGGCAACATGGACGAACCGTTGACTTCCGTCAGCACCACCTCACCGTTGTCATTCTGGGTGAAAGCCGTACGCACCTCCCCGGGGTAGTCGGTAGCGTCGAAGTGAACCTCCTGGAACGTGGCATCGCGCAGCTTCGACAGCTGGATACAAAGATTTCCGCCCGTGTAGACAAAAGGTTCATCAAAAGGCAGTCGCAACGTATGACTTCCCACACCGAATGTGGCCTTGCCCTGATACGTTTTCTGCATGAACTCCGCATCGGTCCAACCGTCAGCCGGCGTACTGTGTCCCGTATTGGATAGGGCCAGCTCCAACTGACAGTTTTCGATGGGTGCTGATGCCTTGCTGTGGTAGCGATAGCCGATTTCCTTTATATGGGCTGCCCCCATGCCGAGCTCATCCTTGCGATAAATGGCCTGGGAGAAGCTGTAATAATACCCTTCAAAAGCGATGGGGAAGAGGTTAGGCGAAGCGGTACGGCTGCCTATGCGCACAATTTGCTCTGTGGCGGGACGCACTTCAAGCTCGAAAGCCGGGGATACATTATTGCTTACATTGCCATCGCCGGATGCCGCCACCTCTGTATGGAGGAACAGGTTGCCGGCCTCCCGGGGTGTAAGGGTGAACTCGACGGTCCGTTCCTCGCCGGGAAGCAAAGTTTCTGCCACGGTCTGCGTTTGCCACAAACGGCCCTCACTGTCCATCAGCCGGACCTCAAAGTTTTCCATCGGCTCCTCGCCCACATTCTGCACTTTGGCAGAACAGGTGTAATCCATGTCGGCCACAGTGAGGAATTCGCCTTCCGGCTCACCGACAGCCAAGTCGCGGGGAGCGTAAGCAGAGAGTTGGATGTCGAAAAGTTGAATTTGGAACTGGTCGGGCGCGGATAAGGCGTGGAAGCCCAACACGAGATTGGCCGTCTGCTCAGGTGTGAAGGCCACCATGCGTTCCTGCGGCTCCGAAGTAGTGAAATTTTCCAGCTTCTCAAGGATTTGCGTGTGTGTCAGCGGGTCGTCCGAGGTGCCCAGCGTGATTTGCAAATTTTCTGAAGAACCCAAGATGGAAGGGCAATGCAGCTTGTAACGAAGGCGGTACTCCTGACCTTGCTCCAAACGGAAGGGTACGGACATGAGCCAGTCATCAGCCTGTTTAAAGAAGGAGCCGAAGTACTGGAAGTTGTCGGCGTTGACACGCCAAAGCGTCTGGTCGGAATTGGCGTCGACCACGCGCCATTGAGCCAACGCCAAAGGATTGGAAAAGTCCATGGCGTAAGGCATCTCCAAGGCAGGGCCGGCCAACACGGGAGCTGTTTTCAATTCGTTGCTGCGTCCCGCATTGTTGTAGGCCACTACGCCGTAGGTGAAATAGCAGGCTTGCAAGGCCGTGGTGTCACGGAATGATTTTTCGGCGATGTCGTCGAACACCTTGCCATCGGGATAGCGAGTCACGCGGTAACGGGTGCCCACGGGGTTGTTGTCGGTCCATTGCACTTGGGCTACCACGCCTTCATTGCCGGCCGTAACAGTAAGGATGTCTTCGGGCACACGCTGTTCTTCATCGCCTCCCCCACCCTGCACGGTGAAAGGAATGTACAGACCTCCAAGCAGCGTATTGTCCTCCACGGACTGCCAGTTGAGGATCTCAGCCGTCTGCGTGTCAAGTTCCATCAGGAATGTATTATACTCATTGTCAACCCCCGTCCAGTAGAGTTTTCCGTTGTTGCGGTCGAACTCCATTGACTGCACTTGGTCCGTCAGCGTGACAATGCCCGGCGTGCCGATGAGGGTCAGCTCGCCGTTCTGCTTATTCACGCGGTACAGGTCGGAGGCTGAGGACATGGCGTAGAGCCGCCCGTCGGCATCGGCCGCAATCGCCATGATTTTGTCGGAAAGTTCGGCCACCTGCGTCCGCCGGCCGGTTTCAAGGTCAATGGTTATGAGTTGGGAAGCCGTTTTCGCTCCTTTTTCCCGACACAACACGCCGTACATCTGCTGTGTGCTCAAATCGTAGGTCAAGTCGGAACAGCCGTAATCTATTCCGGTGGAACAGAAAGCAAAGTCGCCTTTCTCAAAATCGTAAACGGCCAATCCGGCCATTTGATAGCCTTCGTAATCGCTGCTGAGCAGGCAGAAATAGTTTTGACCATCACCGGCACCGCCCCAAAGTCCGTACATGGCGGTCTTCATGGGCGTGAGCTGTTGTCCGTCCGTCATGTTTACGCTGTATAGTCCTGGTTTGAGCGTACTGCTGTTGGTTCCCGTAAGAAAACCGTAGGCTGTTTGTGCCACGGCACCGGCTGCGCTCCAGAACATCAGCCACACGAGACAAAAAGATAATAGTAGTTTTTGCATATAGTTTAGATATAAAAAAACGATAGGCAAGAGAGCAAAGTTTTTACACGCCCTGCATGATAACCTTACACCCTTCCCGCCGGGCTCAAAGCCTGGTGACGTACTACAGGCATCGACCGCGACCAGTGTCCCCGGCGAATTGTAGTCTTCGTACAGCAAATAGGTGTATCAAATAGGCGATGGGGTATGGCAATTCCTGCCACAGCAATACCTATGGACGGAAAAAACGGTGTAAAAGTAGGGAAAAAGATGGAACGATACAACAGTTCACATCAGGTTTTAGACAAGGAGACTACAATTCGGGGGGATGAGGGATGAGATTATCATGTTCTTCCAAATCAGGGAGTTGCTCTGTCAACTCGCCGAGTTGTACGAACAAGTCCGGGAGTTGTGGGAACAAGTCCAAGAGTTGTGCGAACAAGTCCGGGACTTGCGAAGAAAACCTTCCGCAATGTCCGACTGGGCAGAAGAAGGGAACATTCCTGCTGAAAAACCGAAACATCATTAGAGAAATGCCTCCTTCGCGCGCGTTTATATACGGAATTTCTTTCCCGAAAAAAGCATTCACCCCTTCACACGAAGTTTGTTTCCGCCTGATTCTCAATAATTTGGGGTGTGAAGGTTTGAAAAACAAAGCATTCACACGAGTGAATGGATGACTTTTCCTGATTTTGGTTGACCGTTATATCTGAAAATTTCTGTTTCCGGTTTACTGTTTCCTGAGAGAGTTGACCGTTTCCCGAAATGGTTGACTCAATTGCTTGTGAAGGGTGGGAAAAGCAAGCCTTCACACCGGAAAACCGATGAAAATCAAGGAGAGAGCGGCCAAATACGCACCCTGCACTGTGAAGGCTTGAAATGCAAAGCCTTCACACTTGTAACTACTGAAAATCAAGAAGAAAGGTACTTCATGTGAAGGCGTGAATATTTTTTTGAGGATAAAAAAACGTATAGGAAAGTCGAACCGATGGGGCAGTGAGGTAATTTGCAATGTATTATATATGGGTGCTGCGCAGATGTCGTCGGCATGGTCTTTCTTTACGCAGAGGGATAGGCTGTCAGGCGATAAGTGAATGCAATGAAGAGGAAGGGGAAACGGAAACGAACAAACGAGGATTGCATTGTTCTGCCGGCGTCAGGACTGCCGGAAAGCATAGGGACAAAAAAATTGATTGTCTCCCGACAACCAATCTTTTACTAACCTTAAATCTAATACCATGAAAAACAATGCAAATGTACAGGGGATGGTACGTCAATCCAAACATCTGAACGAAAATGGCGTCTGATTTAATATAATTTTGATACAAAACGGCGGTTTTGCCAACTCATTTTGTCAATGAAAGCCTTGTTCGGTTCCGCCGGCACTGCATTTCCATTTATCACAGTGTCGGTCGCTTCAGGGACGTTTGTCGTTTTCGGCAGCCTCTTTGACCTTGCGGAAGAGGTCGGAAGCGAAGATGAAATTGTTGAGCAGCTCGTTGTCGGACTGCATCACCTCGTCCTTCGTGCCCTCCCAGGCGGCGTTGCCTTTGTAAATGAAAAGGATGTGCTCGCCGATGCCCATCACGGAGTTCATGTCGTGGGTGTTGATGATGGTGGTGGTGTTGAACTCCTGCGTGATATCGTGGATGAGTTCGTCGATGACGAGCGACGTTTTGGGGTCAAGTCCGGAATTGGGCTCGTCGCAGAAGAGGTACTTGGGGTTGAGCGAGATGGCGCGGGCAATGGCCACGCGCTTCTGCATACCGCCGGATATTTCGCCGGGATATTTCGATGCAGCATCGCTGAGGTTGACGCGATCCAGACAGAACTGGGCACGGCGGACGCGGTCCTTATAACTGTCGGAGGAGAACATATCAAGGGGGAACATGACGTTTTCCAACACGGACATGGAGTCGAACAACGCCGCGCTTTGGAAAATCATGCCCATCTCGCGGCGGAGCAGCGCGCGCTCGCGCTTGGTCATGCTCATGAAGCTGCGCCCGTCATAGAGCACATCGCCCTGGGTAGGCTCGAAGAGGCCGACGATGTTTTTTATCAGAACGGTCTTGCCGGAACCGCTCTGGCCGATGATGAGGTTGGTCTTTCCGCTGTCGAAGCGCGAGGTGATGCCCCGGAGCACTTCTTTGTCGCCGAAGGACTTATGCAGGTTTCTGATTTCTATCATGACAGGAGTTGTGTGAGGAAGAGGTCGGAGAAGAGAATGAGCATGGAACAGGCCACCACGGCATCGGTACTGGCCTTGCCCACTTCGATGCTGCCACCTTCAACGTGGTAGCCGTAGAAGGAGGAGACACTGGTGATGATGAAGGCGAAGAAAAGGGACTTGATGACACCCATCCAGAAGAACCACTGGGTGAAGGAGTGCTGCAGACCGGCGGTGAGGTCGGAGGGTGTGATGATGTGACCGATGTAGGCAGTAGCGTAAGCACCGATGATGCCGCTGAAGGTGCTGAAGATGACGAGGAAGGGCATGATGGTGATGAGCCCCACAATCTTGGGAAGGATGAGGAAGGAGGCGGGGTTCACACCCATGATTTCCAAAGCGTCAATCTGCTGCGTGGTGCGCATGGTGCCCAGCTCGGAGGCTATGTTGGAGCCGACTTTGCCGGAGAGTATCAGACACATGATGCTGGACGAAAACTCGAGCAACATGATTTCACGCGTCACATAGCCAGAAACCCAATGGGGCATCCACGGGCTCTGGATGTTGAGTTTGATCTGGATGCAAATGACGGCACCGATGAAGAAGGAGATGAGCAATACGATGCCGATGGAGTCGACACCGAGCTGGGCCATTTCCTTGACGTATTGCTTGAAGAACATACGCATCCTCTCGGGACGGGAAAATGTGCGCCCCATGAGGATAAGGTAACGCCCGAAAGCATGAAGAAATTTGGTTATCAGCATAATGAATAATTGTTTTAATGAATAATGGATGCATTAGTTTGTAGTTATGGGTTTAGAGCTTATATAGTGGCTCTTGGAATGGCGAAGAACATCGCCGCACCAGGCAATCCAATAAACTTTTAACCATAAACTATAAACGAATGAAATCACTCCTCCGTTTCCTTCCGCAGGGCTTCGGGCCGCAGGTTGCCCTGCTCGTCGAAGAGGCCGTAAGTGGTGCGGAGCACGCGGAACTCGGTGCGGCGGTTCAGGGCGTTGCAAACCTCCTGCTGTTCGGGTGGCAGGGCCAGGATATAAGGCAGGGTAAGGGTGTCGCCCTCGTGGAGGAAGGGATAGGTTTCGAGCAATTTGCGGTTGACCACCTTGGGCACCTGCTCGCCGTAGCCGCAGGGGGTGAGGCGGTCGCGGGCGATGCCGTGCTCCACGAGATAGTTCACCACGCTCTCGGCACGCCGCTGAGAGAGACGCAGGTTGTAGTCGTCGTTGCCGCGATAGTCGCAGTGGGCGGCCAGTTCGATGGTGATGTGCGGATTTTCCGTGAGCATACGCGCCAGACGGTCAAGCGCGGTACACGACTCCGGAGTCAGGGTAGCTTTGTCAAATTCATAGAACACATTGCGCACCAGTACGGGTACGCTGATGCTGGGCAGGGGGAACTGCAAGACGTGCTGCTTCTCCACCTCGGCACTGTCGGCCTGCAACGCGCCGCTCACACCGAGAAAGCCCTGGCAGGTGGCCAGAAAAAGATAGTTAAGACCCATCGGAGAGCACGCCAAACTTGAGGTTGGTGCCGTCGCTGCCCACCATATACACTTCGGCGGCAGGGAGTTCGTATCCGTCCTGCTCGTAGACCCACCCCTTGACGGTCTGCAACACTTCGGGATAGGAGAACTCGAAGAGTTTGTCCCAGCCACGTCCGCCGGTGGAGCGGTCGGAGCTGAAGAAGCCCCGGTTGTGGAGGCCTTCAAAGGTGATGCCAAAGTCGTCGGCGGCAGAGTTCATGGGTATGGGCAGGTGGTGTACTTCCCACTTGTGGGCCACGGTGTCCTCCGTGGCGCGGTAGAGGTCGAGCCCTCCGAGGCCCGGTGTGCGCCCATTGCTGGAGAAGTAGAGTTCGCCGCTGGGACGGAAGGCTGGGAAGCACTCGTTGCCGGGGGTATTGACCGAAGGACCGAGATTTTCCAGACGACCGAAGCCGTGGCCGCCGCTCATCTCGATGCGCCACAGGTCAAGCCCTCCAAAGCCGCCGGGCATATCGGAGGCAAAATACAGCCAGCGGCCATCGGGCGAAGGTGCCGGATGGGCGTAGGAGGAAAGCGTGTCGGCGGTGATGGTAAGCTGGGTGGGTTTGCTCCACTTGGCATCGGTGCGCGAAGAAGTCCATATTTCGGCCAAGCGGGGGTATTGCGGGTCGGTACGGCAAACGGTGAGATACATGGTGGTGCCGTCGGGCGAGAAGGAGCAGGCTCCCTCATCGTACTCGGTGTTCAACTCTCCTTCAGGTGCCTCGGCAGGTTTCCATTTTCCTTTTTCATCTTTCTTGGCGAAGAAGATGTCGCCGTTCTGCATGGCGGTGATACCGCTGACATCTCCCAAGGCCTGCTTTCGGGTGGAGGTGAAATAAAGTTGTGCAGCCTCGGTGCCCATATAGGCGGGACAGTAATCGGAACGGTTGGCGTTGAAAAGCGTGGCGGGCTTGACGGTGTAAGCGGAACCTTGACGGCGGAGGGCATCCTGCGTGTGGCAGTTCTGCAAGGCGGTGCTCGCGGCGGCATCGTCGGGGAAGCGTTCAAGATAGGCGGTCAGGGCTTTCTCCGCGCCTTTGTAATCGCCCTGCTTCTGCAATTGCTCGCCCAGCAGGCGGAGGGTGAGCGTGTCGGTGTACTTATACCGCTCGGCATTGCGCAACGCGCCGACAGCGCGGGCGGTGTAGCCGTAGCGGGCATAAGCATCGCCCATTTTGAAGGCAATGCGTCCGCGCAGCTCCTTCTCCTTGGGCGAAGTGCGCGAATAGGCTTGCTTGTATTGCCCGGCTGCCTCGGCATACTCACCGATGGCCATGGCGGCATCGCCCCGACGGATGGATTTGTCGACACTGCCACAGGATTGGCACCATAAGGCAACAAACAATATGCCTATACATATACATAAGGAGCAGCGACTGGACATAAGGAAAAGAATTGTAAGACTTTTCGGGATAAGCTACTTGCGGTGCCGGCGGCAACCGCCCCCACATACAGACGGGGCAGCGAATTGTCGGCAAAAGTACAACTTGCAAACAGCATTGGAAAAAAATGATTTGATTTTTTTGGGTGTCAGCTATGTTTTGCTACATTTGCTGCGCTTTATGGCACACGGCAGTTGTGCCGCGCCAAAGACTAATAACCTATTTTTTACGATTATTTCACTTCCGTTTTTCATGGAAACCCGTTTCCCGGCAT
Source organism: bacterium (assembly GCA_004562975.1). The sequence goes on from SFQP01000076.1 coordinate 10,165, forward strand.
GTTATGTCCAATTTCCCGATTATACGGAACACAGACGTGCCCCTTTCTACCTGGCTGCTGAAGAATATATCGCCCGACATCTCCCCAAAGACAATTACCTCTTTTCCTGGCAACTGGGTCCGACGGTGGTGATGGGGCGTAACCAAGTGGCTCATCAGGAGGTGGACCTTGACTTCTGTGCGCAGGAAGGTATCGACGTGGTGCGCCGGAAAAGCGGCGGAGGCGCGATCTTCGCCGACGGGAACAACATCATGTGGAGCCTGATTACGGGCGAGGGGGCAGTGGAGCCGCTGTTCATAGAGTATGCAGAACAGGTGGCAGCCGCCTTGTGCAAGCTGGGCGCGCAGGTGGAACTCTCCGGCCGCAACGACATCATCCTCAAAGGCGGCGGGAAAATCTGCGGAAACGCTTTCTACCATCTGCCGGAACGGAACATCGTGCATGGAACGATGCTCTACGACACGAACCCCCGCCTGATGCAGGGCGCATTGCACCCGGATGTGTCGAAGCTGCAGGCCAAGGGGGTGAAAAGCGTGAGAAGCCGCATCGCCCTGCTGAAGGACTACCTGCCTTTCGGCGTGACGGAACTGCGCCACCGGCTGCGCTCGCTGCTGTGCGACCGGAGCGTGACGCTCAGCGATGAGGCGGTGAAGGAAATCGAACGGATGGAACAGGGCTACTACGAACCGGAATATCTCTACGGACAGACGGCGGCCTCGGATCTGACACGCGAAGCGCGGATTGAGGGATGCGGCACGCTGGCCTTCCACTTCACACTGCGCGGCACGCTGATTGAAAAGGTCAGCCTTTCGGGCGACTTCTTCGAGCTGGACAATGCCGCAGAATGCTTCAACAAGGCTTTTGAAGGAGCAGCATTCACGCCGCAAAGCCTGAAGCAGGCCGTGGAGGAACACCATCCGGAACGCAGCATCCGGGGCTTGACCGCCGAACAGCTGACGGCCTGCCTCACCGACTGAGTGCCGGCCTCCGCGCCGCAGCACGCTATTCGCCTACCGCATGGAAGTGTATATCCTTTTGAACTAACCCATATTCTACATTATATCATGTCTGAAAAAAGAACTTGTCTTTACGACCGCCATGTTTCCCTCGGTGCCAAAATGGTGCCTTTCGGCGGTTTTGAAATGCCTATACAGTACACCGACATCACCGACGAGCACCAGGCTGTGCGCAACGCCTGCGGCGTGTTCGACGTGAGCCACATGGGCGAAGTGCTCGTGACGGGTCCGGAAGCTGAACGCTACGTGCAGCACATCTTCACCAACGACGTGGCCGGCGCACCCGTGGGAAAAATATTCTACGGCATGATGCTCCACCCCCACGGCGGCACGGTGGACGACCTGCTGGTTTACAAGATGGGCGACGAGAAGTTTTTCCTCGTCATCAACGCTGCCAACATCGACAAGGACTATGCCTGGATAACGGAACAGGCCAAGGACTTTGACGTACAGACCGAAAACCAAAGCGAATACTACGGACAGCTCGCCGTGCAGGGTCCGGAAGCCGAACGCGTGGTGGAAGAGGTGCTGGGACTGGCCTGCAAGGAGCTGGAGTTCTACACGTTCAAGCTGATTGAAACGCCCTCCGAAACCTTAATCGTGAGCCGCACGGGCTACACGGGTGAAGACGGCTTTGAAATCTACGGTTCACACGCCTACATCCAGCAGGCTTGGGACAAGCTCATCGACAGCAAGCAGGCCAAGCCTTGCGGACTGGGCTGCCGCGACACGCTGCGCTTCGAGGTGGGACTGCCGCTCTATGGCGACGAACTGACGGACGACATCTCGCCCATCATGGCCGGGCTGGGCATGTTCGTGAAGCTGGACAAAGAGGAATTTGTCGGCAAAGAGGCCGTTGCACGCCAGAAGGCGGAAGGCGTGGCCAAGAAGCTGGTGGGCATCGAGCTGGAAGGCAAGGCCATACCCCGCCACGGCTATGAAGTGGTGGCTGAAGACAAAGTCATCGGCGAGGTGACCACGGGCTACTGCTCCATATCGACCGGCAAGAGTGTGTGCATGGCGCTGATTGATGCAGACTATGCCAAACTCGACACACCGGTACAGGTGCGCATCCACCGCAAGCTGCAACCGGGCAAGGTGGTGAAGAAACGCTTCTACCAAAAACATTACAAGAAGTAACACAAAAAACGCTGCTTCTTTCCCCAGCATAGGAGTGTTCTATAAATTAAACACCCCTACATTATCAACCAAACATTTTAACAGCAACACATTATGGCAAAAGTGATTGAAGGGCTCTACTACAGCGAGAGCCACGAATACGTAAAAGTCGAAGGCGAATTTGCCTATATCGGTATGGCAAGGACTTCGGCGCAGTGGAAAGCGTGAAGGCCGCAAGCGACCTGATTTCGCCCGTAAGCGGCGAAGTGGTGGAAGTGAACGCCGACCTGGAGGACCAACCGGAACTGATCAACCAGGACGCTTTCGCCAACTGGATTATCAAGGTGAAAATGTCCAACCCCTCTGAGCTGGAAAGCCTGATGAACGCTTCCGACTATCGCTCTATCCTCCACTAAGGCATACGCCAAACCCTATCAACCGTTTCCTTAACATGAAAATGCCACAGACTATGCCCGACTCAGCCTTCCGCCAACAGGTAGCAAGGAGTGACGGGGATGGTTTGTGGCATTTTCATTTTGAGGAAAGTTTTGCTTCCCAGAGATTTATCAACTGCCCATTTAACCACTGTTTCCATGAAATATTTTCCCCATACGCCCGATGACATCCGGCAAATGCTGGAAGTGATTGGCGTAAACAGTCTCGACGACCTCTACGCTGAGGTGCCCGAAGAGCTCAAACTGCACCGCGAACTTCAAATCCCGGAAGGCAAAAGCGAGATTGAAGTGCGCAAAATCATTGCCGGACTGGCCGACAAGAACGCCCGTCCCGTATGCTTCGCCGGAGCCGGTGCCTACGACCACTATACGCCGGCGGTGATTCCTTACATCGCCTCACGCAGCGAGTTTTCCACATCCTATACTCCCTATCAGGCGGAAATTTCCCAAGGAACGCTGCAATATATCTTTGAGTACCAGACGATGATGGCGGACCTCACGGGCATGGACCTGTCGAACGCGTCGATGTACGACGGTGCCACCGCCACGGCCGAAGCCATGATGATGTGTGTGGCCGCCGCCAAAAAGCGTAACCGCGTGGTCATCTCCGGCACTTTCAACCCGAACGTGCTGCGCGTGGTGAAGACCTATGCGCATTTCCACGGCGTGGATCTCGTCGTGGTGCCTCCTGTCAACGGCATTACCGACCGGGCTGCCATCGACAGCCTGCTGGCAGCCGGCGACGTGGCCGGTGTCATCGTGCCGCAACCCAACTATTACGGCATCATTGAGGATTTTACCGGACTGGCCGATGCGTGCCACGCCAACAAAGCCCTGCTGGCCATCAACAGTGTGGCCTCCTCACTGGCTGTGCTCCGTACACCGGGAGAGTGGGGTGCAGACATTGCCTGCGGTGATGCCCAAAGCCTGGGACTGCCCTTGGCCTACGGCGGCCCGTACATCGGTTACCTGTGCGTCAAGAACGCGCTGGTGCGCAAGATGCCGGGACGCTTGGTGGGACAGACGGTGGATGCCGACGGCAAACGCGCCTTCGTGCTCACCATGCAGGCACGCGAACAGCACATCCGCCGCGAAAAAGCTACCTCGAACATCTGTACTGCCCAGGGCATCATGTGTCTGTACGTTGCGGCCTACCTCTCGCTCATGGGGCCGCAAGGCCTACGCGAGGTGAACGAGAACACTTACGCCGCCGCACACCTGCTGCACGACCTGCTGGTGCAGGATGGACGCTTTGAGGATGCCTTCCCCGAACAACCTTTCTTGGGCGAGTTCACCCTGCGTTACAAAGGTGCGGAGGGCGTGGATGCCTTGCGCAGCAGACTGGCACAGGCCGGCTATCTGGCCGGTGTGAAGGCGGAGGGAACGGACGATTGCCTAATTCTTGCCGCTACCGAACAGCGTACAGAAGAAGAAATTGTAGAATTTGTCAAAACTGTCCTCTCATGAACCGCACTATATATTCCCCTCTGATATTTGAGTTGTCCAAACCTGGACGAAAGGGCTACTCCCTGCCCCATAACCCCAGCCCCAAGCACCAGCTCTCGGCCCTGCCGGAAAACCTGATGCGCCAGACACCGCCCGCCAAACTGCCGGAAGCGGACGAACTGACCGTGGTGAGACACTACACGAACATGTCGGGCAACAACTTCGGCGTGGACACGGGCTTCTACCCCTTGGGCAGCTGCACGATGAAGTATAATCCGAAAATCAACGAGGAGCTGGCCGCTCTGCCGGGATTTACGCAGGTTCACCCCGCACAGGATGCCTCGCTCTGTCAGGGCGCGCTGAAACTCTACGACGAGGTGCAGAAAACCTTGTCGGAAGTTGCCGGACTGAGCCGTTTCACCCTGAACCCCTACGCCGGAGCTCACGGCGAATTGACGGGCCTCATGGTGATACGTTCGTACCACATGAAACGGGGCGACACACGCCGCACAAAGATTATCGTGCCCGACTCTGCTCACGGCACCAATCCGGCCTCTGCCGCCGTCTGCGGACTGCAAATCGTACAGGTGAAGAGCACGCCCAACGGAACGGTTGACGTGGAAGACCTCAAACCGCTTCTTGGCGACGACATCGCCGGCATGATGATGACGAACCCGAACACGCTGGGTATCTTTGAACAGCAAATTCCGGAAATCGCACGCCTCGTGCATGAATGCGGCGGACTGATGTACTACGACGGTGCCAATCTCAACCCCATGCTGGGCGTATGCCGCCCCGGCGACATGGGCTTCGACGTGATGCACATCAACCTGCACAAGACTTTCAGCACACCCCACGGCGGCGGCGGACCAGGCAGCGGCCCTGTAGGTGTACGTGCCGGACTGGAGGACTTGCTTCCCAATCCGCAGGTAAGATTCAACGAGGAAACCGGCCTCTACGAGCTCCACGAGAACCCGGAAGCCTTGGGCAGCGTTTCTCCCCACCTGGGCAATTTCGGCATCATCGTACGGGCCTACGCCTACCTGCTCACCTTGGGCAAGGAGGGTATCCCCATGGCCGGCAAGCTGAGCGTGCTGAATGCGAACTACATCAAGGAATGCCTCAAGGATTACTATTATCTGCCCATTGAGGGTCTGTGCAAACATGAGTTCGTGTTCGACGGACTGCTGCCCAAATACGGCGGCGCACACAACGACGCTTCGCACATCACCACCCTGGAAGTGGCCAAACGCCTGCTCGACTACGGTTTCCATGCTCCTACCATCTACTTCCCCCTGCTTTTCCATGAAAGCATGATGATAGAGCCTACGGAAACG
>SFQP01000077.1 GCA_004562975.1 bacterium
CATGAGCGGCATCGCCACCATGACCCACCGCTATGTGGAACGGCTCAAGGGCACCCACACCCGTGTGCTCGACACGCGCAAGACCACACCCGGTATGCGAATGCTCGAAAAAGAAGCCGTGAAGATCGGCGGCGGTGTCAACCACCGCATCGGGCTGTTCGACATGATTTTGCTCAAGGACAACCACGTCGACTTCTGCGGCGGCATAGCCCGCGCCTTGGACCGCTGCGCCGCCTACCAAAAGGAAAAGGGGCTGCATCTTAAAGTCGAAATCGAGTGCCGCACGTTCGACGAGATACGCCAAGTCATGGAACATGGCGGAGCCGACCGCATCATGCTCGACAATTTCTCCGTGGAAGACACCCGCAAAGCCGTGGAACTCATCGGCGGCAAGTTCGAGACAGAGTCCAGCGGCGGCATTACCTTCGACACCCTGCGCGATTATGCCGAATGCGGCGTCGACTTCATTTCCGTGGGTGCCCTCACCCATTCCGTGAAAGGTCTGGACATGTCGTTCAAGGCCACTGACGAAAAAGCATTCTAAAATCATTCATAGCTGATAGTCTTGCGGTTTCCGGCACACTTCCGAAAACCCAAGACTATTTTTGTGTTCTCCACTTTCCGTTATCCCCACTTTCCCTTCTCATGATGAAACTTCTGAAATCGCTTGGAGCCGCCTGCCTCGCCGCCTTCGGCTTCACCCCCTCCGCCCAAGCCTGCACCAGTTTCCTGGTAGGCAAGAAAGCCTCCACCGACGGCTCGGCATTCATCACCTACAACCAGGACGATTACGGCATGTTCGGCCGGCTTCTCTATCTGCCCGCCGCCCATCACGCCCCCGGCACCATGCGCCGCATCGTCGACGGCGACACCAACGTGTACCATGGTGAAATACCCGAAGCACCCTTCACCTATGCCGTCATGGGCTACATCAATGAACATCAGGTGGCCATCACCGAAACCACCTTCGGCGGGCGCGAAGAGCTGGCCGACCCCAAGGGCATCATCGACTACGTCAGCCTCATGACCATCGCTCTCCAACGCTCGCGCACGGCCCGCGAAGCCATCGACGTGATGACCTCCCTCGTCCAGACTTACGGCTATGCCTCCGAAGGCGAAAGTTTCTCCATTGCCGACCCCAACGAAGTCTGGATTTTGGAGATGATAGGCAAAGGCCCCGAGCAGCGCGGAACAGTGTGGGTGGCCGTGCGCATTCCCGACAACTGCATTGCCTGCCATGCCAACCAAAGCCGCATCCACCAGTTCGACCTCAAGGACAAGAAGAACGTGCGTTACTCCAAGGATGTCATCAGTTTTGCCCGCCAGCGCGGCTACTTCTCCGGCAAGGATGCCGACTTCTCCTTTGCCGATGCCTACGCACCGGCCGACTTCAGCGCCATCCGTTATTGCGAAGCCCGCGTGTGGAGCTTCTACAACCGGTGGGTGGAAGGCATGGACAAATACCTGGACTATGTCGACGGCAAACACATCGGCCAAGCCCGTCCCATGCCGCTCTATTTCGAGCCCAAGCAAAAACTCTCGCTCCACGATGTGATGAACTCCATGCGCGACCACTTTGAGGGCACGCCCTTCGATGTGACGCAGGACGTGGGAGCCGGCCCGTACAATGCCCCTTACCGCCCCACCCCGCTCTCATGGGAGCATAAGGGCAAACGCTACTTCAACGAGCGGCCCATCTCCACCCAGCAAACTGCCGGCACGTATGTCATCCAGTTGCGCGACTTCCTGCCCAATGCGGTGGGCGGCGTTTTGTGGTTCGGCAACGACGACCCCAACATGGTGCCCTATACCCCCGTCTATTGCTCGGCCACCCAAGCACCCGAGTGTTACGACCCGAAGGATGCCGACGGCGTGACCTTCTCCTGGAACTCCGCCTTCTGGGTTCAGAACTGGGTGTCCAACATGACCTATCCGCGCTATTCCCAACTCTTCCCCGGTTTGAAGGCAGCCCGTCAGGAGTTGGAAGATGCCTACGCCGCCCGTCAGGCATCCGTGGAAAAGCAGGCCGTCGAATTGTTACGCTACGATGCCGACAGGGCAGCAGCCTACCTCACGGACTATTCGGCAGAATGTGCCCGCCAAATGATGGAACGCTGGACGCGGCTGGGGCAGTACCTCATTGTCAAGTACAACGACCAGACCGTCAAGCCCGAAAAGGACGGCAAGTTTGAACGCACACCCGAGGGCCTGGGCGCACGCCCCTCACGTCCGGGATTTGACGACAACTACAAAGAAGTGATTATCCGCGAAACCGGTGACAAATACCTTGTACCTTAAAACTTTTTTGATTGCTGTCCGGTAAAGGTCTTTTTACAAGACAGCAATCAAACTATTGGACTTTTCTGAAAAGCCAAGTCTACAATAACAGAATTTATGGCTATCACCTACTTATAAGGTGTTGAGGCTACGAAATGCCATTCTAACAAGTCCGTGATTTGTTTTCACAAGTCCTGGACTTGTTTTTCCTACTCCCCGAGTTGTGCGGACAAGTCCCGGACTTGTGAAGTGTTACTCCACGCCTTGTCCGGCTGGGCAGCCGAAGCGAACCAATCACGCTGCGAAAGCCGCAGTCTGTCGGGAAGATACTCTTTTCGCGCACACGTATATATACGTTATTTTACTCCCGAAAAAACATTCACACCTTCACACAGAGCTTGTTTCCATCTGATTTTCAACGGTTTTAGTGTGAAGGATTGAATTTCAAAACATTCACACGGACGGTGAACGCTTGTAAAGGGCGGAACGAGCAAGCCTTCACACCTGAAAACTGTTGAAATTCAAGAGATTAGTATCATAAACGTGTCTTGTACTGAAATAGGTTGACCAAAAAATCATCTAATTTTAGTACAATGCCATTATCAAAATTCAGTCGTGCGGAGAAGAACCGCATTGTGGAGGAGTACCTTCACACCTCCAAGAGCCAAAAGGACATAGCCAAGAAATATGGCGTGTTGGTAAGTACCTTTAGTGTTTGGGTCAGTCGCTATAGTTCAACCCGAAAAACCATTGTATCTTTACAGCGTGAACTGAAAAGATACGGTGCGATGAATGACATGACGAGAGACGAGGAACTAATTGCGCTACGCAAGGCCCTTAAGGAGAAAGAGCGTGAACTGGCAGAAGCAAATCTGAAAGTGGAAGCACTGAATGTGCTGATAGATCTGGCAGAGGAGCGTGGTATGCCTGTACGAAAAAACTCCGCTGCCAAGCGGTAGATCTTATGCGTGAGCGCAGAGGCCTGAGCATACACCGCGCTTGCGCACTGCTTGGCTTTACAAAGCAGGCCTATTACAAATCCCATAAGCGCATAGGTGAACGTCTTATCTATGAGCAGCAAATATACCATTCGGTGTTGTCCCTTCGCGAGGAGGACCCGATGCTAGGTGGCTACAAGTTGTGGCTTATGATGAAAGGCACCTTTGGCTCTGACCGGGTTCCCGGACGTGACAATTTCTACAAATTGCTGTTCCGTTTTAAACTGACGCTTCCGCGTCCTAGACCCCGCCATACGACCAATTCCAACCATCGTTTCCACAAGTACTGCAACATAGCCCAGTTGATATGTCCAGTGACTTCAAATGCTCTGTGGGTCAGTGATATAACCTACATTGAAATTGAAGAAGACTGCTGCTATCTGCATCTGGTCACAGACGCCTACTCGCACAAGATTGTAGGCTGGTGTCTCTCGGAAAGCCTGCAAGCCCGTTACTCTGTGGAGGCCTTGATGCAGGCTATAGGACAGGCTGGTGACGACTTGTCCGGGCTGGTACATCACTCCGACCGGGGCATCCAGTATTGTTCCAATGCTTACGTGCTCGAACTGGAATCCCGTGGCGCACTGATAAGCATGACGGAAGACTATAATCCTACGGACAACGCTATTGCAGAACGCATCAACGGTATCATCAAGCAGGAACTCGTCTATCCATCCCGTCGCTTTCGCGACATCCACGAGGCACGTAACCGCATAGGTCGGTTCATCCGGTTCTACAACGAGCAACGCCTCCACAGGAGTATAGGAATGCTTACACCCTCGCAAGCACATCGGCAGCATGGTCCGTTACAAAATTTATGGAAGAAAAGCCGGCCGGATGAGGGTGCTTGTTAGAAAAAAACAAGTAATTTCGCGCTGTCCCCCCAAAAAACGCGATGGTTTATGCCACCAGCGGAAACCTTAACTCAGACAGGGCATTGAGCCCTGTCTGAGTTAGCCCCCCAAAACGCTCCTGTTTTCCCCCCAGCATTTCAACTGCATGGCAGGCAGCTGAAGGATTAGATCTGACATCAAAAGTCAACCTTTTTGGGAAACGGTCAACTATCTCAGAAAACAGTAAACCAATAGCGGAAATTAACTGAAAAAACGGTCAACCAAAATCAGGAAAAGTCAAGGTGAACGCATGTGAAGGATGGAAGGAGTAAGCCTTCACACTCGAAACCGCTGAAAATCAGAAGGAAACGCGCTCCGTTTGAAGGGGTGAATGCTTTTTTGCGGATAAAAAAGCGTAGTGCTGCCGTAAGGTCTGACGGTTGCTGCCCTTATTGCGCCAGGAACTGTTGCACGCGTTTCAGTTGTATGCCATAGTTGAAGTTTTGCGTTTCCCTGATGCCCGCAAAGTTTACAGCCACCAGCTGTCCGTATTCATTGAGGACAGGACTCCCGCTGGAACCCGGCAGACTGGGGATGGTGTACATCATCTTGTCCTCGTCGGGCATTTGCGAGATGGTTCCGTTGGTTATCTGCGCCTTGATGCCCTGCTGGGTGTTCGACAGCGTGAAGCCGGCGTTGTAGCCTATCATGAAGAGTTTCTGTCCCGTTTTTAATTCCTGTTGGTTGTTGTCGGAGAAGAGGTTCTTCACTTTGTCGGAGAAGGACTCTTCCTGTGTTTCGTTGACGGTGAAAATGTATTTGTTGTCCGGTGTCTGTTTGTTCTTGAGCTGGAGGGTGGCCAGGTCGACATTCTCTTTGTCGGACACCTTCACGACCACGCAGGGTACGAGGTCAGATGTTTTGGTGACGTAGGTGTCGTTGTAGGCTATGCCGAGGTCGCAGATGGTTTCCACGCTGAGGTCCGAGAGATCCATCGTCTTGAGTTGCTCCTTGTTCTGCTTGAACTCCTCGTATTGTTCTTTGAGTTGCGCTTGTTCCGTCTTGATTTCGTTCAGCTTTTCTTCATTGACATAGTACTCCTCCAAGTAGGGGTTATATTGCACACAGCCAGACTTGGATTTTTCCAGTTCGTCGAACTGGTCGGACAGTTCTTGCATGGCGGCTTTGAGTATTTCGTCCATGGCACTGAACACGCGCCGGACGGAGTTTTTTGCATCCTTGACCGCAATTTGTGGATTGGCCACGTGGTTGTTCGTCAGGATGACCCCTTTGTCGGAGATGAAGAAGCCCGTGCCCGTTATCAATTTGCGGTTTTTGAGAATTTCCTCCTGATCCATGGTCCAGTCCTCGAGGTCTCCGTCTTCGTCGAAGTCGGAGAAGTACCATACCTTACCTGTAGGCAACGTGATTTTGTGGTAGTACTGGTTCACCACGAGTACCACGCCGCTGCTGCATTCGCTGTAGAGTTCGTCGGATGTCTTTGTGCTGTCACATCCCGTCCATCCTATCAACATCATGATGAATGTGATGACTAAAAACAATCTGTTTTTCATGACTTCTGATGTTTTGTTTTATTATTCCTGTTTCTCCGGGTTCTGCGGCACAAGCGGGTGAATAGCGTTGTTAAATGCTTTGTTCGTGTGGCAAGAACGGGGCTTAACACGCCGTAAAGGTAGAAATAAAAATTATAAATGATAGCGATTTGTAATTTTTGTAAATAAAAATGTCAGTTTGAAGTTTTTTGAATGTGACAGGAAAATGGGCTGCGGAGGCGGCTAACAGTGCGTAGGGGGATTGTCATATGAAACTCCTTTGGAGCATGAAACTCCTGATATGTGAAAAAGCAGATGACAAGTTGTACGGCCTTGTCATCTGCTTAACGCAAGGAGTGGATAATGCTGTTGTCTGCTGTGGCCAGAAGGGGTGTTATCGGCAGAGCTTTTCCCAGAGTTGTTGCAGCCTTTGCAGCACCTTGGGCTTGCTTCCGGCCAGGTTGTCCTGTTCGTAGCGCGAACGGGAGAGGTCGTAGAGCTGGGGCTCCCGGCTGTTGCCCGTTTCTATCTTCGGCCCCCAGGTGATGATGGGGCCGCCGTCAGAGGGGGCGATGTATTTGTAGCGTTGCGTGCGGAGCACCACGTTGCGGTTGGCCGCCATGCTGAGGGCAAAGTCGCGCGGATGTTTGTCGCGGCCCAGCCAGGTGGACAGGTGGTTCTCGCTGTCGGGCGCATCGCCTTCCTTCACCTCGACACCGGCCAGGGCGGCCAGCGTGGCGGGCAATAGACAATGAAGGGTACTGCCGAGCCTGCCTCGAACGAGCTGTATTTCCCGCCACGCCACGGTCCACCGGGGCGGTGCGAGCCGGCCAGCTCTATGGCCTGGTCGGCATAGCCGTCGTCGAGCACCGGACCGTTGTCGCTCGTGATGATAATCAGTGTGTTGCGGTCGAGGCCTTGGCTCCGCAGTGCCGCGGTGAGTTGCTGCACCGTCCAGTCGAATTGCAGGATGGCTTCGCCGCGCAGCCCCATCACGCTTTTTCCGCGAAAACGCTCGTGAGGCATTCGCGGCACATGGATGTCATTGGTACACAGATACATGAAGAAGGGTTCCGAGCGGTGGGCTTCGATGAACGACAAGGCATGGGTCAGGATGCTGTCAGCAATGGTCTCGTCCGTCCACAGGGCTTTGCCTCCGCCCTTCATGTAGCCAATGCGCGAAATGCCGTTGACGATGCTCTGGTCGTGGCCGTGGCTGGGGCGCAGCTTGGTGAGCAGATGCGGATGGGTGCGTCCGGTGGGTTCGCCGGCGAACGGCTGTCGGTAGCTCACCTCAATGGGTGCCGAAGCGTCGTAGTCGGCCACCCGGCCGTTTTCGATGTAGACGCAAGGCACGCGGTCGGCTGTGGCCGCCATGATGTAGTGGTAGTCAAAACCCAGATCGCGGGGCGTGCAGTCCAGCTGTCCGTTCCAGTCCTGTGCGGCGGTTTGGCTGCCCAGTCCCAGGTGCCATTTGCCGATTGCGGCGGTGGCGTATCCCGCCCGGTGCATGAGGTCGGCCACGGTGGTCTGTTCCGGTTGGATGATCATGCCGGCATTGCCTGCC
>SFQP01000078.1 GCA_004562975.1 bacterium
CACGGCATCGCAGCCCATGTCCTTGAGCATCAGCAGCTGGTGGCGCAGGGCACTCTCGTTGATGGCCGCGCCGAGGGGGCCGAGGTCGTGGTGCAGACACACGCCCTGGAACTTGCGGTGCCGGCCGTTGAGGTAGAAGCCCTTGTCGGCCACATATTCTATGCTGCGCACGCCGAATCGCGTTTCGTACACATCCTGCACCTTGCCGCACGCCCTCACCGTGGTGATGGCCGTGTAGAGGCAGGGCGTTTCGGGCGACCACAGCTGCGGGCGGTCAATGGTGAGGTGCTGCTCAAAGGGTTCGCCGTGGTTGATGTAACCTTGGTTCGTTTTGCGCGCCACCTCACGCCCCTTCGCATCGCGCACCACCGTTTCGAGGGTGAGCAGGCAGGTGTCGGCATTCTCCACCGTGGTCTTCAGACACACCGAGGCATAGTCCTGTGCCACGTGGGGCGTGGTGAGCTGTGTGCCCCATACCGGCACGTGGATGCGCTCCGTCTGTACCACGCGGACATGGCGGTAAAGTCCTGCCCCGGGATACCAGCGGCTCGACTGCGGTTTGTTTTCCAGTCTCACGGCGAGCACGTTCGCGCTCCCGTCAGTGTGGACCAGGTCCGTCACGTCGCAGTGGAACGAGTTGTAGCCGTAGGGCCAGAAAATGGCCTCGCGTCCGTTGACGAATACCCGGGCTTCGCTCATCGCGCCGTCGAAGACGAGGGTGACGCGCTTGCCGGGCCGGCTGCTGAAAGTGCGGCGGTACCAGCCCACACCCACGTAGGGCAGTCCGCCGGTGCGTCCCGTCTTGACGGAGGCTTCCGTTTCAAAGTTCTGCGTGACGGCCACGTTCTGCAGGTCGTTGTCGCGTGAGAAGGGGCCTTTGATGGCCCAGTCGTGCGGAATGGCCACCTTTTCCCAGTTTTGGTCGTTGAAGGCCGGAGCCTCGGCTCCTGCAGCCTCGCCACAATGGAACAGCCAGCCATCTTCCAAAGACTGGCTGGCGCGCTGCCCGGCCGACGGCAACGCGGAGGCCGTCAGGAGGGCGAAGAAAGAAAATACTTGGAGCGTTTTCATGTGTATGAAAGGGTTAGAGAATAAATAGGCTTGAAATACGCAGCAAAAGTAACAAATGGTGTGCAGAATTTCCGCGCGCCATTTTTTTTTTTAATGTATATCAGGGATTGTTCACGGCATTTTCATGGGTTTATCACGGGTTGTTCATGGGGAATGGCCGTCTTTTCTCCCATCTCCCTGCCGCATGGAAGTGAATGCGGAAGGGCGTTGCCGGGGAGTTCAGAAGGCGGTGTGTGTTTTTGTAGTATGCATTCAGCAAAAAAATGCTGAAATTCATCTATAAATCCGCCTTTTTGGTCTAAAAAATTTGTAGCGGATAAAGTGATTATTTACTTTTGCATCAGAAAAAAAGAACAATTCTCCCTTGTGAGTTGCTCTTTGTAAGTATGGAAAACGCAGCGGTATATGCCACCTGACAAAGGTAAATCTTTTTCAGGATTTCGCCTCGCGCACATTTCCAAAAACAATCTCCATTCTCAGTCTGTACATAATATAAGCTATAAGGTAATAGTGTTTTTTAGGTAAATGACGAAAGAGGCAGAGTTCGCCGTGAGGCGCGTTCTGCTTCATTTTTTTGTATAGTCAACCGTGGAAGCCAACGGCCCGGCACCGGCCGGTTGGAGGCTGTCGGCAGAACGCAAGCCACCGGGGCTGTTTCCGCAGGGAGTGAAATCCCTTTGGCGGCTACGGCCCCAGTGGCTTTTGGGTTACAGGTCAGGGTGAGGTTCAGTTCTGGTCGTAGGCGTGCTTGGGATAGTCAATGGTATAGTGAAGTCCCCGGCTCTCGTGCCGTTCCATGGCCTGGCGTGTGATGAGGTAGCCCACGTTGATGAGGTTGCGCAGCTCGCAGATGTCGCGGGTGGCCTTCACGCGTTTGAACAGCTCTTCCGTTTCCTCGTAGAGCAAGTCCAGGCGTGTCCAGGCGCGGTGCAGGCGCAGGTTGGAGCGCACAATGCCCACGTAGGACGACATCACCTGGCAAACTTCCTTGGCATCCTGTGCGATGAGCACCTTCTCCTCGTTCGTCATCGTGCCCTCGTCGTTCCACTCTGGCACCTGCAGGTTGAAGTCGTACTCCGCGATGTGTTCCAGCGAGTGGTGGGCAGCCGCATCCGCATAGACCACCGCTTCGATGAGCGAGTTCGAGGCCAGACGGTTGCCGCCGTGCAGGCCCGTGCAGGAACATTCGCCCACGGCATAGAGCCGTTTGATGCTCGAGCAGGCGTTGAGGTCCACCTTGATACCGCCACACAGGTAGTGGGCGCATGGAGCCACGGGGATGTACTGCTTGGTGATGTCAATGCCGATGCTGAGGCATTTCTGGTAGATGTTCGGGAAATGGTGTTTCGTTTCCTCCGGGTCCTTGTGCGTCACGTCCAGACATACGTGGTCAATGCCGTGGATTTTCATCTCCTTGTCGATGGCGCGCGCCACGATGTCGCGAGGGGCGAGGGAAAGGCGGCGGTCATATTTCTGCATGAACTCCTCGCCGTTGGGCAGCCGGAGGATACCGCCGTAGCCGCG
This sequence comes from bacterium, assembly GCA_004562975.1. Next base: position 2,596 of record SFQP01000078.1, read on the forward strand.
CATGGCCTCCGTGATGAGGTAGGCGGGATGCGTTTCGCCGGGGTGGAAAAGGGCGGTGGGGTGGAACTGTATGAATTCCATATCCTTCACCGTGGCCTTGGCGCGGTAAGCCATCGCGATGCCGTCGCCCGTGGCGATGTTCGGGTTGGTGGTGGAGGCATATACAGCCCCGCATCCGCCGGTACAGAGCACCGTTACCTTCGAGAGGAAAGTGTCGATTTTCTGTGTGTCGGGGTCGAGGATGTAGGCACCGAAGCATTCAATGTCGCGTGTGCGTCGCGTCACCTCCACGCCGAGGTGGTGCTGCGTGATGATTTCAACGGCGAAATGGTTTTCGAGCACCGTGATGTTCGGGTGGTTCTTCACCGCTTCCATCAGTCCGCGTTGGATTTCAAATCCCGTGTCGTCCGCGTGGTGCAGGATGCGGAATTCCGAGTGTCCGCCTTCGCGGTGCAGGTCATAGTTCCCGTCGGCCTTCTTGTCGAAGTTCACGCCCCATTCCACGAGGCGTCGTATGCCTTCGGGTGCATTCTCCACCACCTGCCTCACCGCTTGCGGGTCGGAGATGTAGTCGCCGGCCACCAGCGTGTCCTTGATGTGTTTATCGAAGTTGTCGACATCCAAGTCGGTTACTGCTGCGATGCCGCCCTGAGCCTTGGCCGTATTGGCTTCCTCAAGCGTTGTCTTACACACTAAGGCCACCTTCCCTTTGCCCGAGGCGGCCACCTGGAGGGCATAGCTCATTCCGGCCACGCCGGAACCTATCACCAGAAAGTCGAATTTGCGTATCATCTGTGTGGGTTGATTCTTTTGTCGGCGCAAATATAGGGGTTTTTGAAATTTTAAGTTGAAGAGTATAATAGTTTATTATTGGTGTTCGGTGAAAGTTCAAGAATGCCGATAAACATTGAAACCTCAGCAAGTTAAGCCCCCAGCCCAGGGTGTCGCTCCCTACGGTCGCTTGCCCTGGGCTGGGGGCTGTTGCCCCTTTGGGGCGCAGCCTGACGGCCTTGAACTTTTACCGGACATCAATAGTTCTATATACGTAAAATTCCCCCTTTTTAGCGTTCATCCTTTCACATTATAAGCGTTAATCCTTGATTTTCAGTGCGAAACAGTGTGAAGGCTTGCATTTCCAAGCCTTCACACCACCCCTTGGCTTCACGCGCCGCTGTGAAGGCTTGTAACTGCAAACCTTCACACCGTTTCTCCCTGATATTCAGCAGGAAACGCACATTTTGTGAAAGGGTGAACGCTAAAAAGGGGGAATTTTACGTATATAGCATAGTCCCCACAAAGCCTTCACCAAGCATTCACCGTGCTTTCTTCAAGCATTCACCATGCTTTCTTCAAGCATTCACAGGCTACGGCATGGGCCGCAGGCACCACTTGGCACTCAGGATTTTTCACTCGGCAAGTAGGAGAAACAAGTCCGGGCTTAGAAAAAACAAGTCCAGGACTTGTGCGCACAACTCTTGGACTTGTTGCAGGAGGTTCAGACGGGGCGAGGCGGAAACGGTAAATGGGATTTTGGAAACACCTTTCGTCCGGTCCGGGGTAGGGCAGTCTACGATTGCAGGCTGACGAGGTAACCGTACAGTTCGCCCGAGGTGGCCAGTCCCATCTTGCGGGCTATCTGCTGCTTGCGCTTTTTGCAATATTCAGGGGTGATGTGCAGGAGTTGGGCAATTTCCTTGCCGCTGAGGTGGATGCAGACCAGCGATAGGAAGCGGAGTTCGCTCGCTGTCAGTCCCGGGTGGTTCTCGCGTAACCGGGCGAGAAACGAGGCATTGACCTGTTCAAAATAGGTGGTGAAATCGCGCCATTCTTCCGTTGAATCCAGTTCTTTTTGCAATTTTGCGATATGTTTGCGCAGCTCCGGTCCCGGCTGTTCGCGGTCCTTTTCAGCCGCGTTGAGGCGGTCGAGCAGTTCGTAGATTTTCAGGTATTCCTTCAGGGCTTTGTCGGTCTGCCCTTCGAGCATGTAAATACCGGCTATGTTGTTGCGAATGCTCAGTTCCTGCCGTAGGCCCAGCTCCTTGGTAGCAATTTGGTAAGCCTTCGTGAAGTTGCCCAGCGCGTCGGGGTAGTTGTATTGTTCCGCCTGGTTGATGCCCATGTTGGTGAGCACCCAAAAGCGTTTTTCGGCGTTGTTCTGCTGTTCGGCCATCTGTTGTGCCTGAAACAGCAGGCGGTACGACTGCCGGTAGTTCTTTTGCACGGAAGCCTCCACCGCGCGGCGAAGGAGGCCGTCGATGGCATCATCGGAGGCCCACAGGCAATGCTGATGGCTGCAAAGGAGTACAAGAATAAGGAAGAGATGTCGTTTCATGGAACAACGGGTTCAGGGCACGGGGTCGTAGCCGCTGCCGCCCCAGGGATGGCAGCGCAGCAGGCGGCGGATGGCGAGATAAAGCCCTTTCAGCGCACCGTGTTTCTGGATGGCCTCGATGGCGTACTGCGAACAGGTGGGGGTGAAACGGCAAGCAGGGGGAAGAAGGGGGGAGATGAAGCGCTGGTAGAAGCGGATGGGGAGAATGAGCAGGGTTTTCATGGCTTGTCGGCAGCAGGTTCGGCGGACGTTGTCCGGGTGTTTTTCAGTACCCGTTCGGCCATGTGCTGCAGGATGGTTTCCATCCGTCCTGCCACGCGGGCTGTGGGCACGGGTCTTTCCGACAACCAGATGAAGGCCACGTGCAGGGCGGTGCCTTCGGGCAGTCTGCTGATGAGGAGGTGCTTTTGCAGCCGGTAGGCTTCGCGCAGCTGCCGCTTGGCACGGTTGCGGTCGACGGCATGGTGGAGTTTGCGCTTGGCCACGCTGAGCAGTACTTTGACGCGCGGCCCGTGGCCGGCGTAGGGCAGGATGCGGAAGGTGGCACGCAGCGGATAGATGGTCAGCGAACTGCTGCCTGCGCCGAAGAGTGCCTCTATCTCGCTCTTGAGGCACAGGTGCTCGGGTTTGGCAAAGGTGTAGGTCTTCATGCGGGTGCTAAAAGAAATAGGGCTTATCGGACTTTATGCGCGGCATGTCCGATAAGCCCAATGATAGGTTTGGTATGCTGGATTGTCAGTGATGGTTTTCGTTGGCCAGGTACATCTCGATGGCGGCAGTCATGGACCGTGCCTCGGGGGTGGGGGCGGAGAGGTCGCAGCGCAGGCCGGCATCTTCTATGGCCTTTTTGGTGGCGGGACCGAAGCAGGCCAGACGGGTGGAACCCTGGTCGAAGGAGGGGAAGTTCTTCAGCAGTGATTCCACTCCGGCGGGGGTGAAGAGCACCACCATGTCGAAATCGAAGGGCTCGTTGGCCGGGAATTCGTTGCTCACCGTGCGGTACATCACACACTCTTTGTGGTTCAGCTTCTTGGCATCGAGCATCTGTGCCACGTCGTCGTTGTGAACGTCAGAGAGGGGTACGAGGTACTTTTCCGCTTTATGTTTGGCCATGACGGTAACCAGTTCGGGCCATTTTCCTGTGCTGCCGAAGAAGACCTTGCGCTTGCGGTACTGGATGTACTTCTGGATGTACAGGGCTACCGTTTCGGAGATGCCGAAGTATTTCATGTCTTCGGGAAGGGTGACGCGCAGTTCCTTACATAGGGTGAAGAAGAAATCAATGGCGTGTCGCGAATTGAAAACAATGGCCGAGTAGTCGAGTATCTGTATCTTCTGCTGACGGAACTCGCGGGCGGATAAACCTTCTATCTTGATGAAAGGATGAAAGGTGAAATTGACCTTTTCTTTGGCTTCAATTTCAAAATACGGGGACTTTTCGGAAGTAGGTTTCGGCTGCGAAACAAGAATCTTCTTGATCATTACTACTTTGTAAACTTCGGCGTGAGACGGACTGGCCGCTCTGGTTAAACTAGTTAATTGTCAATAAAAAGTTGTTGGCGTAAATCAATGCGCGGAAGAGAATAAGCAACGGCATGATTTCGAGCGTGCAAAAGTACAAAAAAAGATGAACCATGGAGTGGAAGCTCAAATCGAAGTAAACCACGAGCAAGGCCACGGGAAACAGGGCCAAACCCAAGCCCAACACGCAGAGCAAATGGGCTTCGTTCCAATCCCTACGCTGGCGGTGGCTGAAAAACACAGAGTTGACAAACGAATATGCCGCCATCTTGAATAAATAGTAGAGGCAGCAGATGCCTACGCCCGTGCCCAAAATCTGGTAGGGCGACACTTGGTTGAACACTTCCGTCTGGTATTCCTGCGTAAAGTCGAAAAAGAGTATGCCCAGCACGAAGCACGTCTGGAAAATGAGGAACAGCTGTCCGCGCAGTTCATTCTGCGTTTGCTCCACGAAGAGGCTGGCGTGGTGGCGCGTATGGAAAAAGTCCTTTACCTGGCTGTGAAGGAAATGACGCGAACGCGAGATGACCCAGACAACGAGGAAGAAACTCACCATGAGGGAGATGGTGACGAAGTTGTCCGTCTTGAACTGGTAGGGCACGGGGTCGCCCGCCATACCCGTGGGCTGGAAGCTCGTGACCTTGCCCTGGATGCCCGACACGCTGTCCAGCTGTTGGGCCAGTCCAGATTTTTCGATGTGTACCAGCCCCTCGGCCCAATAGTCCTGCTCCAGCATCGTCGGCACGATGGTGAGCGGCTCGCCGAAAGGCAGGGGCATGAGCAGGGAAGGGTCGGGCGGAATGGTATCGGCCGAAGCAATGTGGCGGAGGGCAGGTCCGGAAAGTGAGTCCGCCGGGGCGGTGAATGCGTTGGCGGAAACGGTTTCACCCGGCTCCGGAGTGGCAACGTGTTGGATGGTGTCTTGCGTCATGATGGGTGAATGAAAAGGTAAAAGTCCCGACTGTTCTGGGCCGAAGCACACATATTATATTATATTTGGAGCACACCCTATATGGAGTGCGCTGCTGCTCCCAAGCTATTCCACTCTTGCGTTTTGTGGCGTTACAAAGCGGCGAATTTGCGTACCGAAGCGTCCCACAACGGGGTGGTCAGGGCCAATTGGATAGCCTCTTCCGGCGTGGCGGCCACGCTCCAGATGGCCGTGTGCTGCGGTCGCATGAAACATTCGTCGGCAGCGCGTTGCAGTTGGGCCAGCAGGGCATCGTAGTAGCCGTTGGTGTTGAGGATAATGATGGGTTTGAGATAAAGGCCCAGCTGTTTCCACGTGATGATTTCGAGCAGTTCCTCGAGTGTTCCCACGCCGCCGGCCAAGGCGATGCAGGCATCGCTCTTCTCCGCCATCAGCTCCTTGCGGCGGTGCATATCGGGCGTGACGAGCAGCTCCGTCATGCCACGGTGCTGCCAGCCTTGGTCAATCATGAACTGGGGGATGACACCGATGGCCTTTCCGCCTGCTGCGAGGCAGGCATCGGTACAGGCACCCATCAGTCCGGTGCGGCCGGCACCGTTGACCAGCGTGTGGTTTCCCGAAGCAATCAGGCGGCCCAAAGTGCGTGCCGCCTCCAAATAGACGGCAGGCACTTGGCCGCTCGATGCGCTATATACAGTAAACGTCATGATCAGTTCTTCCGTTGTTTGGAGAAGAAAGGGTGGGCTTTAAGCCAGTCCGAACTCCTTCTTGATCATTTCAACCTTGTTCAGCTTTTCCCAGGTGAACAGTTCGACGCTCACCTTCTTGTCCGGTTGTCCCATGCTGTGGAATGTTTTCACCACGGTTCGGGGCTCTCGTCCCATGTGGCCGTAGCTTGCCGTTTCCTCGTAGATCGGGTGGCGCAGTTCCAATTCCCTTTCGATGGCTGCCGGACGGAGGTCGAAGAGCTGGCCGATGCGTTGGGCAATCTCGCCGTCCGTCATCTGCACATGGCTGCGTCCGTAGGTGTCAACGTAGATGGAGATGGGTTGGGCCACTCCGATGGCGTAGCTGAGCTGCACCAGCATCTCGTCGGCCACGCCGGCAGCTACCATGTTCTTGGCAATATATCGTGCCGCGTAGGCTGCCGAACGGTCCACCTTCGACGGGTCTTTCCCCGAGAAAGCTCCGCCTCCGTGCGCGCCCTTTCCGCCGTAAGTGTCGACGATGATTTTGCGCCCTGTCAGTCCCGTGTCGCCGTGGGGGCCGCCGATGACGAACTTGCCCGTGGGGTTCACAAAATACCGGATGTTCCCTTTCTTGAAAAGCTCCTTTATTTCGGGCGTGTTCACCCTTTCCTCAATGACGCGCGGGATGAGGATTTCCTTTACGTCCTTTTCGATTTGCGCCAGCATCATTTCGTCGGCCTTTTCCTGCGAGCCGGCTTCTGCGGCGGTGATGAATTCATCGTGCTGTGTGGACACGACAATTGTGTCGATGCGCAAGGCCACGTTGTTGTCGTCGTATTCCACGGTGACCTGGCTCTTCGAGTCCGGTCGGAGGTAAGTCATCACCTTCCCTTCGCGGCGGATTTCCGCCAGCACGTAGACGATGTCGTGCGCCAGTGCCAGAGGCAGCGGCATGAAAGTGTCCGTTTCGTTGTTGGCATATCCGAACATCATGCCCTGGTCGCCGGCCCCCTGGGCCATGGGGTCGGTTGGGTCTTTGCGGTCCACGCCCCGGTTGATGTCGTTGCTTTGTTCGTGAATGGCACTGAAGATGCCGCAGCTTTCCGCTTCAAACTTGTAGTCGGCTTTGGTCTTCGCCGGCCACCACAACTTGTCCCGTGGTGACGAGCGTTTCGCAGGCCACCTTCGATTGCGGGTCGAAAGCCAGGAGTTGGTCAAGCACGGCGTCGGAAATCTGGTCCGCCACCTTGTCGGGGTGTCCTTCAGACACCGATTCGGATGTAAATAAGTATCCCATGATAAATTGAATTGATAAAAAATGAGCCTGCTTCCGCAGAGCGAAAACAGGCAGAGTGGGATTCGGCTTTTGGTATGTCTGATGCCTTCACAGTGCGGAGCACCTGGATGAACGGGTTCTCGGCACGTGCGAGTTTTAGCATTGTTTTTGAGAGGTTGCAAGCAGCCAAATCTGTCCTCTGTAGCGTTTTCGGCGGCGAAGTTACGAATAAAAGCTTCATCAATCCGAAAAGATAGGGGAAAAATGCTACTTTTGCACGCTAACCAAAGAAAAATAAACATTTTTTCTCAAATTCTCGGCCCTATGTCCGTTGAAATAAAAAGAGTTACCACCAGATCGGATTTGAAACGCTTCATCCGTTTCAACTACGAGTTCTATAAAGACAACAAATACTCCGTCCCCGACCTGTACGACGATATGCTGCACACTTTCTCGCCCAAGCGGAATGCAGCTTTCGAGTTCTGTGAGGCCGACTATTTCCTGGCCTATCGCGAGGGCAAGATTGTGGGCCGCGTGGCCGCCATCATCAACCACCGTGCCAATGAGCAGTGGGACAAGAAGACCGTGCGCTTCGGGTGGATTGACTTCATCGACGACCAGGAAGTGAGCCGCGCCCTGATAGAAACCGTCAAGCAGTGGGGTAGGGAGCGGGGCATGGACACCATCGAAGGCCCCCTCGGGTTTACCGACATGGATGCCGAGGGAATGCTGATAGAAGGTTTCGACCAGCTGTCCACCATGGCCACCATCTACAACTATCCCTATTATCCCGTCCACATGGAGCGGCTCGGGCTGGAGAAAAGTGCCGACTGGGTGGAGATGAAGATTTTCGTGCCCGACGAAATTCCCGAGAAGCACAAGCGCATTTCCGACATCATAGCCCGCAAGTACAACCTGCACATCCGCAAGCTCACGAGCAAGAAGGAGGTGCGTGAAAGCGGCATCGGACACCAGATATTCCGCCTAATCAATGATGCCTACGCCCCCTTGTTCAACTTCTCGCGCATGACGGAGCGGCAGATTGACCAATACGTTAATATGTATGTACCCGTGCTTGACCTGCGCATGGTCAGCATCGTGGAGAACGAGCAGAACGAAATCGTGGCCGTCGGCATCTCCATGGCCTCCCTTTCGGAAGCATTGCAGAAAGCCAAAGGCCGGCTGTTCCCCTTCGGTTGGTACTATCTGCTCAAGGCACTGCTTTGGAAACGCCCTAAAATGCTCGACCTCCTCCTTGTCGGCGTGCGTCCCGACTACCAGAACAAAGGCGTGAACGCTTTGCTCTTCACCGACCTCATCCCCGTCTACCAGCAGCTGGGCTTCGAGTACGCTGAGAGCAACCCCGAGCTCGAACTCAACGAGAAGGTGCAGAACCAGTGGCAGTATTTCAAGACAGAACAACACAAACGCCGCCGCTGCTACAAGGCAGCCATACGCTAAGCAAGGGGACGCTTACCACAGTCCCTTGACCCCGTTATCCGCAAGAACCATGTCTGACGAACCCACCCTCATCCCCGCTCCCGAAGTGGTCTATGACGAGAGCAAAATCCGCCACCTTGAAGACACGGAACACATCCGCACCCGTCCCGGTATGTACATCGGCCGCCTGGGCGACGGTTCCCATGCCGAGGACGGCATTTACGTGTTGCTCAAGGAAAGCATCGACAACAGCATCGACGAGTTCAACGAAGGCTACGGCAAGCGCATTGAGGTGAACATCCACGACAACCTCACTGCCGAAATCCGCGATTACGGGCGCGGCATCCCCTTGGGCGCATTGGTCGATGCCGTGTCGAAGCTCAACACCGGCGGAAAGTACGACACCGCCGTCTTCACCGCCTCCGTCGGCATGAACGGCGTGGGCCTCAAGGCCGTCAACGCACTCTCCTCCCGTTTCGTCGCCCGCAGCGTGCGCGACGGGAAAATGCGCGAGGCCATCTTTGAAAAAGGCGTGCTGGTGAGCGATGAAGAAGGGCCGTGCGAGGAAGAGAACGGCACCTACATCTATTTCGAGCCAGACAAGACCCTCTTTCTCAACTACCGTTTCCATGGCGAGTTCGTGGAAAATATGCTCCGCAACTACACCTATCTCAACACCGGCCTGGCCATCTTCTACAATGGCCGCCGCATCCTCAGCCGCAACGGTTTGGAAGACCTCCTGAATGATAATATGACCGCCCCCGGCCTGTACCCCATCATCCACCTTTCCGGTCCCAGCATCGACATTGCCTTCACCCACACCTCCCAGTACGGCGAAGAATACTACTCCTTCGTCAACGGGCAGCACACCACCCAGGGCGGCACCCACCAGAGCGCGTTCAAGGAGCACATAGCCCGCGCCATCAAGGAATACATGGGGAAAAACTACGACGTGCAGGACGTGCGCAACGGCCTCGTGGCCGCCGTCGCCATCCGCGTCATCGAACCCCTCTTCGAGAGCCAGACCAAAATCAAGCTCGGCTCCCTCACCATGGCTCCCGACAAAGACTCCAACGGTCATCCCTTCCCCCTGTCGGGCGTGAGCGTCAACAAGTTCGTCGGCGATTTCGTCAAGGAAAACGTGGACAACTACCTGCACAAGCACACCGACGTGGCCGATGTCATCAAGCAGAAGATTGAAGAGAGTGAGAAAGAGCGCAAGGCCATTGCCGGCGTAACGAAGCTGGCCCGCGAGCGCGCCAAGAAAGCCAACCTGCACAACCGCAAGCTGCGCGACTGCCGCGTCCACCTCAACGACCCTGCACCCAGGGCGCGCAAGAAAGACGAGGAGGAAACGCCCGACCCGCGCTGGGAATCCTCCATCTTCATCACCGAGGGCGACTCCGCCAGCGGCTCCATCACCAAAAGCCGCGATGTCAACACCCAAGCCGTCTTCTCCCTGCGCGGCAAACCCCTCAACTGTTTCGGGCTTACCAAGAAAGTGGTTTACGAGAATGAAGAGTTCAACCTCCTCCAAGCCGCCCTCAACATCGAAGACGGCCTCGACGGCCTGCGCTACAACAAGGTCATCGTGGCCACCGATGCCGATGTCGACGGCATGCACATCCGGCTGCTCATGATCACCTTCTTCCTCCAGTTCTTCCCCGACCTGATAAAGAAAGGTCACGTCTACATCCTCCAGACCCCCCTCTTCCGCGTGCGCAACAAGAAGAAGAAAGTGCGTGGGGCAGCCAAGTCCCCGTCCAAGCTTGCCGACGACAGTGCCGGCGCGGCCATCCTGAAAAAGAACCGTACCGGCGAGCGTTCTGAGTTCGAGACCGTCTATTGCTATTCCGAGGAAGAGAAACTCGCCGCCATCGAGCGGCTCAGCCCCGACCCCGAAATCACCCGTTTCAAAGGACTCGGCGAGATATCCCCCGACGAGTTCAAACACTTCATCGGCCCCGATATGCGGCTGGAACCCGTCACCCTCCACAAGAGCGACAACGTCAATTCCCTCTTGGAGTACTATATGGGCAAGAACACCATGGAACGCCAAGGCTTCATCATCGACAATCTCGTCGTTGAGGAAGATTTGGCCGAAGAGGAATAAGTCCGCCGTGTGTCGCCTTCCCGTCTTCCTGTTCAGGACCGGTAGGCCGTGTTTCTTCTCTCCAAAAACGAACGATTTCGTTAAGCCAAATGAGCAGAATTCAAGCTCGCTTGAATATTCTGCCATGGCGAGAAATCGCACTTTTAGAAAAATGAAGACAGCAGTTTTCCCGGGGTCCTTCGACCCCTTCACCGTAGGCCACGCCAGCATCGTCAAGCGCGGATTGCCCATGTTCGACCGCATCGTTATCGGGGTCGGGGTCAACGACCGGAAGCGTTCCCTCTACACCCCCGAACAACGTGTCGAAGTCATCCGTCGGCTCTACGCCGCCGAGCCGCGCGTCAAGGTGGTTGCCTACAAAGACCTCACCATTGACCTGGCGCGCCGCGAAGGGGCCGGATTCATCCTGCGCGGCCTCCGTTCCGTCAAGGACTTCGAGTACGAGCGCGACATCGCCGCCATGAACCACCGTCTGGGCGGCGTGGAAACCGTCCTCCTGTTCACCGAGTCGCAGTACGCCCACATATCCTCCAGCGTGGTGCGCGAACTCATGGCTTATGGCAAAGACGTTTCCGATTTCCTGCCAAGATAATGTATAATGTAAAATGTATAATGTATAATGAAGCCTGCGGCCATCATACAGGACGATGCAGAACCGCCGCCACCATCGGCGTAGCCTTCATTATACATTTTACATTATACATTATACATTAGATGAACGGCGTAGCCCTCATTATACATTATACATTATACATTATACATTATACATTAACATGAAATCCCTGTCCCTCCTTTTCTGCCTCTTGGCAGCCCTGCCCGCTGTGGCGCAAAGCCCCTACGACGGACTGGACTTTGAACAAGTCAAGAAACTACAGATGGCACAGGTAGCCATCTCCACCCTCTATGTCGACAGCGTTGATCAGCAAAAGCTCGCCGAAGATGCCATCAACGGTATGCTGGAAAAACTCGACCCCCACTCATCCTACACCAATGCCAAGGACACGAAAAAACTCAACGAGCCCCTGAGCGGCAATTTCGAGGGTATCGGAGTCAGTTTCAACATGGTCAAGGACACCCTCCTCGTGCTCCAAGTCATCAGCAAAGGACCGTGTGAGAAAGCAGGCATTTTGGCCGGCGACCGCATCATTGCCGTGGGTGGCACTACCATTGCCGGGGTCAAGATGGACCGCGACAGCATCATGCAGAAGCTGCGTGGCCCGAAAGGCACCATCGCCAATCTCGAAGTAGCGCGTCGCGGCGTGTCCGGCGTACTCCGCTTCAAGGTCGTGCGCGACAAGATACCCGTCTATACCGTCGATGCCGCCTACATGGCCGATGCCACCACCGGCTACATCCACCTCGACAGCTTCGGAGCCACCTCCGGCCAGGAAGTCCACGACAAGCTGTTGCAGCTTCAGAAGCAAGGCATGAAAGACCTCATTCTCGACCTCTCCCTCAACGGCGGCGGCTACCTCAACGCCGCCCAGGAAGTAGCCAGCGAGTTCCTGCCCAAGGGTTCCATGATCGTCTATACCGATGGTCGCGTCATGCCGCGCCAGGAGTTCACTGCCGAAGGCGGCGGCCTTATGGCCGGGGAAGGGCGCCTCGTCATCCTCGTCGACGAATTCACCGCCTCCGCCGCCGAAATCGTCAGCGGAGCCGTCCAGGACCACGACCGAGGCACCATCATCGGCCGGCGCACCTTCGGCAAGGGACTTGTGCAGCGACCCATCGACCTCCCCGACGGCTCCATGATACGCCTCACCGTCTCCCACTACTACACCCCCTCCGGCCGCTGCATCCAGAAACCCTATGTCAAAGGCGAGAAAGAAGCCTACAGCCGCGACCTTGAAGACCGCTATACCCGGGGCGAACTGACATCTCTCGACAGCATCCACCTTGACTCCACCAAGGTCTACAAAACCCTCGTCAAGCGCCGCACCGTCTATGGCGGAGGCGGCATCATGCCCGACATCTTCGTCCCCGTCGATACCACCGCCTACACCCCCATGTACCGCGCCCTGCGCCGTCACAACCTCATCAACGAACACACCCTGCGCTATGTCGACGAGCACCGCAAGGAACTCAAGAAAAAATACCGCACCTTCGACGACTACGCCGCCCGCTTTGAAGTACCCGCACAGCTCACCGACTCCATCCTTGCAGAGGGAAAGCGCAAGAAGGTAGAGCCCAAGGACGACAAAGAGCTGGCCGCCACCCTCGACCAGCTCAAATTCATCCTCAAGGCCACCATCGCCTACGACCTCTGGGAGCGCAACGAATACTTCCGTCTCATCAACCAGCGCAGCGACATCTTCAAACGTGCCATGCTCTTTTTGAAAAACAAGGAAGATTAAGTAATAAAGAAGAAGAATAACCCCGCAAAGAGCGTATACTTTCAAGATAGAAGCGCAATTATTTCGTCCCCTCCCTCGTCTTCGGAGCGTAGCGGAGAAGGCGAGGGAGGGGACGAAATGCGATAGAGTTT
>SFQP01000079.1 GCA_004562975.1 bacterium
CAGTGATGCTGATAATCCAGGCAAGAACAGAGTAAACATCTACCTCTTTTATACATAAATCCTTTCCAAGGACTTTATAAGCGCAACCATTAACTACATCCTTAATTCCGCAACACTTTATTATACTTTATTTATCCTTAATTCCGCAACACTTTATTTATAAGTTCCTGAGCAACAAAAAGTTGCTCAGGATTGTGCCATGTCAGATTTTTCACTTATCGTAATGTTGCAATTCAAAACAAGCATAAATCGTAACAAGACATTGCAAATGTGCACATAAAATCAGAAAAACTCACACCTTTTGGAGGAATTTTTTCAATCATGGAGCAATTGATGAAGTCCCGATGTTCATCACCACGCTTTGGACATAGACGAGCAAGCTGCCTCGTCGCACGTGCTACAATATTCTATGTGTATATCTCTAACTAAGCGAAAAGTATCGATTGCGCTGCTTCCGAGTTGTGCGATTATGCTTCCGGGTTATAAGTTCATGAGGTCATAGAGCCGGTGCTCACATGGCACAAACATGGCATACTGCCTCGTAGCCTGCCTTTACGGCTCCGTGGCCTCAACGCGTGAGTTTGCCGATGGTGGAGGTGAGGCGGCTGCCAATGCCGATGGTATAGCCCTGCGTGCAGCTGACCACGCGGTTGAAAGTGTCGGCAATGAGGAGCACGGGATAGTCGCCGGACTTCATGAGGCCGCTCTGCTCCATGTCGCGGCGGACACTGCCGTCGGCATCCACACCGAAAGAAACGGTGGAGGGAAGATTGGTGAACTCGGCGCGGTTTTTCTGGAAACGGGCATAGGCTTCCTCGGAAGAGAAGAGCAACACGATGGGACGGCCCCAGGCTTCGAGCGCAGCACGCTGCTTCTCCAAATCGTGCAACACGTGGTTGCTCGGTTCGTGGTTGGGACGCAAGAGCCCCACCACGAAGTAGCCGCGCCCGGTGGCGGAAAGGAGCGAACGAAGGCCGCCAACGGATGGGTCGAGGAAACGGTTCTCACTGTTGAACGTGCCGATGACCTGCACGGCGGTTTCGTCCGTCCGCATCACCAAAGGTTCGGTGCGGTCGGTACCTGCGGCCAGTGGGAACACGGAGAGGCGGGCCAACACGGAGCCGTCGGCCAAACGCGTACCGGTGGTGAGAAGATAGTCGCCGGGATGGACCGAAGCCTTGCGACGGAAGGTGCTTTTCCACGTGTCGGTCTCAGGATAGTTTTGCAGTACGGGACTGCCGTTTTGCAGGCGGCTGAGAGTAAAATGGTGGTAGTAAGCGGGATTTTCCATGTACTGCCGGGGCGTGTAGTCTAAGGTGAGGCGGGCGGCGGCAGGGTCTATGGCCGACTTCCCGGCAACAGCAGGTTGCAGGCTGGCAGTCTGCCATTTGGCGGTGTGCTCGGAAGGCACGCCTTTCTTTTCGTCTAATACCACATACTGCGCCTGCCCCGTGACTTCATCGATGCGGGCGGGAATGCCGTGCGAACGGCAGAGTGCCACGAAGAGCAGTTTGCGGTTGGGCAGGTCGGCTCGTCTTCCCTCCAAGGCCCGGGCCGGCGAGAGGGGATAGCCCAAGGGATTGCGCTCGGTGTTGTCGATGATGTGGGAGGTTATCCACGCTGCCAGGGCCTCGGGGCCTTCCTGCACAGCATGCTCCACCTCGGCAGGGAGTTTCTCCAAATCTGCCAACCACGTACTGAGCTGTTCACCGGCAATGCGCGGCGAGTAAAGGTAACGGTAGAGGAACTGCTGCTCGTCCTCGGGCAGGGGCTGGCTGAGTTCGGTGTGGAGATGGCGAAGGTGGCTGCGCAGCACGGAGAGGGAGAAGTCGCGCAAGTCTTTGTCGGTAAGGGTGCGGAGGAGTTGGAGCGTGGAACGGTCAGGCTGTTCGGAGAGCAGAGCGTAGAGGTTGCGCCAGTTGCCGCACGATTTGACGACGAACGGACGGATTTCCTCAAAAGGCAACTTCTGATGCTCGCACCAACGGAGGGTGGAAACGGAGTCGGGGAAGGAACGCACATAGGCGGTGCGCAGGGCATCCTCCTCGGCCAACCTTCGGGCGTTGCGGGCGGCAGCGGCCTCGGAAACCTGAGGCAGGCTGGCCGAGCCCTCGGGCGGCGTGATATTCAACTCCTCGGTGAACGCCTCGCCGCTGCGACGGGTGAGTTTCACCACAATGCCTTCCGACCCGGCACGGAATTTCTCAAAACCATAGGCATCGGCCTGCGAAGCCCACGCCACAAGGTCGCCCAAACCGGTGAGGATGGATGCCTGGCCCTGGGCATTGGCGCGCGTGCGCTGCACAGTGTACAGCTCGGCATAGTTGTACACCTTGAACTCGACCACTGCACCGGGACAGGGTTTGCCTTGCGCATCGACCACGGTGATGGTGGTGCGCGCGGTGCTGGCGTAGTGGGGCGTAACATTGATTTCCGTGAAACAGGGGTTGGCGGCCATGATATCCTCCTGTCCACGGTAACGGCCAAAGACCTTGGTGTGCATCAGCATTCCGCGTGAGGCGGGCTGGTTAAACCATCCCAAGTCAAGCACGGCCTCCGGCTCACAAGCACCGAGGAAGTGCCAAGCTCCGTCAGCCCAGGCTTCTACCCAGGCGTGGTTGTCGTCGGTATGTGCCCAACGCGGGGTGTACACCTGCCGCGCCGGGATGCCCACGGTGCGGAGGGCAGCGACGGTGAGGGTGCTCTCCTCGCCGCAACGCCCCGTGGCGGTCTGGAGGGTGGCCATGGGAGAGGAGGTGCGGGCATCGGAGGGCTGGTAGGTGACGTGTTCGTGACACCAATGGTTGATTTCCAGCACGGCATCGCTCATGCTCAACCCTTTGACGCGCTCCTTGAGCTCGTTGTAGTAGGTGGTGCGGAATTTGTCGAGGCTCTCGTTGCATAAAGGAACTGGAGAGCGGTGCGGCATTCGTCGTCAACAGGAAGTGCCTGAAGGCTGTCGGGCTTGGACAATGCGGAGAGTTCTACCCTGCGCATTTCAAAGTCATTGCGTATCTGATGGGCGGTCTGGGCGGTGCCGCTCAACGAACCCAAGGAAAGACAACAAAGGATTAAGGATTTCTTCATATGAAAAATAAGCTGGTTTCTGACAGAAAACGCTGCAAATATAGGGATTTATCGCTTTTTGCATAAACAGCAAGGCACGGGGAATGCCATTATGGCATTTCAGCGGCTATGTCCTTGGCAAAACACAGGGGGTGTTACACACTGACAGGAAAACACAAAGGCTGCCGGCAAACAGGGTGCTGCCGGCAGCCATATTCTTTTCGTGCAAAAACAGGTCAGAGCAAACTCCACACAACGGTGAGGCCGGCCATGACAATGCTAACCATGCTCATGAGCTTGATGAGGATGTTCAGGCTGGGGCCGGAGGTGTCCTTAAAGGGGTCGCCCACGGTGTCGCCCACAACGGTGGCCTTGTGGACATCGGAGCCCTTGCCGCCGAAATGGCCTTCCTCCACATATTTCTTCGCGTTGTCCCACGCGCCACCAGCATTGGCCATGAACACAGCCAGCACAAATCCGGCACTGAGGCCGCCAATGAGCAGGCCAAGTACGCCACTGACTCCGAAAATCAAGCCCACACCGATGGGAATGACGATGGCCAGCAACGAAGGCCAAACCATTTCGCGTTGGGCCGCTTTGGTGGAAATCATGACGCAGCGGCCATAGTCCGGCTCTGCCTGACCGGTCATGATGCCCTTTATCTCACGGAACTGACGACGCACTTCGTCGACCATTTTACCGGCGGCGCGACCCACGGCGTTCATGGTGAGGCCGCAGAAGACGAAGGCCATCATCGCACCTATAAACATTCCTGACAGGACTTTGGGGTTCATCAATGTGACATCGTAGTAAACCATGAAATCCTGCATGGTGGCCTGTGCCACGGCTACGGTGCGTCCGCCGATTTCAAGCGTATGCGTGCCGATACGTTCCAGTCCGATGCGTACCTCCTCCACATAGGAGGCCAGCAGGGCCAGACCGGTAAGCGCGGCGGAACCGATGGCAAACCCCTTGCCCGTGGCGGCGGTGGTATTGCCCAACGAGTCAAGGGCGTCGGTGCGTTGGCGCACTTCCTCGCCAAGCCCGCTCATCTCGGCGTTGCCACCAGCATTGTCGGCAATGGGTCCGTAGGCATCAGTGGCCAAGGTGATGCCCAGGGTGGAGAGCATGCCGACAGCGGCCATACCAATGCCGTAAAGTCCCATGGAGATATTGGAAAACTCACCGCCCGAAGCCAACAGGTAGGAGGCGATGATACCTAAAACTACGGCCAGCACGGGTACGGCGGTAGAGAGCATACCCAGACCCAAACCGGAGATGATGACCGTGGCGGCACCCGTCTGACCACTCTCCGAAACGCGACGGGTGGGACGGTAGGACTGCGAAGTGAAGTACTCTGTGGCTTGGCCGATAATGGTGCCGACGACAAGACCTACGACAACCGTGCAACCCATCTGCCACCAGCAGTCAAGCCCCAAGAGCCACAACACGCCGAACGAGCCTGCGGCCATGAGGAGGCTGCTGAGCAATGTACCGGAGGAAAGAGAACGGAGCAAGGCGCGGATGTCGGCATCCTCGCGGGTGCGTACGGAATAAATGCCTATGATGGAGAAGAGTATGCCGATGGCCGCGATGAGCATAGGGGCAACCACAGCGCGAAGCTGCATATTTACATTGTCGGAAATCATATAAGCGGCGGCACCGAGGGAGGCCGTGGCCAGGATGGAACCGCAGTAGGATTCGTAGAGGTCGGCTCCCATGCCGGCCACGTCGCCCACATTGTCGCCCACATTGTCGGCTATCGTGGCAGGGTTGCGCGGGTCATCCTCGGGGATGTCGGCCTCCACCTTGCCCACGAGGTCGGCACCGACATCCGCCGCCTTGGTATAAATGCCACCGCCAACACGGGCAAAAAGTGCCTGGGTGGAAGCACCCATGCCGAAGGTCAGCATGGTGGTGGTGATGATGCAGAGCTTGGTCGTGGGGAGGCTGCCGTCGGGAATGACGGCGCTGAGCAGAAGATACCAGAAAGAGATGTCAAGCAAGCCCAGTCCTACAACGACCAGTCCCATAACGGCTCCGCTGCGGAAGGCTATGCGCAAGCCGCCGTTGAGCGAGGTGCGCGCAGCATGGGCTGTGCGGGCGGAAGCAGCGGTGGCCGTCTTCATGCCCAGATAGCCGGCCAGGCCGGAGAAGAAACCGCCTGTGAGAAAGGCAATGGGAACCCAGGCGTTCTGCACGTGGAAGACATAGGCCATGATGGCAAAGAGAAGGGAGAGGCAGACGAAAACCAAAGCCACGATTTTGTACTGCTGGCGCAGGTAGGACATGGCACCCTTGCGTACAGCGGAGGCGATGTACTGCATCCGTTCGGTGCCTTCAGACTGGGTTTTCATGTCGCGGTAGAAGTGCCACGCAAAAAGCAAGGCCACCACGGACGCTATAGGAACGAGCCAAAAGAGTTGTGTTTCCATATAAAAATTAGATTGATTGGGAAAAAGGATGAAACATCGATGCCGAAAGCAGGGACTGCATGGCGAAATTAGCCATTTACCTCTTCCTAATCAATCTCGGAATATTAAAAAAAGTTGACACCGGACAGAAACGGGAAAAGAGACATTTTTTGCGAAAGTCAGGTGTCAGGAATTGGGGCTGGTGGATGATACCGAAAGCGAATCTTTCAGCGAAGTACAAACTACGGCTGCTGTTGTCAGACGGTATCTGCGCGTTTGGTAAGTTCCCAGAAAGCTACAGCGGCAGCAGCGGCCACATTGAGGGAGTCGACCTGATGGGACATGGGGATACGCACCACGTAGTCGGCACGGCGGATGGTTTCGGCGGAAAGGCCGTCGCCCTCAGTACCCATGACGATGGCCAAACGGGGCTCGCGCCGCAGGTCTGGGTGGTCGATACTGACAGAATGTCGCGTCAGTGCCATGGCAGCGGTGCGGAAACCCAACTCGCGCAACTGGGCAAGTTCTGCATCGACCCATGTCCACGGCACCAAAAAGACGGAGCCCATGGAAACGCGCACGGCACGCCGGTTGAAAGGGTCGCAGGAAGTGGGCGTGAGCAGTACGGCATCAATGCCCAATGCGGCAGCCGAACGGAAAATGGCTCCGATGTTGGTGGTGTCGACAACGCCGTCAATGACTACCACGCGCCGCGCCCCGGCACATACTGCCGAAACGGGCACAGGACGTGGGCGGCGCATGGCGCAAAGCACGCCACGCGTGAGGGTGTAGCCGGTCAGACTGGCCAACAGCTCGCGCGAACCGGTATAGACGGGCACCGCCTGGGGCAAACGCGAAACGATGTCGGCCGCATCGCCGTCAATATGGCGCCGCTCGCACAGCAAGGCCAACGGTTCCATGCCGGCATCCAAAGCCACGCGGATTACCTTGGGACTTTCGGCGATGAAGATTCCGCCTGCGAGGTCTAATTTGTTGCGTAACTGGGCTTCGGTGAGCGAAGAGAACATTTCCACTCCCGGCTCCTGAAGCGATTGTATCTCAATAACGGGCATAACTAAATCTTTGATAAAAAAAGTGACGGTATGGCACGGTGTTCAAATAGGACAGACTTTACATAAGGTTGGCTGCATTCGGCATAACTCAAGCGAGCTTGGCTCTGCTCTCTTTCTTCCGTACACCTATTATATAATTAAGGCATAAACTGCACGCACTATGTAGTACAATGGTTGTGCCAGTGAGAGCAAAGCCAAGCTTATGCAAAATTACGCGGATTTTCAAAAAACAACCGTTTGCAGCTGTATTTCTTGGCAGGAATTGGTTCTTCCATGCCCCCTTGTGCATTTTTGTCAGGCTGTCAGTGATAAAATTTTATTGGAGTTTTATGTTTGGCACGCAAGTTGCTTAACATAGGGCGTTCCCTTCAAAGGGACTAATCCAACATTGAATAATAACAAATAAAAAGAAATACAATTATGGGAAAGATTATTGGTATTGACTTAGGAACTACAAACTCCTGCGTATCTGTTTTTGAAGGCAACGAGCCTACGGTTATCGCCAACAGCGAAGGCAAACGCACCACTCCTTCTGTGGTGGCTTTCGTGGAAGGCGGCGAGCGTAAGGTGGGCGATCCTGCCAAACGTCAGGCTGTGACCAACCCGCTCCGCACCATCTACTCCATCAAGCGTTTCATGGGTGAGAACTACGACCAGGTGCAGAAGGAAATCGCACGTATGCCTTATAAAGTGGTACGCGGCGAGAACAATACGGCCCGCGTGGAAGTGGACGGCCGACAGTACACCCCGCAGGAAATCTCGGCGATGATTCTGCAAAAGATGAAGAAGACGGCCGAGGACTACCTGGGACAGGAAGTGACGGAAGCCGTGATCACCGTGCCGGCCTACTTCTCCGACTCACAACGCCAGGCCACGAAGGAAGCCGGACAGATTGCCGGTCTTGACGTGAAGCGCATCGTGAACGAACCTACGGCTGCTGCCCTCGCCTACGGTATCGACAAGGCCAACAAGGACATGAAGATTGCCGTGTTCGACCTCGGCGGCGGTACGTTCGATATTTCCATTCTGGAATTCGGCGGCGGCGTGTTTGAAGTGCTTTCGACCAACGGCGATACGCACCTTGGCGGTGACGACTTCGACCACGTGATCATCGACTGGCTCGTTCAGGAGTTCAAAAATGACGAAGGTGCCGACCTCTCAGCCGACCCCATGGCCATGCAGCGCCTGAAGGAAGCTGCTGAAAAGGCCAAAATCGAACTTTCCAGCTCCACGACCACGGAAATCAACCTGCCGTACATCATGCCCGTAGGCGGTGTGCCCAAACACTTGGTCAAAACACTGACGCGTGCCAAGTTCGAGGCTTTGGCCCACAACCTTATCGAAGCCTGCAAGGCTCCGTGTGAAGCTGCACTGAAGGGTGCCGGACTTTCCACTTCGGACATTGACGAAGTAATCCTCGTCGGCGGTTCCACCCGTATTCCCGCTGTGCAGGACCTCGTGGAGAAATTCTTCGGCAAAGCTCCGTCAAAGGGCGTTAACCCCGACGAAGTGGTGGCCGTAGGTGCTGCCATCCAAGGTGCCATCCTTAACAAGGAACAGGGCGTAGGCGACATCGTGTTGCTGGACGTTACTCCCCTCTCGCTCGGTATCGAAACGCTGGGCGGCGTGATGACCAAGCTCATCGATGCCAACTCTACCATTCCTTGCAAGAAGAGCCAGGTGTTCTCCACCGCTGAGGACAACCAGCCCGAGGTGACCATCCACGTGCTTCAGGGCGAGCGCCAGTTTGCCCGCGACAATAAGAGCATCGGCCGCTTCAACTTGGCCGGCATCGCTCCCGCACGCCGTGGTGTGCCCCAAATCGAAGTGACGTTCGACATTGATGCCAACGGCATCCTGAAAGTATCAGCCAAAGATAAGGCTACGGGCAAGGAACAGACCATCCGTATCGAAGCTTCCAGCGGCCTCTCGGAGGACGAAATCAACCGCATGAAGGCTGAAGCCGCCGCCAACGCCGAAGCTGACAAGAAGGAACGCGAACGAGTGGACAAAATCAACGAGGCCGACTCCATGATTTTCCAAACTGAGAACCAGCTAAAGGAACTCGGCGACAAGTTGCCGGCTGACAAGAAGGGTGCCATCGAAGCTGCCCTCGGCAAACTGAAGGAGGCTCACAAGGCCCAGGACCTCGCCGCCATCGACACGGCAAAGGCTGAACTCAACAATGCATGGCAGGCTGCCAGTGCCGAGATGTACCAGCAGACCGGCGGTGCCCAGCCCGGCGCAGATGCCGGCTTCCAAGGCGCACAGCAGTCAGGGCAGGGCAGCAGCAACAGCAAGAACGATGACATCCAGGATGCCGAGTTCGAGGAGGTCAAATAAGCACATAGAGAAATAAGAATACAATATCAAATGGAAAGCGTGTAGCTCAATGAGTTACACGCTTTTCTTGTTTTTGGCCGTACACAATAATAT
>SFQP01000080.1 GCA_004562975.1 bacterium
GCAGTTCGCAAATCGTGGTGAAGTAGCCCCGCCCGCCGCTTTCACCGCTTCACCCTCTTCGCCCTTTCCACTTCCACGGCTGTTTTCTCCGGCCTTACCGTTTCCCTCGCACAACGTCACGGACTGTCCCAACGCACAGCCTCCCGCCGCATCCTTTCAGATGGCAGCGGGAGGCTGATTGGTTTATCGTATCGTTGTGCGATGCGGATTATTCGCTCCATTCGTCGGACAACCAACCCTTGGAGTTGCTTTGGAACTCCCCGTCAAAAGTTTCGTCTCCGGGAGTCAGGCTTTGGTCTACAGTTGCATCGTTTCCAAAAACAGAAGCTCAGAGGAAGCCTTCAGTCCGCAAATTATAGTGTGCTGTTAGGGGAGCAATTTTTCATTGTGTTGTTTGTTTTCGGTTGTTTAGGCGCGGCTATTTGATGATAAACTTCTTTCCGTTCATGATGTACAGGCCGGCAGGCAGATTCTTCATGCTGGTGTCGCTCACCTTCGCGCCTTGCAGATTGTACACGGCACCATCTTCGGCTACACCGTTGTTGATAGCATTGATACCAGTGATTTCTTCACCTTCCAGACGGATGGCGTATGCATCTTCCATCGTTCCGGAGTTGGTGAAATAAGCACAAGTGGCAGGGAGGGTAGAGTTTGTTGAACCCTTCACAATCTTCTGTTCGCCGTCAATAGTGGCAACACCGTACAAGCCGTCCATGTTCATGCCAGCGGTATAGTTGCCTTTGAAAGTGAAGTTGCCGCTGTTGTTTACGCTCTTAGCTTCAGTATTTTCCACTTTAACGCCGAAGTACATTGGGTCGCTCTTTTCCGTGCTGAAGTAAACGATGTACGGCGTGTTAGCTTCCATATTTTCTACCTTGCTGAAGTTCAGCACATTATTGCTCTCACTCGTAAAGGCTTGTGCTCCTTCGGCTCCGATTTGTTCGGGCGTGATGCCGAAAGGCAGACACAGAGTGCTCCATCCTTTTTTGAAGTTACGGTTCACTACTAAGTTATAGAGGCCAGCTTCTGTGTTCAGGTTGGTCTCTGTACTTATGTTCAGCGTGGGGGCAAATACTACGTGGATAATTTGCCCGAGTGCTTCCTGCATATCAATGTCAATGGTGGCTGTCATCTTTCCGTCAGCCACTTCTGCATTCAGTTCAACGGGCACGTCACCCAGCATCGGGCCAAGCCAAAAATCTATGCCCGGCAGGTCGCCCGGCATAATGGCAATTTTTTGCGTTGTAGTAAGCCTCATGGGATTTTCGCCCGAGCGTTGCACATTCGTCAGATAGATGTTTCCTACGGGCATGGCATCTTCTCCTGATACGAGCATGAAGTTGTTCAGTGCCAGCGAGGTTGATCCGTCCTTCTCGTCGATGAGTTGGATTTCGGTAGGCTGGGGCGGTGTGCATTCTCCGTTGATGGTCACGCTCAGGTCATTGCTATATGGTGTCACGGTAGCCGTACTGTTGTCAAACTGTACGGTGTAGGTGGTCGTTTCGCCCTCGTTGGTCACTACGATAGTGAGCACACCGCTCTCATCGTTGTAGGTTTCCTGAGCCTGAGCCGAGCGTCCCTTCACGGTGTAGGTTACCTTGTTAGCTTCATAAGGCACGTCGAGTGTATAATTCGTCTGGCTTTCGTTAAAGCCTTCTACTGTGACACCGTCCACTTGAAGGTCGCTCAGTGCGTGGTAATAGACGAAGTCTACGTCGTCCACTTCAAGCACGTTGCCTGCCTTGATGTTGCTGCGGGTCCAGTAGTCAGCACTCGAAATGATGACGTTCATTTTTTCGGGCAAAGTTTCTTCCTGTCCCTGTACGTAGTTGAGAGGTACGATAATCTCTTCCCAATCATTGTTGGCGGTACTGCTGAAGCTGTAGTCGCAGCTGGCAATAAGGGTGCCCGAGGCCGTACCCGTTTCCTTGCCCATCACCACGCGGTCTACATCGTCCTTGCTGACCGTGCCTGTTGCAGCGATGTTGGAGGTGAAAGTGCCTTTCCATAGGTAGGCAATGATGTGGGCATTTTCTTCACCTTCTGTGCCGGTGGTGCGCTTGTAGCGTCCCTTGATGGCATCAGGGCGGCTGCTGAAGGCCATACCACCATATACGCCGCCGTCACAATTAGCAATCTTGGACACGGCATATACCCAAGGCGTACCGAAATTGATGAAGGCGGGGGCATTCGAGCCTATGCCGAGCGCACCCACATATTTGTTGGTGAGTACTGTCCAGGAGTTTTCGTTCTGAGAGCCTTGGGTAACGAGCGTTTCTTTTTTTTCTGTTCCCATCACCTTCTGGTTTACGCTTGAACCGTTCCAGCTTTCAGGTTCTGAGCCCGGACGCTGGCGTTCGC
Source organism: bacterium (assembly GCA_004562975.1). The sequence goes on from SFQP01000080.1 coordinate 2,362, forward strand.
CATCGGGCTTTGTGCCACCAAATAATTTTGATGTGCTTGACTGATATGAGTTTCCACAAGCTGTTTTCCAGTTGGTGAAGTTACCATTAGGCAGATGTTGTGCATTTGCCGAGAGTGCGAGTCCCAGCAATGCGAGAGAAAGAATTTTTTTCATTTCTTCTTTATTTGAGCTTGTTGATTTTTTTATTGCTTTTGTGTTTTCAGCATGGCCGAATGCGGGCTTTGTGGGGCGCGCATTTCGGCCAGCCCTTATCTGATGATTTTCTTTCCGTTGACAATGTACACACCCTTGGGCAGGTTGTCGGTGCTTGTGGCGGGCACGCGGCGGCCGGAGAGGGTGAAGATGCGGGTGGTAGAGTCGTCGGCGACGGTGGCTGAATGGATGCCGGTGGTGAGCGGCTGTCCGATGACCACGTTGATGACTTGTTCGAGCGACTCCGTCATGTCGATGTCAATGGTGCAGTAGAGGCGCGTGTCGTTCAGCTTACCGCTGAGGAGGATGGGCACTTCGCCCAGATAGGGGCCGATCCAAGACTCTTCGGGTATGTTGGGGTCATCGCCGGGCTGGATGGTGATGGACTGGTTCGTGCTGATGCTTTCGCAGTCGTCTTCCTGTACCACAGCAACGCCTTTCAGGCTGATGTTGCCCACGGGCATCACGTCCTCACCGGCTACGAGCATGAAATTTTGCAGGGTAAAGTTCACCGTGCCGTTGTCCAAGTGGTCCACGGTGATGCTGGCGGGAATGGAGTCCGTGCTCTCACCGTTGAGGGTAACAATCAGTTTTTCGTTGTACGTCTGTGAGGCCACCAAGTTGGGCAGTTGCTCAAAGCCGTTGTCTTGTCCGATGACCACGTTGATGACTTGTTCGAGCGTCTCCATCATGTCGATGTCGATGGTACAGTAAAGGCGCGTGTCGTTCAGCTTACCGCTGAGGAGGATGGGCACTTCGCCCAGATAGGGGCCGATCCAAGACTCTTCGGGTATGTCGGGGGCATCGCCGGGCTGGATGGTGATGGATTGGTTCGTGTTGATGGCCTTGCAGCCCTCTTCCTGCACCACGTCGACTCCTTCCAGGCGGATGTTGCCCACGGGCATCACGTCCTCTCCGGCCACCAGCATAAAGTTCTTGAGGACAAAGTTGATTTTCCCGTCCTCGCGTTGTTCCACGATGATGCTCGCCGGAATGGAGTCCGTGCTCTCACCGTTGATGGTTACGACCAGCTTTTCGTCGTAGTTCTGGGCGGCCACAGGCAGCAGGCCCGTGCAGCAAAGTGCCACGAGAGTGAGTAAAAATTTCTTCATAAGCAGAGTTATTTAGAAGTGATAGTTTGGTTGGTTTGTCTGTTCAGAATAGATAGCTGAAGCCCAGTGTGCCGTAGATGGGGTAGAGGGCGAAGGTGACGCTGCCGAAGTCGGAGGGGAAGATGCCGTTGAGGCCCCATTGCAGGTTGAGGTTGACCGTCAGGTGCTTGTAAGCCTGAAACTCCGCCCCGGCCTGCAAGCCCCAGTGGAAACGCCGCAGGTCGTCGGAGAAGTCGTACGTGGCGCGCGTCACTTCCGCTTTCTCGCCCGTGGGGTTCTGGTCGCGGATGTAGCCATCGTAAGCCTCGCCCTTGAAGTCGCCGCTCATCATCCAGGCCACGTAGGGACCGGCCATGACTTGCCAGCGCGGGTCGAGGCTGTAGGTGGCCAGGATGGGGAAGGTGAGGTACGTGTTGTTCACCTCCGTCTTGACACGTCCCGTCCAGGCTCCGACCACGGTGCCCGAACCGTCCACGTTGACGGCCTCCATGTGGTAATTCTTCACCTTGGCATCCGTCTTCATGCCTTTGTTCTCAAAGCGCACGCCGACCATCATGCCCCAACGGTCGTTGAATTTCTTCTGCACGTCGCCTTCGAGGGCGATGCAGAGCGTGGGTTTGTAACTCTCTATCTTGCGGATTTCCGCCGGCAGGGGCAGGGGAGAGGTGCCGCCCATGCTGAGCCCTGCGCCGAGGCGTACGTGCCAGCCTTTGAGAGCGGCTTTGATCAGGTTGTTGTCCGTTTCCTTGGCCTCGCGCGGCTGTGCAAGGGTGCAGAGCGGCAGGAGCGTGAGCAGGAGCAGGGCGTAGCGTTTCGTGCGGGAGAGTATGTGGGTGAGGGTCATGTTTGTATGAGTTGAGTTTTGGAGGTTATAAAGTAACTCGTTGCGGCAATGCTGTTTGCCATGAGTTGCCATAGGATAACTTCAGTATCCGGAAGGGGTCATTCTGTTGTGCCCTCCCACACCACGCGGAGTTCGTCGACGTAGAGCGTGGAACCGATGGCTCCTTCAAAATACGCTCCCTGCCGGCTCGACGTGGCCACCACGGCTATGGCGTAGCCGTCGTTGCGCAGCCGTTCCTCGTCGAACTCCTTTCCCGGCATGAGGCGGAAGGGTTCGGAAAAGTGCGTCCATTCGGTGGGTTCGCCCGGCTTGTCGATGCGTGCCAGCATCACGATGCGGAGCGAGGAGAGCACGTCGTCGCCGTTGAGGGCCTGGAAGTCGGCGGGGTCCACCTCGTAGAGCACGGCGTAGATGTCTGCCGTGTCGTGGCGTTCGGGACACACCTGCTTGTTCTTGTCCGTGAAGGTTTCGCCGGCGGTGTATTTGTAGTAGCCTTCGAGGGCGAGGGGCTTTCCGCCTACGAGCTGGAGGCCGAAGTGGGTGGCTTCGCGCGGCTTCTTCATGGCAATGGAGGCATCAAAGGAGCCGATGAAGATGTTGCCCGCCGCGATGGGCATCTTCACCATGTCGCCGAAGGAGCCGGTGCGCCGGGTCACCAGCTTGATGCAGTTACCCTGCACGCCCAGGGGGTCGGAGGCCGTGGGGTAGTCGGCGGGTTGCTTGGCTATGCCCACGAGGGCGTAGCCGCCATTGCCCGAGGCCCAGTAGTTGCGTTGCGGATTTTGCGTGTCGGTGGGGTCCACCTCGAACCACGTTTGGTAACGCCCCGTGCTTTCGAGCGCGAAATGTTCGAAGCTCATGGTCTCGATGGGGCGGGGGAAGTTGAAGGCCACGGTGTAGTCCTTGTGCCACTGGCCGTCCTGCGAATGTACGGTGTAGGTTTGTGGCGAGGAGAAGTTGCGCGTCAGGCCGTTGCCCTCCACTTCGCTGCCGTCGACCAGTGCCGTGATGCGTGCGCCCTCCGTCAGGGTGAAGAGGGGGGAGAGTTGCGAGCGGTCGGTGCCTTTCTTGATGTTGAAAGCCACGTGGTCATTGGTCAGGATGGGCGTGCCCACCAATATGTCTTTGTGTCCGTCCAACCACGTCTGCTCCACGCCGGTAATGTCGCATTCGGCGTTGAGGGGTTCGTCCTTGATGCACGATGATGCGAGGCACAGCGTGAGGAGTGTGATGAGGAACAGGGAAAAATGTTTCATGTTGTTTGAAAAAATTGAAGGAGCAAGGACGTTTGTCCTTGACTATCCGCCGCAAAGGTAAGAAAAATATTTTTGCGTTTTGAGTTTTTTTCTCTGGGCACTTGGTTTTTTGCCGTTAAAAAATGTAGTCATGACAAAATACTCCTTATGGGGTGTGAAAAAGGTAATTCAGACCATTAAATATGGTTTTTTAATCGATAAAAGTAGGGGGAGTGTCGGTGTTCCGGACGATGTTTGCGGAGGGGGGTCAAGGCGTTGCGAAAAGTCCGCCACTTGTGTTGCACAAGTCCCGGATTAGTTTTTTCAAGTCGGCGAGTAGGAAAAAATAGTCCTGGACTTGTGCAGGGTATGTCTTGGCTGCTGTTGCGTAAAGTTCGGTGTCTTGTACTGAAATAGGTTGACCAAAAAACCATCAAATTTTAGTACAATGCCATTATCAAAATTCAGTCGTGCGGAGAAGAACCGCATAGTGGA
>SFQP01000081.1 GCA_004562975.1 bacterium
TTCCATTTGGAAAATTACGACCCTTGGCCTCATATCGCCGCCAAAGTGTCTGTGTGAAGTCCATCGGTGTCATCTTCCCCCATTTCCCCTCCCTTGTTGTTCTGAACCATGCTCCCCGTAGAATTTCAGCAAACCGTCAGCCGCCTGCTCGGCCAGGACGAGGCCGGGTTGTTGCTCGATGCGCTCACCCAGACCGAACGCCCCGTAAGCATCCGCCTCAATCCCACCAAAATGCCACCCGTGCTCCCCGCCGCCGCCAAGGGCGCAGTGCCATGGAGCAGCCACGGGGATTATTTGCAGGAGCGACCTGCTTTTACCTTTGATCCTCTGCTCCATGCCGGCTGCTACTATGTGCAGGAAGCCGCTTCGATGTTTGTGGAGCAGGCTTGGCGCGTGGTGTCGGCCGAGGGAGCTCCGCAACGCCTGCTTGACCTCTGTGCGGCTCCGGGAGGCAAAAGTACTCTTTGGCGTAGCCTGATGCCTGAGGGCACCTTGTTGGTGGCCAACGAGCCTGTGAGGCAACGGGCACAGATTTTGGCAGAGAACATGGCCAAGTGGGGGCATCCCAATGTAGTCTGCACCTCCGCCTATCCTGAGGCTTTTGCCGGACTGGGGAGCTTTTTTGACGTGATAGCCGCCGATGTGCCCTGCTCCGGCGAGGGGATGTTCCGAAAGGACGAGGGAGCTGTGGCAGCGTGGTCGCCGGAGGCCGTGGAACTGTGCGCCGCCCGTCAGTGGAAGATTATCTCCGATGTGTGGCCGGCATTGCGTGAAGGCGGCTTCTTGATCTACAGCACCTGCACGTTCAACCGGGAAGAGAATGAAGACAACGTGTGGCGCATCTGCCGCGAGCTGGGCGCAGAGCTGGTAGCCATCCCTGTGGCTGAGGAGTGGAACATAGCCGGCGACACCACCGGGCGTAACCTTCCCGTCTACCATTTCTTCCCCCACCGCCAGGCGGGCGAGGGTTTCTTTCTCGCTCTCCTGCGCAAAACCTCGGAAGCTCCCTTGCTGCGCGAAAGAAAGAACAAGAAGAGCAAAGGGGGGACACGGCAGGCCGTGGCCGGAGGGCGCGAAGTGGCAGGCTGGTTGCGCCAGCCATCGCAGTTCAGACTGTTGCAGAGCGATGAAAGCCATGTGCTGGCCGTGCGCGAAAGCCTGGCAGAGGACGTGATGCGCCTCACTGCCACCATCAAATCACTCACCGCCGGCATCGCGCTCGCCGAACTGAAAGGCCGTAAACTGGTGCCGCAACATCCGTTGGCCCTCTCCACGCAATACAACCCAGATGCCTTCCCCGGCGTGGAGCTGTCGCACGATGATGCCCTGACTTACCTGCGTCACGAAGCATTAACGCTACCATCCGATACGCCCCGGGGCTATGTGACGGCCAAGTACCAAGGTTTTTTCTTGGGCTTTCTGAACAACCTCGGAGCACGGGCCAACAACCTCTACCCGGCCGAGTGGCGCATTCGTTCTGCACGTTGACCGCTTCGCTGACGGACACAAACGATCTTCTTTTTAGTTGCCTTCGTTGTTAAAGACGAAGGCTGCTCCCTTAAATAAATGCCTATTTCCCTTTTTTATGTCAAAAACGGCACCGATTGTTTGGCACAAAAAAAATAACTCCCTAAATTCGCACCGTAAACAAAATTTGTAATCATTACAAAATAGTTAAATGGGAGCTGCTACAACCCTCCGCTATCTGACCGAACACGGTGTGAAGCCCTCTGTGCAGCGACTGGCCGTCATGGAGTATCTGATGGAGCACCACACCCATCCCACCGTCGACGAGATATACAGTGCGCTCTTGCCCAATATGCCCACGCTCTCCAAAACAACGGTGTACAACACGCTCAAATTGCTCACCGAGCAGGGAGCGGCCATCCAGCTGACCATTGACGAGCGCAATGTGTGCTTTGATGCTGACACATCGGCTCATGCACATTTCCTGTGTACCCGATGCGGGCGAGTATTCGACATCCCGTTGCGCCATTCGTCCTTGGAAATCGAAGCGGGAATCCCCTCCGGCTTCGTCACCGAGCAAACTGCGGTCTACTATCGTGGCTGTTGCCGCCAATGCGCCGAACTGCAACTTCAGAGCTGAGGTCTGGTAGCTGAGAGGCTTCGGTCCTGACAAATTTGACAGACAATTTCTAACATACAATCCAACAGACATAACATCTACTTAAACTCATTCATTATGAAAAAGAAATTCATTTGCACCGTTTGTGGTTACGTTTACGAAGGCGAACACGCTCCCGAAAAATGCCCCATGTGTGGTGTTCCTGCTTCCAAGTTCAAAGAACTTTCTGAAGAAGGCCGTCTCTCATTCGTGGCTGAGCACGAAATCGGCGTGGCCAAGGGCTGCGACGAAGAAATGATAAAGGACCTCAACGCTCATTTCAATGGCGAATGCACCGAAGTGGGTATGTACCTCGCCATGAGCCGTCAGGCCGACCGCGAAGGCTATCCCGAAATCGCCGAAGCTTTCAAGCGTTATGCTTGGGAAGAGGCAGAACACGCTTCCAAGTTTGCAGAACTCCTCGGCGACTGCGTTTGGGACACCAAGACGAACCTCGAAAAGCGCATGAACGCTGAAGCAGGTGCCTGCGAAGACAAGACCCGCATCGCCAAGCGCGCCAAGGAACTCAACCTGGATGCCATCCACGACACCGTTCACGAAATGGCACGCGACGAAGCCCGCCACGGTCGCGGCTTCGAAGGTCTCTACAACCGCTATTTCAAGAAGTAATCCCTTCTGCAGGACACAAATCCTGTAACACCCTTACGGCTACCTTTCTGAAGCGTTTACCTAATGCTCCATTTTTCTGACAAATGAAGTACGCATTAGAAAGGTGGCCGTTTTCATGAAATTTCATCTCTAAACCTATCTCCAACTCTACCCAATTTATTCCAAGCAATGAAAGAATTGAAAGGCACTAAGACCGAACAAAATCTGGCTACCGCTTTTGCCGGCGAATCTCAGGCTCACGCCAAATACCAGTACTATTCTTCTAAGGCCAAGAAGGATGGCTACGTTCAGATAGCCAATATCTTTGCCGAAACGGCCAAGAACGAAAAGGAACACGCCAAAATTTGGTTCAAGTACCTCCATGGCGGTGCCGTTCCTGCCACTACCGAAAATCTTGCTGATGCCGCTGCCGGCGAAAACTACGAGTGGACCGACATGTACGCCACCTTCGCCAAGGAAGCCCGCGAAGAAGGTTTTGAAGAGATTGCTGCCAAGTTTGAAATGGTCGGTGCCATCGAAAAGCATCACGAGGAGCGTTATCGCAAGCTGCTCAAGAACATTGAGGACAGCGTAGTATTCTCCCGCGAGGGCGACTGCATCTGGCAGTGCTCCAACTGTGGCCACATCGTGGTTGGTCAGAAAGCTCCCGAACTGTGCCCCGTGTGCGCCCATCCGCAGAGCTACTTCGAGCTCCTCGCCCAGAACTACTAATCGTAGCTTCCGGACAGACCCGGACATGAAAGGGTCATCCTCACAAATGACATCAAAGCCTGGAGAGCCGAAGGGCTTTCCAGGCTTATTTTGATACACTATCCTGTTTCCTTATGCTGAGAAAAATTGCCGCACATTGGCGGAAACATTGGCGGATGCGCGAAGGGTCCCTCAGTGGCGGACTTGACATCCTGCGCAACATAGGCCCCGGCCTCCTCGTCACCGTAGGCTTTATCGATCCCGGCAACTGGGCTTCTAATTTTGCAGCCGGCTCCACTTTCGGCTATGCCCTGCTGTGGGTCGTAACCCTCTCCACCCTCATGCTCATCGTGCTGCAACACAACGTGGCACACTTGGGCATCGTTACCGGCCTCTGCCTTTCCGAAGCCGCCACGCGCTATTTGCCCCGTTGGCAGAGCCGTCCCGTGTTGTGGAGTGCCATGGCCGCCTCCGTCTCTACCTCGTTGGCCGAAATTCTGGGTGCTGCCATCGCCTTGCAGATGCTCTTCGGCATTCCCCTCGTGGTCGGTGCAGCCGTTTCCGCACTGCTCTGCCTGTTTCTGCTCTTCTCCAATTCCTACAGCCGGGTGGAGAAAGGTATCATCGCCTTTGTGTCCCTCATTGGTTTCTCCTTCCTTTACGAACTCACGCTGACCGACACCCATTGGGCGCAAGTCGCTGCCTCAGCGGTTGTCCCCTCTTTGCCCGAAGGCAGTATGCTGGTAGTCATGAGCGTACTCGGAGCCGTGGTCATGCCCCACAACCTTTTTCTCCACTCGGAGGTAATCCAGAGCCGCCAAGTCAACCTGGCGGGCGAAAAGGAAATCAACCATGCCCTGAAGTACGAATTCTATGATACACTTTTGGCCATGACCATCGGATGGGCCATCAATTCGGCCATGATTGTACTGGCCGCTGACACCTTCTTTGCACAGGGAAAAGTGGTGGAAGAACTGCCCGAAGCCGGCCACCTGCTGGCTCCCTTGCTTGGCAATGGTGCTGCCGTCGTGTTTGCCATTGCCCTGCTCTTGGCCGGCATCTCCAGTACCGTCACCAGCGGAATGGCAGCCGGTTCCATTTTTGCCGGCATCTACGATGAGCCTTACGATGTGAAGGACGTGCATTCACGGGCCGGCATCCTGCTGTCCTTTGTGGGCGCATTTGTCATTCTGCTCTTTGTGGGTGATGCTTTCAAGGGACTTATTATCTCTCAAGCCGTGCTCAGTCTGCAACTGCCGCTGACCATGTTCACCCAAGTGCGCCTCACCTCTTCCCAGCGGATTATGGGCACACACGCCAACAGTCGTTTCACCACCGCACTGCTGTATGCCTTGGCCATTTTGGTAACAGGCTTGAACCTCTACCTGCTGTGGGGTCTACTGTTCTGAAAGAAGAAGAGCAGAGGCTGGTATCGGCAAACACTCTGGGGAACACTCAGGCAAACACCTCGTCCCATGCCGGGATGGTAAGTCCCGAACAGCGGAAAAAGGAAAAACGTAGGGTAGAGGGAGCATATTTTATCCGAAAATTTGGGCAGTCCGGAAATAAGCCTTATTTTCGCCACCAAATTATGGTAAATGTTTTTAATGGTGGGGTACGGTCGTTGTGAAACGCCCGTGCCTGTTTTTTATCCCCTTACCTCTGCTTGTGTCGCGAGCAGGGGATATTTTTTGCAGGCAGGTGTGATGTCGGGGGCAAATGCAATGACCGAGGCCGCAGAAAAGAAGTGCGGCCCCGGTCGTAGGGTAAATGAAAAAACCAAAACTTGTTTTCTTAGAATGATGCAACACCCAGGTTGCGGTCAACCAGAATGCCGTCGATGGCCTTCAAGTTATACTTGCCGGCTTTCTTGGCGCGGAACTTGATAACGAAGAGGTTGTGGTCGCCCTCTTCGAGAAGAACTTTGTTGCCCCGGTTGACAAAGGTGGGATAGAGAGCCTTCTGGCCGTTGGTGTGCAGACGGTCGTAGGTGAGGTTCACCATTTCCTTCGTATCAATGAGTTCGGTGCCAACATATTCAAGTTCATCGGTACTATACGGCAAAGCGAAGCTGAGACCGTTGACGTAGTGCAGACCCTTACCGCTGACGGTAACCTCTACCATGTCGCCGGCCGCATAAGTCTTGCGGTTGGGGGTGAGCAGGAGGGAGCCGGCCACCTTGTCGTTGGCGTTGCTCACGCCGCCATCAAGTTCGGTTGTAACACAAGAGATGTCGTAGGCATCGATCAGGCCATTCTGATTGATGTCGCCAACTTTCACATAGTCAAAGTCACCATCGCCCTTACGCAGACCGGTATAGTTCATGTAAGAAGTGAGGTCGTTCTCGTCAATGCGCTTGTCCTTGTTGATGTCGCCCTGGATGAAGCTTTCTGAACCAGCCACCTTGAACACGTACATCTCTAATCCGGAGCCGAAGTTGCCTACGGCCTTGTCAATGTGGATTTTCACATAACGTGCTTGGGGATTACCCTCGAAGCTGAAGGTTTTCTCGGTGGCATCCTGTGCCCAGGTGAAGACTACGGGTGCGCTCCAGTTCTGACGGTCGACGCTGTAAGAAACGCTACCATTGAGCAAGGTGCCGTTGCTGGCATCTATGCGTGGCAGATAGGCTATGCGGTCAAGCTTGTTGACAGAGCGCAGGTCAAG
>SFQP01000082.1 GCA_004562975.1 bacterium
AGAAGGACGCTGCGTGCGGCTTTCGCAGGGCGACTATGCCCGCTCCACCGTTTACGATGCCGACCCCGCAGACATGGTGCGCCGCTTCGTGGACCACGGGCTGCGGCGCGTTCACGTGGTGGACCTGGACGGGGCCAAGGCTTCGGCACCCTGCAACCTGCGCACACTGGAAAAGATGGCCATGGTGGATGGGGCGGAACTGGAATGGGGCGGCGGCCTAAAGACGGACACCGCGCTGCGCGACGCTTTCAACGCCGGTGCTTCGTATGCAGTGGTGGGCAGTCTGGCGGCCCGTAACCCGGAGGTATTTGCCGAATGGCTGCTGCGCTATGGCCCGGAGCGCATGGTGCTGGGGGCTGACGTGCGCGAGGGGAAAGTGTCGGTCGGGGGATGGTTGGAGGATACGGGCCATCTGCACGGACATCTCACGCGACGGCATGCTGCAAGGACCGTCCACCGAACTCTACACACGGCTGCAAAATGCGTTTCCCCAAGTGACGTTCTGTGTTTCGGGCGGCATCGCTTCCATGGCTGACATCGAGCAGCTCCACGCACTGGGGCTGCCGCGCGTCATCGTAGGCAAGGCTCTCTACGAGGGACGCATAAAGCTGGAAGAAATGGCCGCGTTCTGTGATTGAATTGAACAGAGATTTCTGTGATTGAACAGAGATATAGGAAGAAAAGAATACCCGGAAATATGCTTATCCCATGCTGTCAAAACGAATCATACCTTGCCTGGATGTAAAAGACGGGCGCACCGTCAAAGGCATTCACTTTGAACAACTCGCCGACGTGGGTGATGCCGTGGAACTGGGGCAACACTATGCCCGGTGCGGCGCGGACGAACTGGTGTACCTCGACATCAGCGCGAGCCGGGAGGGACGCAACACATTCACTCGCCTGGTGGAACGCATTGCCGATGGCATCCACATTCCCTTCACCGTCGGCGGCGGCATCGGCAGCCTTGACGACGCTTCGAGGCTACTGGATGCGGGAGCGGACAAAATCAGTATCAACAGCGCGGCGGTGCAACGCCCCGAACTCATCGGCGAAATAGCGAACCGCTACGGCAGCCAGTTCGTGGTGGTGGCCATCGACGCTCGACAGAACGAGGAGGGGGAATGGCTCATCACGACACACGGCGGCTCACGCGCCACGGGCATCGAACTCTTCAGTTGGGCGCACGAGGTGCAGGAGCGCGGAGCGGGTGAAATCCTCCTCACTTCCATGAACCACGACGGCACACGCCAAGGTTATCCGCTCGATCTCTTCGCACGCTTCACGGCTTCCCTCCGCATCCCGGTGATTGCCAGCGGCGGAGCGGGCTCCGTGGACCACATCGTCGACGTGCTCACCGCAGGACACGCCGATGCAGCCTTGGCCGCCGGCATTTTCCACTACGGCGAAGTGTCTATCAGAGAAGTGAAGGAAGCACTCGCTGCACACGGCGTGCCGGTGAGGATGTAAATGCACAACGAATGTAAGGAACGAAGAATGTTAAAAAAGAGAAGGCACCTTCCTCACTCCGGGAGCGAAATGTGCCAAAGCTATATAACCATACAGAAGATGCTCTTTTCCGATTTCAATCTCAGCAAATGCGCCGACGGCCTGCTGCCTGTCGTTATCCAAGATGCCACCACCCTGAAGGTGCTCATGCTCGGCTACATGAACGAAGAAGCGTTTAACAAAACGCAAAACGAAGGCCGCGTTACCTTCTTCAGCCGCACCCGCCAAAAGCTGTGGACGAAGGGTGAAACCTCCGGCCATTACCTGCAAGTGGTGGACAGCCACGTTGACTGCGATGCCGACACGCTGCTGCTCCGCGTCATCCCGCACGGCCCTACGTGCCACCGGGGCACAACGGCCTGTTTCGACACCCCCGAGGAGGAAGGCTTCGTGCGCCGCCTCTTCGACATCGTGCGCCAACGCCACACCGAGATGCCCGAAGGCTCTTACACCACCCGCCTGTTCATCAAAGGCGTGAAGGCGATTGCCCAGAAGGTGGGCGAAGAGGCGGTGGAGAGCGTGGTGGAAGCCGTCGACGGCAACCGCCGCCGCTTCACTTACGAAGCCGCCGACCTGCTGTACCACCTCACCGTTCTCTGCGAACAGATGGGCGTTTCGCTGAAGGACCTGGAGGAGGAACTGGCCCGGCGACACCGATAGCAAACCTCGACACGAACAAGCAAACTGCCGTACGAAATCTCTGTACACGAGCGGCTGTCATCCACGCCGAAACCGCAAGAAGTAATTCAAAGCCCGGCCCGGCTTGTTTTTACACCGGCTTTTCGTAATTTTGCCATAGGCTTTGCCGGTGTACCCTTACAGGGAAACAGTTGTACCCTTACTGAGAAACAGTTGTACCCTTGCAGGGAAACAGTTGTACCCTTGCAGGGAAACACTGATAAATCCGGCTTTTCACACTATTCATTCACCTTTAAAAACAAATTGTTATGGGAACGATTGATTACAAACTGCGACTGCTGTCGCCATTGGTAATGCAAAACAAAGAGGAACCTCGCTACTATGCTGTGGTGGCCAATCCGCGCACCATCAACACGAAGACGCTGATCGGGGAGATTGAGAAGATGTCGTGCATCACCTCCTCGGACGTGAAAGCCGTGCTCGACGCACTGGCCAACGTGTCGGTCAACCACCTGAGCATGGGACACAGTGTCCACCTTGACGGCCTGGGCGTGCTGGGCATTGCCCTGAAAAACCGCAAGATTACCGACCCGGACGAGCGGCTGAGGAATGACATAAAGATTGGCCGCGTGACGTTCAAGGCGGAACGCTCCATCGTCAACCAACTGCAAAAGTGCAGCTTCCACCGCCACCGCAAACTGGAAAAGACGACCCTGGTGCCGACGGACGAGAAGCTGCTGGAAATGATTGCCCAGCACCTGGAGGAAACCAACGAAACGGTCTTCACCCGCGCCACGCTGCAACGCCTTACGGGACTGAGCCGGAAAACGGTCTGCCGGCTGCTGAAACAATTGGTGGAAACGGACAAGCTGGTGCGGAAGGGCACGGAACGGAACCCGTATTACACGCTGAAATAAGGCATCCCGATATATGAAAGACTGGATTGACGCGACACGGGCGGTGTGTATGTTGGTTATTTACCTTTTTCACGCCTACGTTTACTGCCAGCTGTTCGACGAACGGCTGATGGGGCTGATTTACGTGACCATCAATGTGTTCGTGGTGGTGAGCGGCTATCTCTTTTACCAAAATCACGCGGCAGAGAACACGTGCCGGCTTTCACTGCGGACGGATGTGCGCCGCATATTGGAGCGGCTGGTATGGCCGAGCACGGTGTTCGCGACCGCGCTCTTCGTGCCGAAGATGTGGTTCAACCACACGGAGCCGCAGTGGGACGTGTTCTGCTACAATGTGCTGGGCGGCATGACGTTTTGGTTCACCTCGGCATTGGCCGTGGCGCAGTTGTTCTTCGCGCTGCTGTTTGCGATGAAGAAGCCCGGACGCGGGTGGCACGTGCTCGTGGTTGTGCCTTTCTTCCTGCTGGGCTTCTGGCGGCCGGGGCTGAGCGATTTTCCCTGGCGGTGGACAGACGGCCTGGAGTTTACGCTCTATTTCGCACTGGGCGGCTGCTACTTCATGCACGAAGCGCAGGCTAACCGGCTGATTCGCCGCCACCGCGTGGTGCTGACGGTGCTCTACGGCTTCATAGCGGGTGTGTACGCGCTGTACCCCACCCCATGGGTTTTCATGGTTTTCAACGTGGCGAGCTTCCCCGTGGCCATTGCCTGTATCCGACGCTTCAGCCGTCCGCACCGCACCATCACGTTCGTGGGACGCAACAGTCTGGTGTTCTACCTGCTTTGTGGCCTGACACCGGCCGCCTTCGCCACCTTGCTGCGCCATACTTGCGGCATCCACGCCTGGACTCCCTGGGTGGTCTTTCCCTTGTCCTTCGCCACCTCGGCGGCGTTGACGTACGGGCTGAAGAGGTGCAAGATACGGTGGATGAGGTTATGAGGGATTAGGTTATGAGGTTAGGGTCGCTTCGCTCCCAGGTTATGAGGTTATAAAGTAACTGCTGTAACGCTTCAATACTATCCTCTCAAATAGTAATATTATAACCTCATAACCTAATCCCTCATAACCTGATAACCGGGTTTCAGCGCAACCGCATCTCCCTTCGCCGCGCACGGAGCCTGTGCAGCCGTTGCTGCCGGCGGAAACCGTTCATGACCTGCAACCCCACGCGGGGCCAGGTCTGCATCCGCTTCACGCGGCTACGCACGCCGGGGATGTCCCACAAAAGCATCAGGAGCGCGAAGAACAGCGCGCCGTAGAGCGTCCAGCCGAACAGCGTCTTGACACTCTGCGCCAACATGTTTTCCACAAACTGCTCCATAAAGGCGGCAAAATCGATGGGCGAACGCGACAGGCGGACTTCCGTGAGCCAGTCGCCGTAACGCGCGAAACCGTCGCCCACGTAATAGTTCAGTCCACGGGCGTGCAGCGCAGCACCGATGAGTCCGCCCACAAACATGTGGAGCATATTGAAGATGCTCAGGGCCTGGAAGAAGTGCTGGAAAGACATGATGGCGTGCAATGCCCACATGAAGGAGATGCACAGCACGGCGTAGGAGAAACCACGGAACACCAAAGGCAGGCGCAGGGCTTCGATATTCAATGCGGCATCTACCTGGAAGTAGAAACCTGCCGCATAGAGCGAAAAGAAACACAGCCCGACGGCAATGAGTTTGTACACATTCCAACGCATGAGCTTGAGCCAGCCCAACGAGAAGAGGCAACCGGCCCACACGCCGGGCAAGGACCATTGGTTGAGCCGCTCGTAGACGTGGTCGGCATAGTGCATCACTTCTTCATAATAGACCATCTCCAACACGTGCTCGCACGAGAAGAGGGCTTCGACCACACCGATGAGCAGCACGATGGGCACCATGTGGCGGTAGCTCCAGATGGCGGGCTCGAAATAGGGCTGCGGATGGTACCACATACGTTGCAGGCAGACGGCCAGGGTGATGAGCGAGGTGCCGCAAACGAGGCGAAGATGGGCCGAATGCCACCAGTCGAGCCAGTCGCCATAGTTGAGCACATAGGCCACCTGCAGGCACAACACGGTCCAAAGCAACGCGCCGAACCAGTCGATGCCTTTGAGCGGCACTATCTGGGGCATGGCGTGGAAAGGACGGGTAAGCAGGCACTGTACGGCCAACACGAAGAGCATGAGGCCGGAAATGAACCAGTGCATGAGGGTCCAATGGTACAGGAAGGCGAGCTCCGCCGCCAAATAGGCGGAGAACTCTATGGAGGTGAGCAGCACGATGTGGAGCAGGGGGAAGAATACGGCAAAGTCGCGCTTGGGGGTCATCCATAGCTGGATGTTGGACATGCACTCGAACGTGCCCTGTATCTTGGCCATGCCGCATACCACGCAGACGGCCCACACCAAGGGGCGCGGCAGGGGCAAGAGGACCAGGAGGTTGCAGCCGATGATGACGGCGGCGGAAGTGCAGAGCAGGAACTTGTTGGAGAAATGGAACTTCATGCGGAACAGCACGGGGAAGTAGATGGCCATGCCGATGAGCGTGGCATAGAGGCACATGAGCACGTCCTCGCGCATCCAGGCGTTCTGCCCTATCATCTGGTTCATCGCTCCGAGATACACTCCATTGGAAAACTGGAAGCAGAAGGCCAACAGCACATAAATCCACGGACGGACGGCGCGGGGCACGAAGTCGCGGTACATGGGCATGGCAAAAGGCGGCGGCGCAGTAGGCCCCGCCGCATGGGAAGGGGTATGGCTATTTGACATAGTTGTTTGATGTGGGGAGGCTTGATTGCGATAGATGGCTATAGATTTCGATAGATAACTTAGATTGCTATAGATTACTATAGCTTTTTTCTGAGGAGCTAAAACTTCACTTCGCACTCCGCGTTCATGCCGGCGCGGAGCTTCTTGGTCAGCGCATTCGGCAAGAGGCGGATGCGCACGGGAACGCGCTGCTCTACCTTGACAAAATTGCCGGTGGCATCGCTGATGCGCTCTACCTCGCCCTCGAAAGTCACGTCGGGCAGGGCATCGACCGCCACGGAGACCTTGGCACCAGGGGCGATATGCTGCAACTGCGTTTCGCGATAGTTGGCCACGACCCAAAGGTCGGCGTTGTCCACTATCTCCACCAATGTCTGTCCGGGATTGACGAGCTGCCCCACATGAATGTCCTTGCGTCCGGTTACGCCATCGGCCGTGGCCACGATGACGGTGTACGAGAGGTTGAGCCGGGCCAGGTCGACAGCAGCCTGCGCCACCTTCACG
>SFQP01000003.1 GCA_004562975.1 bacterium
AGCATTTTTCCAGATTGCAAAATGTCAAAGAACGATATAGTGATAAACAAATATAATATTAATCATAGGCCGGCTTGCCGACTTTTTAGAGTAAGCTCATATATTATAAAAGGAATAAGAGGGAGGGGGAGGTTATTGTTTTACTTCGTCGAGCGTGATGCCGAGCACGTCGCTGATGATGGCCTGCCGGGCATACAGTCCGTTGCGAGCCTGCTCGAAGTAGTAAGCGTGCGGGTCGTTGTCCACGTCGTAGGCTATCTCGTTCACGCGGGGCAGCGGGTGGAGTATTTTCATGTTGTCCTTCGCCTTGTGCAGCATATTGGCGCGCAGGATGTACACGTCCTTCACGCGTTCGTACTCCATGAGGTCCGTGAAGCGTTCGCGTTGCACACGGGTCATGTAGAGGATGTCGGCGCCGGCAATCACGTCGGCGTTGAAGTCTTCGTGTTCCTCAAAACGAATGCCATGCTCTCGACAATACAGTTTGTACTCTTCGGGCATGGCAAGTTCTTTGGGTGCGATAAAGTGGAAGGTGGGGTTGAAGTGGCGCATGGCCATGAGCAACGAGTGTACGGTGCGACCGTATTTCAAGTCGCCTACGAGGTAGATGTTCAGGTTGTCGAGCGTGCCTTGCGTCTTGTAGATGCTGTAAAGGTCGAGCATGGTTTGCGAGGGGTGCTGGTTGGCGCCGTCGCCGGCGTTGACCACGGGCACGGGCGACACTTCGCTGGCGTAGCGAGCTGCACCTTCCAGGTAGTGGCGCATCACGATGACATCGGCATAGTTGCTCACCATCATGATGGTGTCCTTGAGCGTTTCTCCCTTCGTGGAACTGGTCACCTTGGGGTCGGTAAATCCGATGACCCTGGCACCGAGGCGGTTGGCGGCTGTTTCAAAGGAGAGGCGTGTACGGGTGGAAGGTTCAAAGAAAAGGGTGGCCACCACGCGGCCGTCCAATATCTTTCGGTTGGGGCGTTTTTCAAATTCCTGGGCCATGCTGATGAGGTAGAGCAATTTCTCCCTCGACAGGTTGGCAATCGTTACAAAACTGCGTTTTTCGGTCATAATGAGGCAACAAAATGATTGATTGTTGAAAAAGGTGGCTTATCGTTGACCGATAGGCCGGGCAAAGATAGTGCAAGGCGAGAGAAGAATGAAAAACAAAGCTGAAAGTTTTGTTTTTCTTCTTCCGAGCCGCCGCCTATATTATGAAAAGATAGTGCAAGGAATAATTTACAATTTATTATTTATAATTAGGTCTGGCGACCGTTGTGCAGGACAATAAACCGCCGCAACCATTGGCGTATCCTTCATTATAAATTGTAAATTATAAATTGCTCTCACACGATTTCGTTGAACGCAAAGGGCAGCAGGTTTTCTATGCCCGTGAGGCGGATGATGTGCCGCCTGCCGCAGAGCAACACGCGAATAGGTTTTCCCGCGCGGTTCTGCGCTTCGAGCAAGGCTTGCCGGCAAATGCCGCAGGGCGATATGGGACAGTCCGTCAGTTCGCCGTTCGTGCCGCGTGCAGCGATGGCGATGGCTTCCACTGCCGCTTCCGGGTGGCTGGAATGCGCATAGAAAAGGGCGGAGCGTTCGGCGCAGGTGCCGGCACCGAAGGCCGCGTTTTCCTGATTGCTGCCTGCTATCCGGACGTTGCCCTCCAGTTGCAGCGCGGCACCTACGTGGAAATGGGAATAAGGGGCGTAGCTGGTTTGGGTGGCCTCTTTGGCCAGTTTCACCAATGCCTGCTCGTCGGCCGGTAGTTCTTCAAAAGAAAGCAAGGCATAGGCGATGGTGAGTTCTTCGTTCTTCATGTGTAAGATAAAAAGGGCGGGAAACAGTTCCCGCCCAAAAGTACACATTTTGCATAAGATAGGCTGCGGCTTGGCAAAGAAAATGCAAATCCCCTACGCTTTGCATTTTGCTTTGCACTCGCCTTGCACTATCTTTGAATAAGATAGGCTGCGGCTCGGCAAAGAAAATGCAAATCTGCCTTTGGAATAATATGAAAAGAAATTGCACGTAAAACGCCGCTTATCACTTAGTAAAACAGGGATATGCCCACTGATACTGGCGTGAAGTCCGGCCCCCAGTCAGGGTTCAGCACCTTGCAGGGCGAATATTTGGCATATACGCCGAGCCACTTCCAGTGTACTTGCGCCATGAAGTCCACCGATACCGGTTTTTGGTGCAGGTCTTTCGTCATTTCCTTGACCTTGTGCGTTACGGTCCGGTTAGGGTAGAACGAGTCGTCCGTCAGTTCGTAGCGCGTCTTCACCGAGGCATACGTGTTGAAGTTCAGGATGGCCGAAAGGTCCATCTTCCAGTTTCTGTCCATCTTGAAAGTGTAGCGGAAGGGGATGCCGAGGCTGAAGAGCTTGATGCGCGAGAACTCCGTCTTGGAAGCGTTGTCGGGGTAGCCCGTTGTGGTGAGGATGCCGTTGTCGTCCTTCAGGAAACGGCTGTGGCCCGTCATGCGGAAGTTACGCCAACCGAAACTCATGCCGATGGAGAAGTACTGCGTCTGGCGGCGGTTGTACCAACGGTAGTTGAGCGGTTCGAAAGTCATCTCCACCGACGATGCCATGTCAATGTCCACATTGCCGGGAGCATCTACGGCATTGACAAATCCCAGGTTAATGCCGCCGAAGCCCCATTTCATGGCTTTGGTACAGAATTTCTTCTTGCCCACCCGCATACCTGCTGAAGTCTGCGCCCCTTTTTTCTTGATTTCTTCCATGTGTGTGGCTATGCGCGGGCGGAAGCCGGAGTAAACAAACAGGAAGGTACTGTCGGCCTCTTTGCCTTTGACGTAGAGGGTAACCGTTTCGCCGTCGTCTTCGAGCACCACTTCTTTGACAGACTTGACATCCACGATGGTATCGTTGACCGTGGAGGCTTGCAGCCGGCCCGTGAGGCTCAGGAGGCCGGCGAGGATAAACATTGTATATCGTTTCATGATGAGGAGTTTGAAGGGTTAAATGGTCAGACCGAAGGTGAGCAGCTGGAAGCGGGGGCCTTGGTCCTTTTTGAAGAGGTAGGTCGGCGTGTACTTGACATAGATGCCGATGATGTCGCTGAAATGGAAATCGGCGCGGAAGCTCATGCCGAACACATTGCGGTCAAAATGTTTCAGTTTGTGTTCGTACTCGCGGTTGTCCGCCTTGAACTTGTTCCGGACGAAGGGTTTGATGTGCAGTTCAGGGATGGCCGACAGGTGTATCCAGTTATTGCCAAAGGCGTGGCCGTAGGTGAGGGGAAAGCTGAAGTACGTGTCAATGAGCAGGGACTTCCGCTTGCGTGTCCCGTCGGGAAACTGCATTATGCTCAGTCGGCCTTCATCCTTGAACCAAAGGTTCCCCTTGTGCTGCTTCATCAGGTTGGCGTTGTAAGCAAAGCCGATGCTCCAGGAGTCCTTCTTGCCGGGCAGCAGCGAATGCACCTGCAGCAGTTCCATACTGATGTTCCAGCAGCTGAAGTGTTCCGTTTCGGGCACCTCCTGAAGCGGAATGCTGTAGCCCAGGGAGCAGATGAGGCTGCGGAGCGTGTACTGCGCCGAGCTTTTCTTGTGCGAAGGCTGGAAGGGTAGGGCAAAGTCCCAGTTACTCGCGTGCTCCTTCACGGAAGTCAGGGCATCGGGCGAGTTGCCGATGGTATAGTTGAACTTGTAGGCGTTGTCGTCCGAGCGTCCGTACACCTGTACTTGTGTGAGCGAGTCGCCGGTCGTAATCAGCACGCTGTCTGGGTGGAGCACTTTCACCACCGTGTCGTTCAGACACCGGTCTTCGGCCAGTCCCGTCAGCGGCACCAGCCCCATGACGAGGGAAAGGAGGAAATGTTTCATAGAAAAAGAAGTTATGTGGTTATGAGAAAATTTTTTGCAGTTCTTCAATGGTGGCCGTGCCTTCCATGTAGATGATGGTCAGCGTCTTGTTGTCGCCGGCTTTGGAGGGATGGAGGGCATTGTTGCGGTAGAAGATGTATCGCCGCGTCTTGCCTTGCGGCTTCAGCTGGTAAAATCCGTAATACAGATGGCCTCCGCGCAGGGAAACCTCCTTGTCGATGGCCTGCCGGGCATCGGCCTGTACCAGCTGTTCTATCCGGTCGCGCTCTGCGTTCGAGGGAGTGAGCGTCAGGCTGCGGAATAGCGAGAGCTTGTACTGGCTGATCTTCTTGCCTTTCAGCAAGACCTCCGTGGCGTCTTTGCGTTGGCGGTATTGCCCGTTGAATACAGAGGCAATGTGCAGCCCCGTCTGTGCGCAGAGCGGCAGTGCGAGGAGCCATGCCAATAACCAAAGGATAAAACGATGTTTCATAGTGCCGTGGGGATGGGAAAAAGAGGGGGAGTCGGGTAATCAGACTTTGTCGTGAAGTGTAGGAGAGATGGTACGGTGCCGGGGTCGTGTCGCCGGGAAGCTATTCTTCTAACGGCGTGCGCAACATATCGCCCAGTTGCTGTTCAAAGCCGCAGGTGCCGGTGGGTGCCGCCATGTCGGCTACCGTTTGGTGCATGGCCGCCATCACCCTTTCTGTATCGGTGGTCCGTACGCCGTTGATGTAAGCCAGACATTGGTTCTGCTGCCGGTACGAATAGGTAAAAATGGCTGCACCTCCCATCAGCAGACAGCAGGCTGCGGCAGCTGCATAGCGCAGGGTCAGCCTACGCAGTTGCAGCGTGCGGCTGCGGCGTGGCGTCGTCCGGCTGCGGCTCGCGTAGGCAGCCAGTCCCAGCACGGCGCGCAGTTCGTCGAAGCGGGGCGCGGTTCCTGCTGGCGAAACGGCGAAGCGTTTCAGCCATTCCTCTTCGGCTTCCGTGGTCTGCGCTTCAAAGAAACGCTCCGTCAGCCGTTCGGCCTTTTGCAGGGTCAGGTGAGTGGGGTGGATAAGTTTCATGAGGATTGGTTTTGTGTGCGCCATGTGTTGCGCACGGTTTGGCGTGCTCTTGAGAGTTGCATCCTTACGGCAGCCTGCTGCATACAGAAGTGGCTGGCAATTTGCTCGTAAGTGCAGCCGTCGCAGTCGCGCATTTTCATGATGTCCTGCTGGAGGGGCGTGAGCTTTTCCCGGATGATGCGTTCCACCTGCTGGTATTTCTCATCGGCGGCAGCTTGCATTTCAGCCGCGTTGTCGGCAATGGTGTCTCGCGTTTCATCAATGGGCACCGATTGTTCCGCCTGTCGTCGTCGCACCCGGTCAATGCTCAGGTTGCGGACGGTGGTGGTCATCAGTGCCGGTGCAACGTCGGGTGGCACTTCCGGGTATTTCACCCACAGCCGTACAAAGGCATCTTGCAAAGCGTCTTCCGCGTCTTCCTTGTTGCCTGTGATGAGGCGGGCCATCTGTTGCAAACCCTGGCGCATCCGTCTGAAAACCTCCGGCAGTGCATTTGTTTCGGCCGGTTTTGCCATTGTGCGTAGGTTTTGTTTATAAGGTAAACGCAAAGGAATGTGTTTTGTAACGTCTTTTTTAAGGTGAAATGTAGTTTTTTTTGAAAAAAAGAGTGTGTGCATGAAGATAAGCCTTGGCTGTTTGTATTTTTCGATAAGACAGGCTGCGGCTCGGCAAACAAAATGTAAATCCGTTGGCTTTGCATTTTGCTTTGCACTCGCCTTGCACTATCTTTGAATAAGATAGGCTGCGGCTCGGAAGAGAAAAAACAAAACTGGCGTTTCGTTTTTTTTCTTCTCTCACCTTGCACTATCTTTGCCCGAGTTTTTAACGGGTGTTTATATCCCTTAACCTCAATCCTTTGCTGATGCGACCTGTTTCCTTCTTATATATAATAGGTGTGCTCCTCTGCTTTTCGGCCTGCGTTTCGGAAGATGCGCCCGATGCCGAGCCAGCAGATGGCCGTGGTGATGTGGTCAGGGTGGGGCAGCAGTTGCCCGCCTTCAGCGTGCAGCTGTCTGACGGAACCCCAGCCGGCAATTCCCAATGCTGGGGCAGGCAGAGCGTCATCGTTTTTTTTCACACCTCCTGTCCCGACTGCCGGCGCGAGCTGGCCGAGTTGCAGCAGGTATATGCAGAAAGGGGCGACAGTGTTTGCTTTCTCTGCATCAGTCGGCAGCAACCGGCCGAAGAGGTGGCGTCTTATTGGCAGGAAAACAGTCTGACGCTTCCTTATTCCGCACAGCCTGACAGAGCGGTGTATAACCTTTTTGCCACAGCCTACATACCCCGCGTTTATGTGGCGGATACGGCCACCGTGGTGCGCACCCTCTTTGTGGAGCAGATGGGAGCCGGCCAGCTGCGCGCCGCGCTCGACGAATTGAAATAAACTTTTTTACAAATCTGATAAACCATGAATTGTTTTGTTCTGAAAACGCGCCTCACGGCGATGAATTTTCTGGAGTTTGCCGTGTGGGGAGCTTACCTCACCTCGATGGGAGCCTATCTGGCTTCGCACGGCCTGGGACCTCACATCGGTTGGTTCTACGCCATACAAGGTATAGTTTCTCTCTTCATGCCCGGCCTGATAGGCATCATTGCCGACCGCTGGATACCCGGGCAGCGGTTGCTCGGCCTGTGCCACCTGCTGGCTGGCGGCTTCATGCTTGCTGCCGCCGCTTATGCCCTCCGTGCCGGCGAGGCGGTGGAGCTGGCTCCGCTTTTCAGCCTGTACACGCTGAGCGTGGCCTTCTATATGCCTACCATCGCGCTGAGCAATTCGGTGGCCTTCTGCGGGCTGACACAGGCCGGTCTGGACACTGTAAAGGCGTTCCCGCCCATCCGCGTGTTCGGCACGGTCGGTTTCATCTGTACCATGCTGGCTGTCAACTTCCTCGGATTTCAGGATAATCCTTACCAGCTCGCATTGTCCGGCGGCCTGAGCCTGGTGCTGGCGGTCTATGCCCAGACACTCCCCCCGTGTCCCGTCAGCAAAAGTGCCGGACGCAAGTCAGTAGCTGATTCGCTTGGCCTCGATGCTTTCAGGCTGTTCAAGCAGCGGCGCATGGCGGTGTTCTTCATCTTCTCCATGTTGCTCGGCGTAAGCCTGCAAATCACCAATGGTTATGCTAACCCCTTCATCTCCGGTTTCCGGGATATTCCCGAATATGCCGGCACCTTCGGTGCGAACAACGCCAACGCCCTCATTTCCCTTTCGCAGATGAGCGAGACTCTCTGCATCCTGCTCATTCCCTTCTGTCTGAAGCATTTCGGCATCAAGCGCGTCATGATGATTTCCATGTTGGCGTGGGTGTTGCGCTTCGGCCTCTTCGGTCTGGGCGACCCGGGACCCGGCGTGTGGATGTTCGTGCTCTCGATGATAGTTTACGGCGTGGCTTTCGACTTTTTCAACATCTCGGGAGCCTTGTTCGTTGACCGGCATACGCAGCCCGAAATCCGGAGCAGTGCGCAGGGATTGTTCATGATTATGACCAATGGTTTCGGTGCTTCCATCGGTACCATCGCCGCCCAGGAAGTGGTGAACCATTTCGTCTATTTCGTTCCCGAAGCCCAACAGCTGGAAGGCTGGCGCACGTGCTGGTTCATCTTTGCCGCCTACGCTTTCATCGTTCTCGTGTTCTTCACCTTTATTTTCAAAGAGAAGGAAACAAGAAGCTGATTTTTAGATAAAATAGGTGGCAGCTCGGCAATGGAAAAGTAAAATCCTGTGGCTTTTTAATAAAGCCGGCTGCAGTTCGGAAAAGAATGGAAAACTTTCGTTTCCCATTCTTTTCTCTCACTTTGCACGGCTTTTCTTTTTCCATTGCGCTCGCCTTGCATTATCTTTGCCCCGTGAAACGCAATATCCATTACTCTAAAACAAGAATACAATGGCAAAAATCATCACTGACGCAAACTATGCGGAATTATTGGAGGCTGGAACGCCTGTCGTAATCGACTTCTCCGCCACCTGGTGCGGACCTTGCAAGAAAATTTCGCCCATCATCGACGAACTGGCCGATGAATACGAGGGCAAGGTCGTCATTGGCAAGTGCGACGTGGACGACAACGATGAACTGACTTCACGCTTCGGCATCCGCAATGTGCCCACCGTGCTCTTCATCAAAAACGGTGAGGTGGTCGACAAACATGTCGGCGCAGCACCCAAGAGCGAATTTGTTTCCAAAATCGAAGCCCTGCTCTAAAGCCGGCTTCCCACAGATTTCCACCGACGACAGCCGCTGCAAGCAGTCGCGACCCACAACCGCTATGCTGCAACGGCTGTCGTTGTTTTTCATTCACTCCACTGCTGCGTCAGCCACGCCGCGATCTACCGCATAGCCAGTCGCCGCGTGCCGACCGCTGCAGTAACTTAAAAACTACATTGCTATGTCAATCGACGATGAACTTCTGGAAGACGCACAGCACGATGCTGAGGCCGTGGACTATATCCGCAAGCACTTGCCGCAGGAGTTGCAGGAACGCCTCGACGACGATCTGCTCTATTACTTCCTTGACCTCACGGTGGAATACCTGGCCGAGAGCAACATTCTCGACGCTGAGCCGGACAAAGACGGCTATGTTGACATCGACGTGGAGGCCATCGCCCAACACTTGGCCAAGAAGGCTCAGAAAGAAGGCATGGGCCAGTTTGAAACGGACGACCTCCAGGTGCTCGTGATGGTGCTGCTGGACTATGAATTGGGCGAAGCTGACGACTGACAACGAGCCGCCCCACGCATTGCTTACATTGAACGTGATATGGACCGGGAAACGACCTTTCTCGGTCTTATTTTATGCCCTTCTTCCACGTCCCTGCCGTCACTTTTCTGCACCATCAGACCGTGGACGTGGTGCGTGCCTCGGCTGTGTCAGCCCGTGACACACAGCCGGCATTCTCTTCGCCCAAATCCGCCGACACGTTAACATCTTTAACCTTTGTGCCTGAAAAATCCTGACAAATTTGTCACGACCCTAAGGCTCGGATTTTCCGGACCAGGCCCGGTTGTTACTACTCGCCGTGCAGAAATCACGGCACTGGGTGCGAAATTTTTCACACTGGCTCCAAAAAATCCGAGAATAGGCTTAGAAAATACTAAGCCCGGACTTGTAACCCCGAAAACAGGGACAGAAAAAAAGGAAGGGGGCTTGGTATATAGCCCTCTTCCTTTTGCTAAAGCAAATATAGGCATTGGAGCGCGAAACTCCAAATCTGCATTTTCGGAATTAACAGTCTGAATTTTTCTTAAAAACCGCTTTCCGGTCAAGGCTGGTTTTGCCTGGCACGGTGGTGTGGCGGTTTATCGGGTTACGCACACCTTCTGCGTGGCGGTGCGGCCCTGGGCAGTGGTGCGTACCACATAGATGCCCTGCGTCAGCTGCCGGTCGGCGGGAACGAGGCGGCCATTGAGGTCGAACACCTGCAGGCTGTCCACAGAACCCGAAACGGCGATGCGTCCGTTCTCCACGTTGATGGCCGGAGCGTCAGGCGTGAGGCCGATGGGGCGGATGCCCACATATTGCAGGTTGGTGGGCACGGGGCAACCGTCGTTCAGCTCGTCGTTGAGCGTCCAAACACCCGTCGCGCCGCCGTTGAGCATTTCGGCGAAGGAAGCGTTGCGCATATCCTTGAAGAGCATGGGCTCCACTTCGCAGAGCGGATTGTTGTCCAGCTCATCGTAGGGATAGGTGTTGATGTCGGAAGCGTAGTAGCAGTTGCTGATGGTCAGGTCAAGTCCGTCAACGAGGTAGAAGGGGAAGATGGGAGCCATGGCCATGGAAACCTCGGCAAACGCACCACGGTTGTAGCAGTTGGCGATGGAGATGCTGCCGTTGAAGTTAGCTTCGATGGTGGCCATGATACCGGCGGCGAAGGTGTTGGCTGCGCCCTGGTAGTTGTAGGTGAAAACGTCGCCCGAGTTGTAGCAGTCCTTGATGCTGATGGTGTTGGCCGAGGAGCAGATGATGCCGGCTGCGCTCGAGTTGTTGTCACTGATTGTGCCGTTGTTGCCGCAGCGTGCAATGATCAGTTCGTTGCAGCTGCTGGTCGAGATGATACCGGCAGTATAGCCGTATTCGCCGGAGACAGTAGCGGCGTTGAAGCAGTCGGAGATTTCAACCGTACCGCCGAGGGCTCCGGCGCAGATGCCGGCAGCATAGTAGTAATAGTCGCTCACCGATACGCTGCTCGTGGTCTGGCAACCGGAGATGGTGGAGTTGAGGGCGGCACCTGCGATGGCTGCCACACCGTAGCCGGCATAGAAGGAGCTGTTGCTGATGGTGAGGTTCTTGACGGTGGCGTTGGAGATGATGCCGAACAGGCCGGCAAAACCGTAAACGTCCCAATTCATGGAGATGTCGGAGATGGTGTGGCCATCGCCGTCGAACACGCCGCTGAAGGGACGGATGGCATCTGCACCCTCGCGTCCGAAGTTGTTGCCGATGGGGCGGAAGTTGGCGGCATCCTTCATGCTGAAATCGTTCGTTACGAGGAAGTAAGTGCCGCTGTAATTGTTCTTCTCATATTCCACATTGTAGGACAGTTCGAGGATGTCCGATGCGCAAGAAATGCGGTAGGGGTCTTCGGCTGTGCCGGTGCCGCCGCTAAAGGTCATGTTCTCGTCCTTCTCGGCTTTGGCACTGAGGATGACGGAGGTGGAGTAGTTGCACCATTCGATTTGCAGGGCCGCTTTCAGGTCGCCGCGCTGATTGGCGGCGCAGGTCACTGAAACGGTTTGCTGCCCTGGGGTGTTGTCGGATCTGGTTTCGACGGTAAAGGCAGAGGCGTTGGTGCCGCTCACGCTAATGAGGGGAAGGTCCGTGGTTTCCACGCCGGAGAAGGTGAGGGTGAACTCTTTCGTGGATTTTTCGCCCATCATGAGGGTGCCGAAGTCGAGTTCGGCCACGGAAGCCTGCAACACGACGGGGTCGCCGCTGGCATCGGTGATGCGGAAGTCGTCGATGTTGGTGATGTAGCTGTAGGAGGATTGTGAAGACAGGTCGAACGTGTCATAGTCGGCGCGGACGATGCGGATGTAGCCGCTTTCGAGGTTCACGGTGCGCTCGATGACGCGCGGCGTTTCGGTGGCGGTGAAGGAAGTGCCCACCGTGGTCCAGGACTGTCCGTCGGTGGAGCACTGGAGTATCCATGCCACTTGATACGCGCTCCAGTAGGCATTGGCGCAGAGGGTGAAGCTCACGGTGCCGATGCTGCGGGGAGTCATGAGGGTGAAGTTGGTGATTTCGTTGCCGGGTTTGGTCACGCTGCCCACTTCGCCATAGATGCGCATGGAGCCTTGGCCGTCGTGGTAGTCATCGCCGTCCGCATTGTTGCGCACGCCGTACATGTGCCATTCCAGGCCGTTGAGCGTGGCATCGATGGCTTTGCGCGGACCTTGGCTGTTGATGTCGGTGGCGAATGTTTCAAAGTCGTAAGTCCAGTCTTCAGCCTGTGCCGGCAGAGCCAGGGCCAGCAAGGCCAGGAGGATAGTGTAGAAAGGTTTCTTCATGTCGATTAGGGTTGTTTAGGTTATTTTAGGTTAGAAGTTTTGAGGATATTACATCACCTTCACGCCCATGGTCTGTCCGATTTTGACAATGACGGGCTGGTGGGTATCGAGGCTGATGGCGTTGTCGCCCTCGTGGAGTGTACGCGAGTCAAGCAGCTTGCCGCCTGCGCCGTAGATGCGCACCGTCTGTCCGGCCTGTCCGGCAGCGTCTATGTGGAGCGTGCCGTTCTGCTTGGTGATGGTGGCCGTGGGCATAGGCAGCTGCCCGTGCGTGATGCCCAGCGGGTTCTCTTCGCAGTATTCCAAACCCAGCATCCTGAAGTATTGGCCTTGTATGGTGAGCACGCCGCCGTAGGCTTGTGTTTTCGTGGCCTCGTTGTAGAGCACGGGCCATCCCATTTCGTCATAGCCCAGGAGTTCATATCCTTGCGGTTCGAGTGCCTGCGTTATTTCGCTTTCGGCCATATAGCCCAGGCGTGTGGCATTGTTCACGAGCGTGTAGGTGCTGACGAGCTGTCCTTCCTCGTTGAACATATTGTACACCAAGGGATATTCGTAGTCGTCGGTGTAATAGATGTCGTAGTAGGAGAGTTCCTCCTCCGTCATGCCCGGGTTCATGATGGCGAAGGTAGCATTGAAGTCCTCGTACAGCTTGTCCGTCATGGCCTGTGCCACTTCAGCGCGTCCCAGTCCCCAGTCGGTGAGCATGGTGGGGAGCGTGGCGGGCACCTGGTCCTCCACTTTCACCACGAAGGACAGTTCATCGAGTTTCTTTTCGTAGTCGGGGTAATCCTTGAACTTGGTGGACTCCTGATAAATGGTGAGCATGACCTTGGCTTTTCCCGTATTCTTGCCTTTGAACCAGGCCCCACCGTCCTGCACCACGGTGGCATCGGACGAGGTAAATTCGATGGCAATGCGCGGATGGTTGGCCAAGTAGTCCAATATGGGCTGAGAGAAGGATTTGATGAACATGTGGTTCTGTGTCCCGACAGGCACACATACGGTGTCGGCCACCAGTTCGGTGGTCTGTGCTTGAAGCTCGAGGGGCAGGCAGGTGGCAGCCGGCAGGAGCAGGGCAAGTAAAGGATGTTTCATAGGAGAATGTGGTTTGTTGTGTTGTAAATGGATATTCGTAATAGTAATGTTGACCGTTTGCTTTTCGGAAGGCAGGAGCCAGCATCGGCAGACTTTGTGATCCAGTGTGCAATCAGGTCTTTTTGTAATTATCGATAGGTTTGAATGATCAAAAAGTAAGGAATTTTTTGGTTTGCGTTTGCAAATGTATATAATCAAGCGGGATATGCGGTATGGATGATTACATTTTTTAGTATTTTGTGTTGAAAAAGACTGTACAGGACCACGATGACAGCCATTTGTCTGCTATTTTCGCCGTTCGGTCGGCAAAATGAGCATATGCATGAGGCTGCCTCGGAAGCCACAGCAGCCTGTCTGTGAAAAGGGAAAGCAGCTGTTCTCTTTCCTGAAATAGGACAATGAGAATGGTTCCTTTCGGTTTTGTTTGCTGACATAAGTAGAGAAATCTCTGGCTGAATGTATAAATCATTAAATTAAAGCCTGTTTTTTGTGGATGATTTTCAGAAATGCAACGGAATGCCTTACAAAATGCCATTCGGAGGAGAGGATGCTATGTGGCAGTATGTGAACAAAAAATCCTAAATTAGCGCGCCGATAACCCATAATCAGTACAACGCATGACCAGCAACATCAAAATACGAAAAGGTGCGTTCAAACCGGGGCTTGCCTTGGAACACGCTTCCGTGGTGGCCGGCTTCCCCTCACCGGCCGACGATTACCAACACGAAACGCTCGATTTCAACCGCGATTACATCTACCATCCCGAAGCATCGTTCTATGGCGATGTGGAAGGCGATTCCATGAAGGATGCGGGCATACTGAACGGCGACCGCGTCATCATTGACCGCGCCGTCGAGCCTCACGATGGTTCTATCGTGGTGGCTTTCTGGAACGGCGAGTTCACCATGAAGTACCTTGACCTGACCCACAAGAAGGAGGGCTACATCGAACTGAGGCCGGCCAACAAGGACTATCCCGTGTTCAAGGTGGAGGCGGGCGACAACTTCGAGGTGTGGGGCGTGGTCATTCATCTCATCAGGACTTTTGTATAATTCATCTCGGGATAATCATCTCGGGATAATCATCACGGGATAATCATCACGGGATAATCATCACGGGGCATTCGTGTCATTCGCTCCCGATGAGGGTACACACACCTATTTATATATATATGTACGGCATTATTGATTGCGACAACTGCTATGTGAGTTGCGAAAGGGTTTTCCGTCCGGATCTGGAGGGAAAACCCGTGGTGGTGCTGTCGAACAACGACGGCTGCGTGGTGGCGCGGAGCAACGAGGCCAAGGCACTGGGCATCAAGGCCGGCACGCCCTATTTCCGGCTGGGACAGCTTTTCCCGCAGGCCAAGATTGCCGTGTTCTCATCCAACTATGAGCTTTACGGCGAAATGACTTCGCGCGTGGTGTCCATCATCCGGGCCGAGGCGCCGGCATATTTCCGGTATTCCATTGACGAGTGTTTCGTCTGTTTCCGCGGGATGGAGGGCACGGACTATAAGGCGTGGGGCGAAAGGCTGCACCGGAAAATCAGGCAATGGACGGGTATGCCCGTGAGCATCGGGCTGGGTCCCAACAAGACGGTGGCCAAGGTGGCCAGCCACTTCGCCAAGAAATTCCCGGGCTACCGGCATTGCTGCCTTATCGACACGGAGGAGAAACGCCGCCGGGCCTTACAGCTCTATCCCGTGGAGGAGGTGTGGGGCATCGGCCGGAAATATGCGGCCAAGCTGTGGGGGCTGGGCGTGAAGACAGCCTACGACTTTGCCGAACGGCCCGAGGAGTGGGTGAGGGCGGTGTTCCGCAACGTGGTGGTTTACCGCACGTGGGCCGAGCTTAACGGCCACGACTGCGTGCCCAACGAGGAGTTTGCCAAGAAGAAAAGCATCTGCACCAGCCGCAGTTTCAACGGGATGGTGTGCGACGTGGAAACGCTGGGCACTCACGTGGCCAACTTCGCCGCCCGGTGTGCGGAGAAGTTGCGGGCACAGCAAACGGTGGCCTCGACGGTGGGTGTCTTTCTGCAAACCAATGCTTTCCGCGAGGACCTGCCCCAGTATTGGAACTTTGCCGAGGAACGGCTGCTCACGCCGACAAACGCCACGCTGTCAGTGGTGCAGGCGGCCAAGGCGGCACTGCGGCAGATTTTCAGGCCGGGGTTTCATTACAAGAAAGCCGGTGTCATCGTGCTGAACGTGACACCGGACAATCCCATCCAGTTCGATCTTTTCGAGATGACCCCGGAGCGGTACAGCCGGCTGAGGGCTCTCGACGAGGCTTTGGACCGCGTCAACCGTCTCTATGGCTCGGAAACCCTCGTCGTCGGCGCGCAGCAATATACGGTGCAGGGCGGGAAGGCGGTGGTCTTCGCCGATGCCGTGAAGCATGACTTCAAAAGCCCCAACCCCACGACGCGCTGGTGCGACGTGTTGAAGCTGAAATAAGGTTATGAGGGATAAGGTTATAAAGTAACTAACAGGGTGGAGGAACATGTATCCCTTTCTAATAGTAACATTATAACCTCATAACCTCATAACCTTATAACCTCATCCCTCATAACCTTATACTTTCCCCTCCATCACCGCCATCACCTCGTCGATCATGGCTTGAGGCAGGGTAAATCGGGGGTCGTCCAGCGGTGAGGTGATGGCCGTCAGGAAATGGGGCCATTCCTCGTGGTACACCTCCTTCATGTGGAGGTTCATCCGATGGGCGTGGGAAAAGGAATAGGTGATGTTTGCCAGCCGGTCGGCCAGTTTCACGAAGGGCGCATAGGCCGTTTGCCTGATGCCTTGATAGTATCTTTCATCAGCGCGTTCCGCTCTGGTGCGTCCTTTTTCGTTGGTCAGGGCGTAGACAATTTCGGCGGCGGTCAGCGCGCCGTCATCGTCCATCCACCGCAGTGCAGTGCGTTTCACGTCGTTGTACGATAGCCGAGCGTCCTCTATGCTGTCGTGGTAGAAAGCCCCGAAGAAGAGCGGCAGGATGTCCGCCTCTGAGGCGCATACGGCGTGCCCGTAGCGGTGCACCGCGTCGGCCACCATGTCAAGGTGGTAGCCGTAGGGGCGCGTTTTGTCATACATCTGGTTCACGCTGTCGTGCAGGCTGTGTGCGCTTTCGCGTATTTGGGAAATCGCTGCGGCGTGGTGTTCCACCCACTGTTCAAACGTAGTTCTGTTCATCTTTTTGGCTTGTAAGAAGGTTGTGTTTCACAATGATTTTTCCACTGCCCCACAATGAGGGTGCAATGATACGCATTTCCCGGGACTGGACAAGGCTGCCGGGGCATTTCCGGCGTGGGAAATGGCATCAAAAAAAGCTATGCCGCTTTGTACGACATAGCTTCTGGAAATTAGGTGTGGGCAAAGATGGATTCGAACCACCGAAGGCGTAAGCCAGCAGATTTACAGTCTGCCCCATTTGGCCACTCTGGTATTTGCCCTTATTGCTGTTTTGCGGTGCAAATGTAGACTTTATTTCTGTAACTTCCAAGCGTAGTCCACCATTTTTATAGCCGTAAGTGCAAATTCGTTGCCTTTGTTGCCCAATTTGCCCCCGGCTCTTTCTTCAGCCTGCTCGGGATTGTTGACGGTGAGGAGTCCGAAGATGACGGGAATGTCGCCGTGCGCATTCAGCTCGGTGATGCCTTGGGTGACGCCTTGGCAGATGTAGTCGAAGTGGGGCGTATCGCCTCGTATCACGCAGCCGAGGATGATGATGCCGTTCACGTGTCCGAACTTGGCCAGTTGGGCGGCGGCATAGATGAGTTCAAAACTGCCAGGCACGCGCTTGACGGTGATGTTTTGCGTAGGAACCCCATTCTTTTCCAGTTCCTCGATGGTGCCTGCCAGGAGTTTGTCGGTGATGGACTGGTTCCACTCTGTTACGATGATGCCGAAGCGCATTTCGCTGGCATCGGGTATGGGCAGTGTCTGGTCGGCGGTGTAGGAATAGGTGGATGTGGACATGGTCGTTGGGGGAGAGGAAGGTGAGAAAAGATGAAGGGGTGTTCTGTAAATCAGGTTTTAAAGAATACCCCATGAGTGTACTCATATATTCCGGCTGTCTTCTGCTCAGCTCGGCCTAATTTATAGAACACCCCTAAATAAAGACGGTGTTATTATTTGCTCAACTTTTCAATGTATTTGTCAATCATGGCACTGAGCATCATGCCGTTTTGCTGCTGCTGGACGCAGAGCGGGGCAGAGGGATAGTCGCTCTTGATTTGCTGGTAGATGGCCAGTGCCTCATCGTTTTTCTTCTGGCTTTCGAGGATGATGCCTGCCTGGAAGAGGTATTCAGCGCAGAGGGCGGGCACATCGGTAGCCTTGGCGGCCTTCTTGAAAGTTTCTACCGCCTTGTCGGCCTGCTTGTCGGCGGCATAGCAGTTAGCCAGGGCGAAAAGAGCTTGTGCTGAAACGGTGTTGTCGCCTTTGGTGTCAAAGTCTTCAAGGTATTTGATGGCTTCCTTGGTCTTGCCCGTCTGGTAGTAGCAAAGTCCGGCTTCGTATTTGGCCAGGTTGCCGGCATCGGTCGAGCCGTACTGGTCGGCAATTTTCAGGAGTCCCATGGTCTTGCCTTCGCCCTTGAGTGCCTTTTCGTAGTCCTGGGCCATGACATATTGCTGCATGACGATGCCCAGCATTTCCTGTGCTTTGTTTTCGCGGGGCTTGGAGTAGCCGTAGATGTAGGCCAATGTGCCGCCCACCACTACTACCACTGCGATGCAGGCTGTGATGATTTGTTTTTTGTACTTGATGACGAAAGCTTCGGAACGCGCCAAAGTTTCATTCACGTCGAGTGCTTGGTTGTTGGTTTGTTTGCTCATATTTTCAGTATGCTTGTTTCGTGGTTTGGCAGCCTGCCCGGAAGGCAGGTTGATAGGTTGTTGTTTGGTCTTTTGTCGGAAAAGAATGGCACAGCCGCACTGGGGCGGCGAAAATTGCAGCGCAAAATTACAACTTTTCGTTTATGAAAGTGATTTCGCCCTTCATTTTTTTCAATTTCTTTGGGGTTTGCTCTCATTCCTGCGTACTTTTGTCGGTGAAATATGATACTAAAGCGTCTTTCTATACTGAATTACAGAAATCTCCGTGCTGCTGATTTACAGTTTTCGCCCCATGTGAATTGTCTGGTCGGAAGCAACGGCATGGGCAAGTCGAACGTGCTTGATGCTATCCACTACCTGGCCTTTTGCCGGGGCTTTGCCAGTGCTCAGGACGGGATGAACGTACACCACGAGGCCGACTGTTTTCTGCTCGAGGGAAATTTCGAGCGCGAAACCAGTGTGCCCATGCAAGTGTGTTGCGCCCTGAAGCGCGGCTCGCGCAAGCGGTTGAAGGTGGACGGAAAGGATGTGAAGCGATTGTCGGAACACATCGGCCGCATTCCGCTTGTCATGATTGCGCCCACCGACTCCGAACTGATAACGGGCGGCAGCGAGTCGCGCCGCCATTTCATGGACGTGGTCATCATGCAATATAATCCCTCGTACTTGGAGGCGTTGATGCGCTACGAACGGGCTTTGAAGCAAAGGAACGTGTTGCTGAAGCAGGAGGATGCCCCCGACGACGGCGTGATGGAGGTGCTGGAGGAGATGATGTCGGACGCTGCCGCCGTCATTTGCCGGGAGCGCAGCGCGTTTGTCGCCGAGTTCCAGCCGCTGTTCGGCGACTTGTACGGACGGCTGTCGGGCCAGGAGGGCGAAGTGGTGGAAATCGCTTACGAAAGTCATTCGTCAAGGGGCGAGCTGAAGCCTCAGTTGGCCGGCTGGCGCGAACGCGAACGGATCGTGGGCTATACGCTGCACGGCCCGCACAAGGACGACTTGCTGTTCACGCTGGGCGGCTACGGCGTGAAGCGCGAGGCTTCGCAGGGACAACAAAAAACATTTTTCATTGCCCTGAAACTGGCGCAGTACACTTTCTTGAAGCAAAAGGGGGAGCAGCGTGCGCCGCTGTTGCTGCTCGATGATATTTTCGACAAATTGGACGTTCATCGGGTGGCCAACATCGTGCAGTACGTATCATCGGCAGATTTCGGCCAGATATTCATCACGGACACGAGCCGTGACCACCTGAACGGCATCCTTGCATCAACGAAGCGGAGTTTCAAACTGTTTGAAGTGGAAAACGGCGAAGTACGCAGTTTGGAGTTTACATAGCTTCTGAACGAAAGTTCTCTAACTGCTCGAATGCCAATAGTTCTGTACATTATTCTGTTTTATTCTCTCTTCTTTTATAAAACGAAAAAAATCCGCCTGTCGGATTTTGGCAGGCGGATTGATGGTGGGGATAATCGGTCAGGATTTATTCTTTTGCAGGAGCTTTCTTGGCGGCAGCTTTTTTGGTTGCCGGTTTTTTTGCTGCTGCTTTTTTGGCAGGTGTTTCTCCGCCTTCCTTCTTCTCCAACCGTGCGAGCATGTTCTGGAGCTTGGAAATTTCCTTGTTCTTGAGTTCCAACTCGTCGCCCTGGTTCTTGATGGTGGTAAGGAGGGAGTTGAGCTCTTCGTTGTCGATGTCGAGCGGATAGCGGTCGTTGACGCGGGTGATGAAGTCGCCGAGGATGTTCATGTAGTTGGTGAACGCATCGTAGGGCGAATCATAAATTCCGCGATAGCCTCCGTAGCTGTTGGGCTTGGTGGACATGAAGCGGAGGTTGTTGGATGCCTGGAGGTAGTCGAAGTCCTGCATCAGACGGCGGTCACGGCAAATGCGTACGCGGTCAGCAATGGAGTAGAGTTTTTCGATGGCTTCGCGTTGCATGACGTTGCCCAACCACGGCGACATGTCGCGCTCTTCGTCAACCCATGAGGTGGGGTAGCTCACGGTGAGTTCGCCGGCAGGCTTCACCTTGGAGCAGATTTCCGAAGGTGTGCTGAAGGTGATGCCTCTTTCCTGGAATTGTGCCGGAAGGGCTTTCATGAATTCGAGGATGTTTGACGAAAGCGGCTGGAAGATGCCCAATGCGCAGAGCTCCATGAAGATGTTGATGACTTGTTCTTCTTCGGGGAGGTTGGCAATCCAGTTGGCGTATGTGTCGGCAAACAGGGGATATTCGCTCCAGGAGGAATCGTTGAAACGGTAGGAAATGTCCTCAGAGAGTGAATGGTCGCGAAGGAGGAGCTTGAGGCGCGGGTCGCGGTTGCAGCTGTAAACGAAATGCGGACTCTTCCATCCCAACACGTGTTTGGCTCCTTCGGCCAGCATTCCCTTGAATCCCATGGAGGCAACGAGTTCGCCGATTTCGTCGGAGTAGACGAGGCAGGAGTTACGGAAGATTTTGGGCTCTTGTCCGAAGAGGGCTTTTACCTTGGCGCAGAGGCGTTTTACCTCGTCGCGGAAGGTTTCCTCGTTCTTGAGGGAGGAGAAGCCGTGGGAATAGGGTTCGGCGAGAAACTCTACACTGCCGGTTTCGTTGAGCTGCTGGAGGAGTTCGATGACTTGGGGCGCGTGGTTTTCGAGTTGCTCGATGGCGCAGCCGGAGAGCGAGAAGGCGCATTTGAAGTAGCCGGGATTGGCTTTTGCCATCTCTATGAGGGCTTCAAGTGCGGGAACGTAGGAGCGTTCGGCTGTTTCACTGATGGAGCGCGCGTTTTCGTAATCATCGTAGTAATAGTGGTCCGTGCCGATGTCGAAGAAACGGTAACGCTTCAGGTGGATGTTTTGGTGTATCTCGAAATATAGACAGACTGTTTTCATGATGAATGGTTGATTTGTTGGGTTTATGGGCTTCTTTGCCTTGGCGGCTTGCTTTACGCCGGGCTTGAAGTCTGGCTGGCTGTTAATGAATAAGCTGGCTGTAGACATCGTAGATGCGTTTGCCTACTTTTTCCCAGGTGATTTGGTCAACTTCGTTCTTACCTTCTACTTTCAGATATTCATGTAGTGACTCGTTGGTGCAAAGTGAATACATGGCATCTGCCATGGCGTAGATGTCCCAGTAGTCGGTTTTGATACATTTGTCGAGGATTTCGGCGCAACCGCTCTGTTTGGAGATGATGGAAGGAACGCCACATTGCATGGCTTCGAGGGGCGAGATGCCGAAGGGCTCACTGACGGAGGGCATGACGTAGACATCGGAATCGGCAAAGGCTTCGTAAACCTGCTTGCCGCGCATGAAGCCGGGGAAGTGGAAACGGTCGGCTATGCCGCGTGCGGCTGCCATATTGATCATGTCGTTCATCATGTCGCCCGAGCCGGCCATGCAGAAGCGGATGTTGCGTGTGCGCTGCAGCACGAGTGCGGCGGCTTCAACGAAGTATTCCGGACCTTTTTGCATGGTGATGCGTCCCAGGAATGTGACCACTTTTTCCTTACGGTTTGTACGGGCTTTGCGCCGTTCGGCTACCATATCAAGGATGTCCTGCGAGAGGGGGTACACGGCATTGTGCATGGTAATACATTTTGCCGGATCTTGGTGGTAGTGGTTGATGACGGTTTGCCGGGTGAGTTCAGACACACACATGATGCAGTCGGCATGATCCATTCCGTCTTTCTCGATGCCATAGACTGTGGGGTTGACATGTCCGCGTGAGCGGTCGAAGTCGGTGGCGTGGACGTGGATGACCAGAGGTTTCCCGCTGACGTTCTTGGCGTGGATGCCTGCAGGATAGGTAAGCCAGTCGTGGGCATGGATGATGTCGAATTGCTGTTGGCGTGCAATGACACCGGCCACGATGGAGTAGTTGTTGATTTCGTCCTGAAGGTTTTCGGGGTAGCGTCCTGAGAATTCGATGCAGCCGAGGTCGTCTGTGAGGCGATAGTTGAAGTCTGCATAGATATGGTCGCGGAGGTCGAAGTAGAGCTGGGGATCCATTTTGGAACCTATGCGCTCTTTTACGTAATCGTAGTTGACATCACGCCAAACGACCGGTGTTTCGCTCAAGCCAATAATGTTCATGAAACTTTTGTCTTCATCGCCCCAAGGCTTGGGAAGACAAAATGTGATGTGCATATCGGGTTGTGCGGCCAAGCCTTTGGTGATGCCGTAACTGGCAGTTCCGAGTCCCCCCAGGATGTGAGGCGGGAACTCCCAACCGAACATTAGAACTTTCATAAAGTGTCGATTTTAAGGGGTGTGTATGCGGAGGTGTTCAGTTCTCCGCATACAACTTATTCCATGGCATTATTATATTTTTCAAGCAGACGGAGTGCGCGTAGGATACCGCTCACGTTCATGGCAAAGGACATGGCGCCTCGACCGTGGAAGGGCGGGTTACCGTCGAAGAGTTCGGGTATTGTTCCGATGCAGTGGTAGAAAAGTTCTTCCTCGAAACCGATGAGTTGGCGTTCGATGTAGTTCACGCCGCTCATGCGGTAGACACGGAGGTAGGCTTCGAGATAGAAACCGGTGAGCCAAGGCCAGGCTGTTCCCTGATGGTAGGCCAGATCGCGTTGGTACTGTTGGCCTACGTACATCGGGGTGTAGCCGCCGCTCTTGGGCGATAGGGAACGGATGCCTTTGGGGGTTACGAGTTCCTTTGTGCAGATGTCGAGCACGGACTTGCGCTCTTTCATGTCGAGCGGGGAGAAGTCGAGGGCAATGGCAAAGAGCTGGTTCGGACGGACGCTCCAATCCATCATGTGTCCGTCTACGTAGTCGAGCAGATAGCCGTATTCATTGAGGAATACTTCCTTGAAGGATTTGGCAACTTTTTCTGCTTCTTCACCGGCCTTGTGGGCGAGCGCCGAGTTTTCGGGAGCTTCGTTTTCGGAAAGCAACTGTTCGAAGAACTTGAGGGCGTTGTACCACAGGGCATTGAATTCTACGATGTAGCCGGAGCGAGGAACGATAGGCCTTCCGTTTGACTGGGAATTCATCCAAGTGATGCCCTGATCGCGTCCGTTGGCATATACCAGCCCGTTTTCATGGATGAACAGGTTGGGGTGTTTGCCACTTTGGACAAAAGCCATGATGTCCTTGAGCAACTGCCCGTATTTTTCATAGCAGGCCTGACGGGAAGCGTGTTTGGCATATTGCTGGATGGTCCATACGGCCCAAAGAAGTGTGTCGGGTTGCTCCATTTCATAGATGCCGACTGACATGGGCTCTTTGCGGATGAAGTTGTAGATGGCTTTGGTCGCGGTGGCCATGTATTTTTCAAAGCGTTCGTCTTCGCCGATAGCCAGTGTGAGGCCGGGCATGGAGATAAACGTGTCGCGGGCACGGGGCTTGAACCAGGGATAACCGGCAAGGATGTATGTTTCGCCGTCTTTGTTCACGCGGTATTGGTGAGCTGCGTTTACCAGACAGTGGTAGAAGCTGTCACGGTGGTCGAGGCGGGGTATTTCTTTTTCAACAAAATCCTTGGTGCTCTTCGGCTCGGAGGGTTCGACACCTGCACTGAAAATGATGCTTTCGCCTTTCTTGATGGACATTTCAAAGTAGCCGGGAACGAGCAGGTCTTCAGTGGCGTTGTAGCCGCGTTCGCGTTCTTTGGGATAATCAATTCCCCTGTACCAGTCGGGGCAGTAGTTCCATTCGGCTTTCTTGCTCAGCTGCATGTACAGGTCTGGATAGCCCTGATACAGACACATCTTGATTCCGTTTTTCACCTCTTCGTAGCTACGGTTGGCCACGCCGTTTTCATGTGTCCACTGCCTTACACTGCGGAAGGCCAGGAAGGGACGCAGACGGAGGGTGGTGGCAGAGTGGGCATCAAGCAATGTGTAACGGATATGGATGCGATGGACGGAACGCTCAAAAATGATTTCCTTCTTCAGTAATACGCCGCCGACGCGGTAGGTCCAGGTGGGAACTTGTTCCCATTCAAAACTCACGATGTACTTGTGCCCCTTGGGGCTGTAATTCTCTCCTTGATACTTGTGCAGGCCAAGGTTGAATTCCGCTCCATGCTGGATTATGGTTTCATCAAGCGAGGAAAGGAGAACATGGTTCTCATCATCCAGTTCAGGGATTGGAATTACGAGCAGTCCATCGTACTTTCGGATATTGCACCCTACGAGGGTTGTTGAGCAATACGCTCCTGACCGGTTCGTTATGAGCATCTCCTTATACAAGGAGTCTTGCAGGTTGGTCATTTGCGCTTTGTCAAATCTTAGGTAGCACATGGTTCTTATGATTTAAAGGTTGTAGTTTTAAGGTGGAAGGAACAAGGCTTGTTCCGGTAAGTTGTTAAGTTGTATTTGTTGACTTTTGAATTGAACGGCCAACACATACAGGTGCTTGACAGGTGTGTGCGCGTTGACTTTCTTTGCGCATTTTTAGTACTTCAGTTGGGATATTGCAAGCTAAAGTTTGCAGTGTGGGCTTCAAATCGGCTCTCAAAAGTAGAAAAATCCGTTTGGCAAAAAAAGTTTTTTAGTAAAAAAATGATTTCAGACTGGATTTTTTGTGGATTGCCAATGAAAAAAAAGGTTTTTCGTGAAAATACCCGGCTGTTTTGTCATTATACCCAATGAAATGCCGGTTGTCGGGATGATGTGAAGGTGGGTTTTACGGGATGAGAAAATCAATCTCTTCGGGGAGAATGCTAATGTCCAGGGCTTTGACTTGATGGTGGTAAACACGGCCGTCAATGCTCAACAAAGCACGGCTGGTTTTGTTGAAGGCTAAATGCTTGGTGCGCCAAACCCTGACTCCGCGATGGCTCAGGAACCGTCCGGTGAAGAGAAGCCACAGGCCATGGAACAGGTGCAGCAGTTGTGGTTTGGAAACCAACGTGATGTCCAGCATTCCATTGTATGGCACGGCACTGGGAGTTTGCCCGTAGCCATGGGCAGAACCGATGCAGATGCTCATCGCCTGACTTTCAACGTGTTCGCCGCTCATGTTAAAGGAAAACCTGAAGTTGGTGCGTTGAAATAGCAGCAGCAGTGCTGAGATAAAATAGGATAGGGTTTTCAGCCCGAACAGACTGCTTGTCTTGCGCTTCAGGTTGGTGATGGAAGAGGCTATGCCCAAGTTCACACAATTCAGGAAGTGGAGGGTTTCGCTTTCGCCTTCTTCCGGTTTCACAAGGATGGTGCCCACATCCACCTTGCGGGTGCGGCGGTGAAGAAGGGAATTGATGGTTGATTTGTAATCGTCGGCAGAGAAGCCCCAATACTTGGCAAAATCATTGCCGAACCCGTTAGGGATAACGCCGATGGCCGGGTGTCTGCCGGTGGGGGATTCTGATTGCATGATACCGCAAAGCGCATGATTGAGGGCGGCATCGCCACCCACCACGATGATTGTGCCATAACCGGCGCGTGTCATCATGGAGGCCAGACGCTCCACGGATCCGGCCCCTTCGCTTTGCACATAGTCAAAAGCCACTCCCTGCCACTCCATATAGTGGCGGATCTTCTTCCAGCGCTTGTGGGTGCGTGGTGACCCTTTCTTGGGGCAGTAGATAACTCCCCATGATTTTGTCGGCATGAGCAGAAAGTTATAAGAGAGTGAACCGGGCTGCTTCTTCCGGTTTCATCCAGTGAATTTCTATCCCTCTGCGCTCCATTCCCCGAAACCATGTCATTTGGCGTTTGGCAAATTGGTGGATGGCTATTTCCAGCTTGGTAAACATCTCATCGAAGCTAAGTTTACCGATAGCGTGGAGCGTGAGGTATTTGTATTCCAGACCGTAGTAAATCAGGTCATCGGGTGATATGCCTTCATCCAGCAAATTTTTCACTTCGTCCACCATTCCTTCTTCAAGTCGTTGGCGCAGGCGTTGGGAAATACGTTGTCTTCTCGTTTCCCTGTCTGTTTCGATACCGATGGTGTAGGAAGAGAGGGTGGGGAAGGGACGGTCGTCCACAGGCGTGTGCTGGTAGTATGTGGCAATTTCAATGGCACGTATCGCTCGTGCAGGTGTGTCCACATCGGTCGTGTTGTGGAGGGTCTTGAATTGCTTGAGGATGTCGGTTAGTTCTTCCAGCGTTTTGTTGCTGAGTTCCTTTCGCAGCGTGGGGTTTTGCGGCACAGGCGAGAGGCGGTAGCTGCGGAGAATGCTTTCCAGATACAGTCCGGTCCCACCGCATACGATTACATTCTTTCCACGAGCCTTGATATCTTGGTAAGCCTGAAGAAAATCGCGTTGGTATTCGTACACATTGTATTTAGTCCCGGGCTCAGCAATGTCAATGAGGTGGTAGCGAATGTTTGTTCCGTCTACGACATAGTCTTCCAAATCCTTTCCTGTTCCCAAATCCATCCGGCGGTACACCTGCCGGCTGTCAGCACTGATGATTTCAGCATCGATACGTGCTGCCATAGTTGCAGCAACCTTCGTCTTGCCCGATGCCGTGGGGCCAAGTATGGTAATGATGTCAGGTGATACAGACATGATGAAATGGTAGGGAGGAATAAAAGGAAATGTGGCTTGTCCGTTCTGCCGGAGAGCAGTTGGTTGTGTTTCGGTGATGTGGCTTCTTGGATGGCAACATTCGGAAACGAAAGCCGCTGCAACACCTCTTTAGCGGTATTGCAGCGGCCATGTACATTTAGCGATACAGAAATCTTACGCTACAATGTGCTGATTAGGCGTTAACCTTAGCCATGTGAGCGATGAGCTCGAGCACCTTGTTAGAGTAACCGATTTCGTTGTCGTACCAAGAAACGACCTTAACGAAGGTGTCGGTCAGTGCGATACCAGCCTTGGCGTCGAAGATAGAAGTGCGGGTGTCGCCGAGGAAATCGCTCGAAACGACAGCGTCTTCAGTGTAGCCGAGTACACCCTTCAGTTCACCTTCAGAAGCTTCCTTCATGGCTGCGCAGATTTCAGCGTAGCTTGCGGGCTTGGCGAGGTTTACAGTGAGGTCAACTACAGAAACGTCAAGAGTGGGAACACGCATTGACATA
This sequence comes from bacterium, assembly GCA_004562975.1. The sequence goes on from SFQP01000003.1 coordinate 26,321, forward strand.
CCAGTCAATTTGCCGTTGAGTTCGGGGATAACCTTACCAACAGCCTTGGCAGCACCCGTAGAAGAGGGGATGATGTTGCCGCTGGCAGCACGGCCACCGCGCCAGTCCTTCAGAGAGGGACCGTCAACGGTCTTCTGAGTAGCGGTAGTAGAGTGAACGGTGGTCATCAAACCATCGGTGATGCCGAACTTGTCGTTGAGGACTTTGGCGATAGGAGCCAAGCAGTTGGTGGTGCAGGAAGCGTTGGAAACGAACTGCGTGCCCTTCACATACTTGTCAAAGTTTACGCCGCAAACGAACATAGGAGTGTCATCCTTGGAGGGAGCAGACATAACTACATACTTTGCACCAGCTTCGATGTGAGCCTGAGCCTTTTCCTTGGTCAGGAAGAGACCTGTAGATTCTACTACATATTCAGCACCTACAGCATCCCACTTCAGGTCAGCCGGGTTGCGTTCAGCAGTAACACGGATATGGTTGCCGTTTACGATGAGCTCGCTCTTTTCAACGTCAGCTTCGATTGTGCCGTCGAAAGCACCGTGCATCGTGTCATACTTCAGCATATATGCCAAGTAATCTACGGGGCAGAGGTCGTTGATACCTACAATCTGGATGTCGTTGCGAGTTTGAGCTGCACGGAATACGAAACGGCCGATACGACCGAAACCGTTAATACCTACTTTAATCATGATGGTTAATTAGTTGGAAAAAACTATTAAGTGGTTAATATTTCAGTGAACAATCTCTGATGGAAAACGGGAAGAAAGCCCAGAATGGAAAAACCTGCCACTTTTTTCCTTATTCCACGGCAAAAGTACGAAAAGCTTTTTATTTTTGCACCAAGTTTAATCATTAAATTTTTGAAAAATGGCAAAATCTTCCTTTATCAAAGAGTTTAAGGACTTTGCAGTGAAAGGCAATGCCGTAGATATGGCTGTAGGTGTGATTATTGGTGGAGCTTTTGGCAAAATAGTATCCTCCATAGTCAATGATTTGATTATGCCTCCCATCGGATGGCTTATTGGTGGCATTGACTTTAAGGACTTGAAGTACGATTTACCTGTCAATCCCTTGAATGAAGGAGGTGAACCTGTCAGTATTGCATACGGTAATTTCATCCAGACGTGTTTGGATTTTTTCATTATCGCATTCTGCGTTTTCCTGCTTGTCCGCGCTTTGATGAAACTTTCCCGTAAGAAAGAAGAAGCTCCTGCACCTCAGGCACCCGCAGAACCCAGCGAGGAGGTGAAACTTCTTACTGAAATCCGCGATGCGCTGAAAAACAAATAGAGGCTTTTTGAGATACCATAAATATAAAATATGCAGCAGAAGATCATCATTCTTGATTTTGGTTCGCAGACAACACAACTCATCGGGCGGCGTGTCCGGGAGTTGGACACGTTCTGTGAGATACTACCTTACAATAAATTCCCACACGACGATCCATCCGTTATAGGTGTCATCCTCTCCGGTTCGCCCTATAGCGTGTACGATCCCGAAGCCTTCAAAGTGGACCTTGGCGAGATCCGTGGGCGTTACCCCATCCTTGGCATCTGCTATGGAGCGCAGTATATGTCACAGCTCTATGGAGGAAAAGTGGAACCGGCTGGGTCGCGTGAGTACGGACGTGCCAATCTGACGCAATTTGATGCGGCCAATCCACTGTTTGAGGGATTCTCGGAGAATTCGCAGGTTTGGATGAGCCATGGCGATACCATTACCGCCATACCCGAGGGTTTCCGTACCATCGCTTCTACTGACAAAGTGCGCCATGCAGCCTATCAGGCCGAAGGCGAACCCCTCTGGGGCGTACAGTTCCATCCCGAAGTGTTCCATTCTCTTCAGGGCACTTTGCTTCTGAAAAACTTTGTGGTGAACATTTGCGGAAGCCGTCAGGACTGGAGTCCGGCATCCTTTGTTGACACAACGGTGGCAGAGCTCAAGGCCCAGTTAGGAAACGACCGTGTCATTCTCGGCCTGTCGGGAGGTGTAGACAGCTCCGTCGCAGCAGTGTTGCTCCATCGCGCCATAGGTTCCAATCTTACTTGCATCTTTGTGGACCATGGAATGTTGCGGAAAAATGAGTTCCGCGATGTGCTCCATGACTATGAATGTCTGGGTTTGAATGTGATTGGCGTAGATGCCAGTGAGAAATTCTTTTCCGAACTTGCCGGTGTGACTGATCCTGAGCGCAAACGCAAAATCATTGGCAAGGGTTTCATTGATGTCTTTGATGCGGAGGCGCAGAAGATAACGGATGCCAAGTGGCTTGCTCAAGGTACCATCTATCCCGACCGCATAGAAAGTCTGAATATCACGGGCAAGGTCATCAAGAGCCACCACAACGTAGGCGGACTTCCGGAGAAGATGCATTTGAAATTGTGCGAACCACTCAAATGGCTGTTCAAGGACGAAGTGCGCCGTGTGGGTCGCCAATTGGGAATGCCTGAGCATCTCATCACGCGTCATCCTTTCCCTGGTCCCGGTCTTGCCGTGCGCATATTGGGCGACATCACTCCGGAGAAGGTGCGCATACTTCAGGAAGCCGATGACATCTTTATCCGAGGTTTGCGTGAGTGGAAGGTGGTCGATGCTGCCGGACATGAGGACAGTCTTTACAATCAAGTATGGCAGGCAGGAGTCGTTCTGCTCCCCATCAAGAGTGTGGGTGTCATGGGCGACGAGCGGACCTATGAGCGCGCTGTAGCCTTGCGGTCAGTTACCAGCACCGATGCCATGACAGCCGATTGGGCCCATCTTCCTTACGAGTTCATGGCAAAGGTTTCTAATGACATTATCAATCATGTCAAAGGCGTAAACCGCGTTTGCTATGACATTTCTTCCAAGCCGCCTTCAACCATTGAGTGGGAGTAGAAACCGTGGCTGAAGCACCTTTACTCACGGCAATGTGACAGAAAGGTGAAGACAGCACGAATCCACAAGACAATCATATAGTTAAGCCACCATTTGAGCTCTTTGGAAAGGGCGCAAGTGGTGGCTTTTTCATGATTGATAACTTGAGTATTAGAGTGGGTAGGCTCGCAAAAAAGTTGAACATCCGAATTTAGCCGCCTTGTCAGGATTTGGCTGGTTGCTGACCTTTGCGCCAAAAATTATGTTCACGGATTATTGTTCAATGACTGAATTACGAAAGTTGACAAATCATCCGCCTAAAGGATACAGCGCAATTGGCTGTTTACGGGTCATATTTTTACATAGTGGAAAACTACCTCCTTCATGCTGTTCAGGACACTATTGGTTTACGGCTCTATTTTTCACTCTTCTCTATACGCTTTTTATCCGTAAAAAAGTATTCACTCTTTCACGTGAATACTTTTTCCTGTTGATTTTCAGGAGTTTTAAGTGTGAAGGTTTTGAATTTCAAATGTTCACGCTACAAGTTCTTATGTTGCTTTGACTTTTCCGCCAACTTTTGTTCGAGCAAGTTTTTTAAGGACGCGACCTCTTCCAGAAGGGCGTCCGCCTTACGGTTCGCCCCCTGGAGCTGTTCCTGCAAAAAGGACACCTGTTCCTGCAAAAGGGA
>SFQP01000083.1 GCA_004562975.1 bacterium
CAGTGCCTGCACAATCCGGTTGCGCTCTTCAGGCTTGTACCAGAAGAAGAACATCCGCTGGCGGAGTTTTTCCTGCGGCGTGCGGGCGGAGCGGACGGGTTGGAGCGTGTAGGGATGGAAACCCGAGTACCACGCTACGGTGGACACCGTCATGGGCGTGGGGGTGAAGTCCTGCACCTGCTCCAGACGGAAGTCCATCTCGCGCGTTTCAGCGGCCAGCTCCGCCATGTCCTCCTCCGTGCAGCCCGGGTGCGACGAGATGAAATACGGGATGATCTGTTGGTTCAATCCCTCTTCACGGTTGATTTTGTTGAAGAGGTTGCGGAACGTGTGGAACAGCCGGAACGACGGCTTGCGCATCAGTTGCAGCACGCTGTCGGCGGTATGTTCTGGCGCCACTTTCAGCCGGCCCGACACGTGGCGCACAATCAGTTCGTGCGTGTAGTCCTGCGCCGCACGGCACAGTTGCGGGTCTTTGTAGGGGTGCAGCAACAGGTCATAGCGCACGCCGCTGCCGATGAAGCTCTTCTTGATTTCCGGCAGCGCGTCGACGGCACGGTAGATGTCGAGCAGCGGGCGGTGGTCGGCGTTCAGGTTGGGGCAGACGGCAGGGTGGATGCACGAGGGCCGCTTGCATCGCTCGCACAGGCTGCGGTCGCGTCCGCTCATGCGGTACATATTGGCCGATGGGCCGCCCAGGTCGGAAAGATAGCCCTTGAAATCCGGCATCCGGGTGATTTGTCTGACTTCTTTCAGGATGCTTTCCTTGGAACGGCTCATGATGAACTTGCCTTGGTGCGCCGAAATGGTGCAGAAGGCGCAGCCTCCGAAGCAGCCCCGGTGGATGTTGACGGAGAACTTGATCATCTCGTAGGCCGGGATGCACTTGTTCTTGTATTTGGGGTGGGGCAGCCGCGTGTAGGGGAAACTGAAGGAGCGGTCAATCTGCTCGGTCGTCATGGGCGGGTAGGGCGGATGGACCACGACGAACGCGTCGCCCACAGGCTGGATGATTCGCTGCGGATGAAGCCGGTTGCTCTCCTCCTCGATGTGCCTGAAGTTTTCGGCGTATGCCTTGCGGTTGGCCAGGCATTGCTCATGGCTGTGCAGCACGATGTCGTCGGACAGGATGCCCTGCGGGATGTCTTCGCGCCGCTCCAGCGTCACGGTCTGGCGCACGGGATATTGGCGCATCAGCCGGCGGAAGTCGTGGGCGGAGCATACCGCCTCCTCCCTTCCGTGCAGCAACCGCTGCTCCAAGGTGCGGCACAGGTCGGCCAAGGGCAGCTCGCCCATACCATATATAATAAGGTCTGCCCCGCTGTCGGCAAGGATGGAGGGGCGCAGGCGGTCCTGCCAGTAGTCATAGTGCGTCACGCGGCGCAGCGAGGCTTCAATGCCTCCCAGCACCACGGGTACATCGGGGAAAAGTTGTTTGAGAATTTGGGTGTAGACGATGGTGGGGTACTCCGGACGCAGGTCGTGGCGGCCATCGGGGCTGTAGGCATCTTCGGAGCGCAGCCGGCGGTTGGCCGTGTATTTGTTGACCATGGAGTCCATGCAGCCCGGGGCAATGGCAAAAAACAGGCGCGGCCGACCCAGCTTTTTGAAATCGCGGAAGTCGCCGTGCCAGTCGGGTTGCGGCACGATGCAGACCCGGTAGCCTTCGGCTTCGAGCAGACGGCCGATGACGGCAGCTCCGAAGGCTGGGTGGTCCACATAGGCATCGCCAGAAAAAAGGATGATGTCGGCTGTTTCCCATCCGCGCAGGTCCATTTCTTTGCGGGTGGTGGGCAGCCAGTCGGTGAGTTGCGGCATGCGGTGGGGGATAAGGTGAAATCAGGCTTCGGGTGAGGATTGGACATACTCCTCATAGACGGCGATGAGGTTCTTCAGGCCGTAAGCCTTCATCTTGTCGTGGTAAATCACGTCGATGCAGAGGTCGAGCAGTTCTTTCGTGTTGTCCTTGCCCGAAACGATGAGTGAACGGATGTTGAGCTTCAGTTTTTCGAGCTCGTTCTCTGTGATATAGCCCGTGGAGTTGGTCAGACCTTGGAAGAGGTTGTACTTGCGGATGGTTTCCAGGTTTTCACGGGTTACGTTCATGTGGCGTGTGCCGCTTTCGTTGAGTTGTATATCGTACATGGGAAAGAGGTTTGTTTGGCAGATGTGAAACTTCGGGAGCTTGTCGGTGGCGGTTGGACTATTTGAGTTGCGCTGTGGCCGCCTCGTAGGCTTTCTGCCAGTTCGTGTTGATGCAGAAAGGCGTGATTTCGCCGCCGTTGGTGATGAACGACATGGTGGTTTCCTCGTCGGGGTCGTTGTAGAGCGGGTTGGAGAGCGAAGCTTCCATGAAGAGCATGATGCGCTCCTTGCGCTTGGCTTCGTCCAAACGCTTGCTTTTCAGTATTTCGTTGAAAAACAATGTGACAAACTCCGACAGATAATAAGCCTGCGTGTCAAGGAAACTGGCCGGCACTTCCTTCACCTGCTCAAAAGCTTTGCGCTTGAGATAAATCAGGGAAGTGCGCTTGAATTGGGCAATCTGTGTCTGTGTGTAGGAGCTGGTGGGCGAGTTGACGGCCTTTGTGGCGTTGGCCAGCACCAAGTCGTAGACTTCTTGCGAAGAAACGGTCTGCACGTGGCAGAAAAGCATGATGAAGAAGAAAAAGAACGGCTTCATAACGGAGAAAAGGAGGATAGATACCGTTGTAAGGTTATTTAGTAGTTGAGGCAGGGGGCGATGCAAAAGGGTCAGCGAACCCTGTCGGCGTTCTGCTTGACGAAAGCGGCCCAGGAACGCGGCGCGCCGGAAGTGAGTTCGGGGCGTTGGCTTTGCAGGAAGTGGCAATAGGCCGCCGCCAGGGCATCTGTGGCATCCATATAGGGCAGCATGGTGTCGTCTGTGATGTGGAGGAGCTTTTGGAGCATGGCCGCCACTTGCTCCTTGCTGGCTGCGCCGTTCCCGGTGATGGCTTGTTTGATTTTGAGCGGTGCATATTCGTGGATGGGTACTTCGCGGCTGATTGCGGCGGCGATGGCAACGCCCTGTGCGCGGCCCAGCTTTAGCATACTCTGCACGTTCTTTCCAAAGAATGGGGATTCAATGGCCAATTCGTCGGGAAAGAAGGCATCAATGATGCCGGTGACCCGCTCGTAGATGCGTCCGAGCTTGAGATACGTGTCGCTGCATTTGCGTAGGTCGATGATGCCCATCGCCTCCATGGCGGCTTTCTGACCTTTGACCTTTAACACTCCGTAGCCCAGCATATTGGTGCCTGGATCGATGCCCAGAATGATTTTTTCTATGGAAGTCATAGTGCAAAAATAGGCATTCACTTCAGAAATCGGCATTTATATAGGTATAATTTTCTTTTTTTACAGATTAACTTGTACTTTTGCTCCGTTCTAACCAGCCGCCCGAGGCTTTGGAATTGATGAGGTTCTCGGGCAGTTTTTGTTTGTAATGCAAATATTAGATGACATGAAGATGAAACGTCTGTTCTCGCTGCTGGCATTTGCTCTTGTGTGCAGCACCGCTTTTGCACAAGCGGTCATCAAGTTTGAAAAAAACACTTTTGATTTCGGCAAATTCGTGGAAAAGGAAGTACAGTCCTGCGATTTCATTTTTACCAACACAGGCAACGAGCCCTTGGTCATACAGCAGGCTTACGGTTCTTGCGGCTGTACTGTGGCCACGCCGCCCAAAGACCCCGTGGCTCCCGGACAGAAAGGCGTTATCAAGGTAACCTATAACGGAAAAGGCAAATTCGTGGGTTTCTTCAAGAAACCGATTACCGTCCGTTCCAATGCCACCAATGCCATCACCCGCGTATATATCCAAGGCACAATGGTAGCCGACAAATAATAGAGATGCTATGAACAACAATTACCTCGTTATCCTGGCAGGCGGTGCAGGCAGCCGCTTCTGGCCCGTGAGCAGTGAGTGCAAGCCCAAGCAGTTCCTGGACATCCTGGGATGCGGCCGCACCCTCATACAGCTTACTGTCGACCGCTTCAAAGGCTTGGTGCCCGATGAAAACATCTGGGTGGTGACAGCCGCCGATTATGAACACCTCGTGAAGGAGCAACTTCCGGATGTGCCCCATGAAAACATCCTTTGCGAACCCTGCCGTCGCAACACCGCTCCCTGCATCTGCTACGTGAGCTGGAAAATCAAGAAGCGCAACCCCAAGGCCAATGTGGTGATTTCGCCTTCTGACCACATGGTGCCCGACACGGCGAAGTTTCAGGAAGTGGTGGAAGGCGCGTTGAACTTTGCTGCCGAAACCGATGCCATGGTGACGCTCGGCATCAAACCTTCGCGCCCGGAAACCGGCTATGGATATATCAAGGCAGACTTGGCTTATTCATCCTCCCGGACACACCATATTTACCGTGTGGACGAGTTCAAGGAAAAGCCCTCCTTGGATTTGGCACAGGAATATGTGAAGCAACCCAACTACCTGTGGAACGCTGGCATCTTCATCTGGAGCGTCAGCACCATCATCAATGCTTTCCGCGTGTATGAACCGGCCATCTCGGCTATTTTCGAGGGTTTGTTGCCTTATTACGACACACCGCAGGAACAGGAGCATATCAACGAGGAGTTTCCCAAGTGTGAGAATATCTCCATTGACTATGCCATTATGGAAAAGGCGGAGGAGATATTCGTCTATCCCGCTTCATTCCCATGGAGCGACCTCGGCACGTGGAACTCCCTGCGCGAGCATTTGGGAAAAGACGGTTATGGCAATGTGACCGTGGGCGACAACATCAATCTCTTCGACACGTATAACACCATTGTCCACGCCTGCGGAAAGAATCGCGTGGTGGTGCAAGGACTGGATGGTTATGTGGTGGCAGAGAAGGATGATGAGTTGCTGATTTGCAAATTGTCTGAAGAACAGCGCATCAAGCTGTTCCACTAACGTGAGTTCTTGAGGGATTAAGCAGGCGTGAGGACAGAAGAGAGTTTCCTTTTCTTGCAAAGCGTCAGCTTAATCCTTATTTTATGACAATCATATTCCTGAGAGCAGATGACCTTTACAGATGCTATTCTGCAATGGTATGCGGCTCACCGTCGCGAGTTGCCTTGGCGGAACATCTCCGATCCCTACCGCATTTGGGTTTCGGAGATTATTTTGCAGCAGACACGGGTGGCGCAGGGCTACGATTACTATCTGCGCTTTGTGAATGCCTTCCCCACTATGGAGACCCTGGCCCGGGCTTCGGAAGATGAGGTGCTCCGGCTGTGGCAAGGGCTGGGCTATTACAGCCGCGCCCGTAACCTTCATGCGGCAGCACGTCAGGTGGTCGCGCTGGGGCATTTCCCCACCGATTATGCCGGCGTGAGAGCCTTGAAAGGAGTGGGGGACTATACCGCCGCAGCCATTTGCTCGTTTGCCTACGGGATGCCGTTGGCAGTGGTCGACGGCAATGTCTACCGCGTGCTCAGCCGCTATTTCGGTGTGGACGAACCGATTGATACGGGAAAAGGCAAGAAACAGTTCGCCGCATTGGCGCAAAGTCTGCTGCCCGCCCGTGATGTGGCCGATTACAACCAGGGACTGATGGATTTCGGAGCCTTGCAGTGCGTTCCGGCATCGCCCGACTGCACCGCTTGCCCCTTGGCCGACAGCTGTCGTGCCAACGAGTTGAAGCGAGTGGCCGATTGGCCGGTCAAGTCGCACCGCACCAAAGTGGCCGAGCGTTACTATATATATATAGGTGTACGTACCCCCGAAGGTATATGGTTGCACCGGCGCGGAGCCGGCGACATTTGGCAGGGCTTGTACGAGTGGCCTTTGTTGGAATTTGACCACGCCGCCACATGGCAGGAAGTGCTGGCGCATCCCTTTGTCCGAACCCATCTCCCCGAGGCTATCCGCACCCCCTGCCTCCTCCTCCCGGTTTTATCGTTGTGCAACCAGATGAGATGGAGCGTTATGCCATGCCTCGCCTGCTGTTGCGCTTTCTCCAATCCCCTAACATAAAAACAGAATAATTGAAAAATATGGCTCGTAAGAAAAAGCCTCTCCCCCTATTAGAGAATATCACCATCACCG
>SFQP01000084.1 GCA_004562975.1 bacterium
CCTCCACGGATGCCAGACCGATAATCTGGATGAGTTTCACGGTCGAGGTGGTGTCGGCCATGATTTGGCGCGTGATGCTCACGATGGTGTCGAGCGTAGAACCATTGGAACGGAAGTCGTGGAGCAGCGTGGTCTTGTCGAGGGGGAAGTTGACAAAGAGCATATCGCCCTCCTTGCGGAGGATGCGCGTTTCGTCATAAGGGCGGTATTTCGAGATGTGTTGCAGCACGGGGTTGGTGCGTTGCAGCTCGCCCGCCTTGCCCGTATTGTCCTCCACAGGAAGGATGGCCGGCACGAAGGGCGGGATATAAGCCAAGCAACCCAACTGATGCTTGGGCAGGAAATCCACCCGGCAGCAGCCCTCTTTCTCGGCCTCCACCTCCACACACAGCCGGCCTTCGTGGAGCCAGGGAGCCTCGGTGAGCGTGATGAGGCGGTCGTACCACAGCGTGTCGCCCACGGATGGTTCGGGACAGGTCGGTCCGGCCTGTTCGCCATAGTAGCGGTGACGTTCCGTGCGCCGGCGGTTGCGTTTGCCACGGAAGATGACGGGAGAGAAGCGCAGCGTGTCGCCCTGCTGGTCGAACAGTATGGGGGTGTACACCACGGCATAGTCGCTGCCGGCCAAGGTGTCGGGAGCCGTAAGGACAAAGCGCAGGTGCAGATCGTTTTTGTCCGTCCATTCGTAATGGAGCGAATCAAGCTCTGCCCTGACTTCTTGTGCGCCGGCCGGCATCGTCCCGAGGAAGAACAGCCATGCCACGAGGGTGGACAACGTATGGTGTAGATTCATTTTCATGTGTATGCTATTGTGAGCTAAATGTTGGGAAAAATCACGAGATGTTTTATGTTGAACACAGGCTGAGGGCAAAGAACTACTTTTTCCTTCCCAAGTAATACACCACGGAAAGTGCCAGTTTGGTGGGCATGAACAGGTGTTTCGTCTCCGTGCCGTAGAATGTGCCGCAATGTTCGCAGTCGTATTTCTTATAATGAGTGATGCCGTAGCCCACGCCCACCGAGGCTTCCACGCTCCAGCGGTTGTCGAGCATCCAGCTGTAGCCGTAGGCCACGCCGATACCGCCCAGGTCGCCTTGGTAGCGGTGATTCTTCAGTCCGCTCCACAGGCCGAAGGGCAGCTTCACGTTGCCCGCGTTGTAGTGCGTGTAGAGCAGGTGTGCGCCGAAGAAGTGGCCGGCAAAGGTTTCACAGAGCCAGTAACGCATCTCGGGCTGCACCAGCACGTGCCGCCACTTGCGGTTTTTCGAGGAGTTGATGTCCCACACATTCAGTCCGGCCACGAGCTGCCCCGTCCACTTCTCGCCCAGTTTCATCTCGAAACCGAGGTTGGGCGTGGTGGTGGCATCGTAAAGCAGGTTGGTCTTGACCGCCATCTGCTGGCCGCGTGCCACGAAGCAACTCATCCAAAATAGGAGGAACATCAGGCCGTATTTACTTATCACGTTCATGTGCGTGTTATAAAAAATTTGCTATATAGGGGAAGCACCCTGAAGGTACTAATATTTTAGTATGATTGAAAACAGAATATTTCTTTAACTGTCAATCGTATGGTGATAATATAGAATTGTCATTCCGTATGGATGTCGGATAATCGGTAGTTTCTGTACTTTATGGTCGTTCTGGCAACTTATTTATTGATTTCGCAGTACAAAAGTAGGGCTATATTTTGAGATAATTTGGGTGCTCAAGTGAAATTATTGTTTAGGTTTGTTAATTGGGGGGTAATTTTTTACTTTTTGGGTATTTGTATATGATTTTGTATACAAAAATGGTGAATTAGAATAATAGTTTTCATGAATTCAGAAGGCAGATTTTTGTAAGATTGAGCGATGTCGGACAAAAATTATCAAACTCTATAACTGATGCGAACTCCCGGATTTCTGTTTCGCCCCATGTAGATTTTCTGACGACATGTACGTACTGGGGCTATTGGGGTCGGGAGGAAGTCCGAGTATTGAAAATGCACTCGTTGACGAATTGGCATAACAAGCCTTAATGCTGATTAAACGAAGCCTATTCTGAGAATCACAAGTCCTGGACTTGTAAAAAATAGTCCTGGAGTTGTGACGACAAGTCCTGGACTTGTGAAGTTAAGTCCTTGAGTAATATGTACAGCCCACAGTAACGGAGTAGCAGTCCACTGATATGAACCAGGAAGAGTTCGGATTTATGAATTGAAAGCCTCATTCGGATGATATTTCCTATATATATACGTATTTTCCCCTTTAAAAATATCATTCAAAGCTTCATAGTTTCCTGTTTGTGCCTGATTTTGAGCCAAAAACGGCTGAACGACAGATTGATTTCGGTCAACTTTCAACATTCATCCCCCATCTTACAAGCCAAGGGGCTGAAAAATGTAAAATGGTCCTTTTGTATATGATTATATATACAAAATCAAAGCGTCAAAAGTACAAATTGTAAACTTGACCGATTTTTTTAAAACCTCAAAGGGCATTGCTGCCGTTGGATGCGCTGATCAGCGTCGTGCTGTCCCCCCCTAACGGTTTACCTTCGCTCCCAAAAAGGGACAGTGAAATGGCAGAATTTGACACATTTTTGAGAAACATCCGCAGAAAGTAGTACCTTTGCCGAGTGTTGAAGCTGGGTTGGGCATCCTCCTACAGCTGGATTATCACGGTCAGCCGATCCACAACGCCCTCCCTCTCGGACTGCCGGATGCAACCTTGGTCCATGCCGAAAAGGCTGCTTCACTCCTGAGCAGCTCCTGCTGCCCCAAGCCATTTCACCGACAACAAACATACACTATAAACCCTCAAACTAACAACCACATGGAAAAACAGAAACATCTGATCATGCACCTCATACTCACAGCTTTCTGTCTGCTCACGCTGACGGGCTGTGAGGAAGACTGGTGGGATTCGCGCGTCAATGACCTGACCGGCACCTGGCGCATCGTTGAAGTGACGGGAAACCGTGACTGTAACTTCGTGCCCGGCGACAGCTGGATTTTGTATCCAAGCAACGAGTATGTGGCAGTTGGCGCTGGCGGTTTCTATGAATATGGCGACTGGGAGAGAAGGGGGCGCAAAATCTACATCTACTTCCAATCGCCCAACCCCGAGATAGTGGCCTACGTGCGAAACCTTGATGATGACTACATGGTGCTTGATGTGGACGACTACACCTACCAAAGCAGCTACACCCTGCGCATGGTCAGACAATCGTATTAAAGTCAGCATAAATAGTACACTGCCGCATGAAACTGCTGACGAAAGAAGAAATTTTAGCGAAGATTGACGACGAAGTATTCGCCAAGATTACGGAAACAGCTGATGAGAAGGGCTGCGAATGTTACTTAGTGGGCGGCTACGTGCGCGACCTGTTTCTCGAGCGACCCACGAACGACATTGACGTGGTGGTGGTGGGCAGCGGCATCGAAATGGCCGAAGCCCTGGCGCAGAAGCTGGGACGCGGCGCGCATCTGGCCGTGTTCCGCAACTTCGGCACGGCACAGGTGAAATGGCGAGGACGCGAGGTGGAGTTTGTGGGCGCACGCAAGGAAAGCTATACCCACGACTCGAGGAAGCCCATCGTGGAGAACGGAACGCTGGAAGATGACCAGAACCGCCGCGACTTTACCATCAACGCCATGGCCGTGTGCCTGAACAGCCAGCGGCGCGGTGAACTGATAGACCCCTTCGATGGACTGCTCGACCTGCGCGACGGCATCATCGCCACCCCACTCGACCCGAACGTTACCTTCAGCGACGACCCGCTGCGCATGATGCGTTGTGTGCGCTTTGCCACGCAGCTGCGTTTCGTCATCGAGGAGGAAACCTTCGACGCGCTGGAACGCAACAAGGAGCGCATCCGCATCATCAGCGCGGAGCGTATCATAGACGAGCTGAACAAAATCATGAAAACGCCCATGCCATCGCGCGGCTTCGTGGAGCTGCACCGGTGCGGACTGCTGTCCATCATCCTGCCCGAACTGGCCGCACTGGACTGCGTGGAAACGCGTAACGGACGCTCGCACAAGAACAACTTCTACCATACGCTGGAGGTGCTCGACACCGTGGCCTCACAGAGCGACAACCTGTACCTGCGCTGGGCGGCTCTGCTCCATGACATCGGCAAACCGCGCAGTAAAAGGTGGGAACCGACCGTGGGATGGACGTTCCACAACCACAACTATTTAGGCGAGAAAATGATTGCCCCGCTCTTCCGACGGCTGAAACTGCCCATGGACGACAGGATGAAGTATGTGGCGAAACTTGTGGGGCTCCACATGCGTCCCATCGCCATTGCGGACGACATTGTGACGGACAGTGCGGTCAGAAGGCTGCTTTTCGAAGCCGGCGACGACATTGACGACCTGATGATGCTCTGCGAGGCGGACATTACGAGCAAGAACGAGCAAAGGAAAAAGAACTTCTTGCAAAACTTCAAGACGGTGCGCCAAAAGCTCGTAGACATAGAGGAAAAGGACCGCATCCGCAATTTCCAACCGCCCGTGAACGGCGAGGAAATCATGCACCTGTTCGGTCTCCCCCCCTGCCGCGAAATTGGCTCGCTGAAGTCTGCGCTGAAGGATGCCATTCTCGACGGGAAAATCCCGAACGAACGGCAGCCGGCTCTCGATTTTATATTGGCACAGGCCCATAAGATGGGGCTGGAACTGAAGGAAACGCTCTGAACCATGGACAAAGATACTATAGACAAGAACAAAGAACGCTTCATCGCGCTCTGCAAAGAACATATCCAACGCGAAGGGATAGACAAGCTTTTGGCCTACTTGGAAAAAAGCGATTTCTTCACCGCACCCAGTTCGGCTTCGTTCCACCTCAACGAAGCGGGCGGACTGTGCCTGCACTCCATCAACGTGTTTGAAACGGCGGTAAAGCTCTACGAACACGTCGCACTACCGGCCATCCAGAACGACACCTCTCCCTTCACCGAGGAAATCCCGATGGAGAGCATCGCCATTGCCGCCCTGCTGCACGATTTGTGCAAGGTGAAGTTTTACCACCCCACGCAACGGTGGAAAAAGGACGAGAAAGGACTGTGGGTGTCGTACCCCGGCTATGAGCTGAAGGACGATTTTCCCTTTGGCCACGGCGAAAAGTCTTGCCTGATGATCAGCTGGTATATGCGGCTGAAACCGGAGGAGATGCTGGCCATCCGCTGGCACATGGGGATGTTCGACATGGCAGAAAACGGGACGAGCCAACGCTATGCCTACTATGCCGCAACGGACAAATGCGCGCTGGTGAACATCATTCAGGCGGCGGATATGTTAGCCTCAAAGTTGATGGAGAAGACCACGACTTACTGACGGACATCCACAAAACGCGGAACTGCCACACCGCATGAACCTCATCCAACCATTATTATTCTTTCTATCTCATCCTCCAGATGCTGGGCTTCTACAGCACGTGCGCCGAAAAAGAGACGAGCGAGGGACGGATTGACTGCGTGGTGGAATGTCCCAACGATGTGTATATCATGGAGTTCAAACTCAACGGCTCGGCCGAGGAGGCGGTGCGGCAAATCAAGGAGAAAGGCTATGCCCTGCCCTATGCAGCCGACAAACGGCGCATCCTGGCATCAGGAATTAACTTTTCGTCAGAAAAAGGGAAGATTGACGGCTTCCTCTGTGTGGAGATGAACGACGAGAAACGGTAACATTTTCACAACATTAGGTCTTGGAAACACGCTATTCTGTCCTTCATTCGGAAAAATGGACGAAAAAAGTGTGCAAATCGGCCTATTGTTAAATATTGTTTTTATATTTGCAGAAGATAGGCTGCGGCTCGGCAATTTAAGCAAGCTTATTGCGCTCGCCTTGCACTACCTTTGCAGAAGATAGGCTGCGGCTCGGCAATTTAAGCTGCAGCTCGGCAATCTAAGCAAGCTTATTGCACTCGCCTTGCACTATCTTTGCAGAAGATAGGCAGCGGCTCATCTAACACAACCTTGTTAGCTCATTCCACTTGCACAACTAATAACCTAATACGTTTCATTATGAAAAAAATTCTCTTACTCTGGGTATGGCTTCTGTCCGCCGGATGCTGTTTCATGACGCTCCACGCCACGGAAACCACCAACCCGCAAGCCGTCACCGAACTGCTGAACCGCATTGGCGGCGACGGAACTGCCAAACGCTTCGTCACCATCGTGGACGACGGGCTCAGCACAAACGGCAAAGACATCTTCGTCATCACTTCCCAAGACGGTCAACCTTGCATCAAGGGTAACTCCATCATTGCCGTCACCACGGGTATCAACTGGTATCTCAACCACTATGCCCACATCAACCTGACATGGAACCAGCTGACCACCGACCTCCGTTCGGTGAATTTGCCCGTGCCTACGGCGGAGGAGACGCACGAGTGTTCCGTAGATTACCGTTACTACCTGAACTACTGTACCTTCTCCTACTCCATGTCCACCTGGACTTGGGACAGATGGCAGAAGGAGATTGACTGGATGGCTCTCCACGGCATAAATATGCCCTTGCAGATAGTGGGTCTGGACGTTGTCTGGAAAAAACTCCTCACCAAGTACTATGACTATTCCGACGAAGATGCCAATGCCTTCGTGGCCGGCCCCTGTTTCCAGGCATGGTGGGGCATGAACAACTTAGAGGGCTGGGGAGGCCCCAACCCCGAATGGTGGTACACCCGTCAGGAAAAGCTGTCCAAGGACATCAATACCCGTATGCGCGAACTCGGAATGCAGCCCGTTCTGCCCGGCTTCTGCGGCATGGTGCCCAGCAACTTTGAGGCAAAAACGGGCAATGCTGCCAAAAACCAAGGTGGTTGGTGTGCTTTTACACGCCCCTACATTCTTGACCCGAACAGCAAAGCCTTCACTACCATGGCCGGGCATTACTATGCCATACTGAAGGAGGTGATGGGCACGTCTGAATACTACAGCATGGACCCCTTCCATGAAGGAGCCAACACGGATGGCATTGATGTGCCGGCTGCCTATGAAGCCATCTACAATGCCATGAAGGCTGCCAACGAATCCATTGACGAGAAATGGGTCATCCAATTCTGGCAATGGAGTCCGGCACAATACAACGTACTTAACAAGGTGCCCAAGGGCGACCTCATCGTGTTGGATCTCTTCAGCGATGCCCACACCCACTTTGGCTCCTACGATGGCCACGATGCCGTTTACTGTATGCTCCACAATTTCGGTGGCCGTACGGGTTTCTATGGACGTTTGAATGGTATAATCAATGGCTTCTTCAATTCAAAGGCCAACCACAGTAACATCAAGGGTATCGGTGCTACGCCCGAAGCCATTGAAACTGTGCCTGTGGTCTATGATGCCCTTTTTGAACTGCCGTGGTATGCCTCCAAGCCCGACCCCCAACAGTGGCTGGCAGACTACACCTATAGCCGTTATGGTCAGGAGAACAGCAATGCCAAGGAAGCATGGGAGCTGTTGCGCAACTCTTCGCTGAACTGTACCAGTGGTTTGCAGGGTCCGATGGAAGGTGTGGTATGTGCACGGCCCAGTTTGAATGTAGGGTCGCTATGACCCGCAGGAAGTGGCAAGGGCAGCTTATATGTTGCAGAAGTCTGGTCTGACGGGTGAAAACTACAGTTATGACCTTACTGATTTGTCACGCCAGGCCCTGACGGATTATGCCTATTACCTGCTGAAGGCCATCAATGATGCCAACAGTGCCAAGAACACGACACTGTTCGAGGCACGCCGCAATGCCTTTCTGCAACTTATTCTCGATTTGGACGAACTGCTGAACACCAATAAGGACTTTATTCTGGGACGCTGGACGCAGCTTGCACGCGGCATAGCCGATGAGGTGAGCGGCACAACGGATGCGGACAAGAATTGGCTGGAACTCAACAATGCACGTACGCTTATTACCACATGGGGTGATAGGAACCAAGCCAATGGCGGTGGCCTGCGCGATTACTCATATCGCATGTGGGGCGGCATGATGAAGGACTACTATTATCCGCGCTGGAAGTATTTCTTCGACAACAACCTGAATGACACAGACTGGTTTGACATGGAATGGAAGTGGGCTCACAACACAGGCGGAACCACCTATTCTTATGCCAACACGACAACAGGAGACACGAAGGCTGTGGCCGAAAAGCTTTTTGGCAAATACTTCATTCCGATTACGGTGAATGACGGCAGCACCTATTTCGTGTACCGCACCATGGACAATGATCTCAGCAAGTTGTTCAGCATGGAGGGATTCCGCGGCCAGTCACTTGTCCTGCCCTTCAGCATTCCAGCAGGCATGACTTCCACTTTCTCTGTAGACTTCAACGGTGATGGAAGTTTTGGTGAAGACGAAAGTGTCTCAGGCAATAGCATTCAGATACCAGAGAACAGTGCCACCTCACAGGTGAAGGCCAAGCTGGATATGAGTGACGGCACCGTCCTGCTCTTTAATGTGGTGCTCAAGGACGAGATTACCACTGCCCGTACCGTGAGTGTGGCTACGGCAGAAGCCGGACAAGGTTCTGTAGCTATCCAAGGTTCAACCGAAACGTCAGTCACCAATACAGACTATGTGACCATCGTGGCCACTCCGGCTTCGGGTTATGACTTTGTGAAGTGGGTGGATGCTGACGGCAATCTGGTTAGTTCCAATGCGACCTACACTTATTATGGTGCATCAGCAGCCAGCTTTACGGCTCATTTCATCATCAACAAATGGGGCACCCCTGCTGAAGATTGGGGTAATGATAAGAACGATATTGTCGGTTACAAACAATATGTAAGTTCCATTTCACTCACTCAGTATGGCGAAGAGGAGGAACTCTATTCAACCGCCTCTTGTCCAGAGACGCTGTTCAACACAGTAAGCCGTCAGGTAACAGCAGCTCCCGGTGGCAGCTTTACTATTGACTGGAAGGATGCAGGTGGTTTGCAGTATACCTATCTTTCTGCCTATATAGATCTCGACAACGATGGGGATTTCAACAAGACCAACGAGTTGATTGCAGTCAAGGGGTCACATAATTCAACCAGCTCGCATCCTTGCAGCGGTCCTATTACGGTTACACTACCCTTTGATGTCCCCGAGGGACTTACCCACCTGCGTCTGCGTTTTGATGGTGCTTGGAAAACAGGCTATGATGCTGCATCCAACGCATTTGATGCCAAGGCAACGTTGAATCGCATGTGCTATGACATTCTGGTCAACGTAAAGAGTCCTGCACACAAGGCCGTGACCGTTACTGTACAGAGCAGCAACACTGAAAGGGGTACGGTTGATGCCAATGGTCAGCCTGATACTTATACCTATCCTGTTGGTGAGCAAGTTATCTTGCGTGCCTATCCCAAGGACGGCTACAAGATAGACTACTGGCAAGACCAGAATGGACGTGTGCTGCCCAAGGAATGGATGGATGGGAATAACATCAAGTTCTATCCATATGACAATGCCACCATTAGCGCAGTGTTTGCCTATGCTAAGGCATTGACCTACAACGACTGGAAATTTGCATACGAAGAGATAGACGACAAGGTGTATATCACCCGGGTGGACCAAGCTGGTAGTGGCGCACTGGACATGACGCAGGCTAATAGCGTAGGAAAGGAGTTGATGGGCATTGCCCCGACCACGTTTCAAGACAACACATCGTTGACCTCCCTCACCCTGCCGGCTTCCTGCGCGGCCTTGGACTACTACCTGGATACCTCTCTCACGGGAGCCGGTACCCCAAACGCGCAGATTGCACCCGAGTTGACCATCCCCGGCAACTCACCCTGGCAACTCATTCTCTGTGCCACGACAAACGGCTCTTCTTCCTTTAACGAGTGGGGTTCCAGCCTCTTGGCAACCGGTAAAAACTCCTTTGCAAATAGCTATGAGAATGGTTTTCAGCTCTATTGGGCCAAAGCCGGTACACTGACGGCCAAAGTGAACGGGTGGAGCGAAAACAAGTTCTCTACCTCCGCTTCGGCAAAATTCACCATCATCATCGACAACTACGGCGACGGTACGTTGGACATGACGCTGTATGCCGATAACGAGGCGGCTGAGACAAAATCCTTCACTGGCGTTACCTTCGACGACATCACCACTTTCTCCAGTTCCCTGCCCACTGGCATCAACATCACGAAGCTTTTCATCAGCGACCCCACGCTGCACAACAAGCCGTTCAGAGGCTGCACCGCCGTGGAGCAGTATGCCGTGGAAGCAGGCAACGCGTGGTATGAGGCTATCGACAAGAACCTGTGCAACAAGCAGAGCAAAGATCTGCTGGCCTATGCTGAAGGCAAACTGTACCAACGTGCCTATACGCTGAAGAATGCTTCCGATGAACAGTATGCCACAACCAATCCGCCGGCTGATGCCGACGGAAAAATCCAAGCCACAGACGGCAACAATACCCAGCGCGTAGTTTCCACCGAATCTCTCACCCCTGCCGCCTTGGTACGTTTCGCCAAAGTATCGGGCAAGAATGAGATTTTCCACCTCAACTCCGGCGGCTACTACGGCGGCAAGTCCGGCAGTGGCGGCAACGGTCAGCAGATTGAGGTATTGGCACTGGCCAAATGGGCAGGCGACTATACCCTGACCAAGCGCAGCGAATTTGGCAAGGGCCTTGTGGCTGACGTTTCGCTCAAGTGCGATGGCTTCTACCTGGCTTCCTCTGGCAACAAGTTCATCCTCTCCAACACCGCCCCGGCTAACGGCAACGCCTCCGTATGGCAGTTGGCCGAAGCCACCTTTGTGCCCATCACCGTCAGCGACGCGCTCTGGACCGCCACCTGTCTGCCCGTCGATGTCGTAGTGCCTGCTACGGACGAGTGCAAAGTGTACATTGCCGAAACGCTGAAAGAAGGCAACTAC
>SFQP01000085.1 GCA_004562975.1 bacterium
GGCTTCGACGATGCGGTGGCAGTGGCCGATGCCGGTCAGGTGGATTTCACGAAAGTAGAAGCCGTGAAGATTGCGGTAGATGCCGAAATTGCCGGGGCCTCTCTGCCCAGTCAATTTTGGGAGTGGGTCGATACACAGATAGCTCGCGTCAGCGAGCATTACACCCTTCGGCAAGGCGATTTGTTCCTTTTTCCCATGCCCGTTGCGCCCCAGCCCGTACACATCAACGCTACCGTTACCCTCTCGGCCGATGACACCCCCCTTCTTTCCTTTCATGTCAAATAGAAACAATCCTGTATGCGTAGACTCCTGATACCTATCCTTTGTCTGTTCCACTTCTTCTCCTTTCAGGCACAGACACTGCCCACAGAGCAGGCCCAGTTACGTTTGGGCCGGCTTTTGCCTACTGATTCCGTCCGTATTTATATTGAATATCCCGAGTTGGAACCCCTGTCCCGTAGCGAAGTCAAAGCTTACCAAGCATTGGGATTCCAGCCCCTTCACGACGTGCAACTGCACGAAACACGCGGACTCAGCCGGGGAGAAACGCTGGCCGATGTATCGTTCGTCCCCATCGTTGTGCGTGACGGCAAGTGGTATCGTGTGAAGAGCTATGAGGTGAAAAAGCAATTCCTCGGTCCCACACTTTCACCAGCCTGTCGTGTGGCCGTGCAGGCCGCCCAGCGAGTAGCTGCTGCCGGACGATATGCACCGCATTCCGTACTGGCTCAAGGTTCTTGGGTCAAGATCAGCGTAAAGGAAGAAGGCATCTATCAGATCACCGATGCCGAATTGCGGAACATGGGCTTTTCTGACCCCTCCAAGGTAAAGCTCTATGGTTATGGCGGCAGGTTGCTTCCTGACAATTTCACTTTCACCGGTTCAGACGCCTTGATTGACGACCTTTGCGAGGTCCCCCTCTACCGTCGTTCCGGCTCCGTCCTGTTCTTTGCCGAGGGCTTGTTGCGCTACACCTCCTCTACGCGTTTCCAGCGCAACACATTCTCCAATTACAGCTACTATTTCCTGACCGAAGCCACTGAATCCTCCGGCGAGCCTGCCGCTTGGTCCGTACTCTCTGTCCCTGCCTTCCAGGGTAAGGAAGTCAGTCAGGTCAATGCCTATGCGCTGATTGACAACGATGCCTTCGTATGGTACGGAGGCGGTCGCGACTTCTACGACGACACCGATTTGCTCAGTGGTGTCCGTTACAAATTGTCCCTTCCCGGCCATGTCGGCGGCGAGTGCACCGTCTGTTTCGATGTCAGTGCCCAGAACTCCACCAACCTCACCACCGTGACCATCGACCAGGAGCGGACCGGCACCCAAGTCGCCAAGGCCAGTATCAACATCTACGGCGAGGGCGAGTCCGCCAAAGGCTACCGTGGCTCATTCACAGCCACTTTGGGCGAAGAAGAGCGTTTCATGATCAAATCCAGCAGCACCGCCCGTCTGAACTACCTCTATACCGTTTACCCCCAGCATCTCCGCACCGACTGCACCACCCACGCCTTTACAGCAGGCACTTCCGGTGCAGTGACGTTGCAGGTCGCTGCGGCCGATGCCAACACCCGTGTGTGGCAGTTGGGCAATGCCCAGTCCGCCGTGGCTGAATTGCCCGGCACTTTGCAGAACAATGTCTACACCGCCCAGGCTGTCGACGGCAAGTCCCGTTTCGTATTGGTGGATGTTTCCAAGACCTATCCTTCCCCTCAGGTGGTAGGTCCAGTGGCCAATCAGGACCTCCATGCCGATACCGCCATTGACTATGTCATCATCGTACCCTCCTCCGGCAAGTTGACCGCCCAGGCCGAACGCCTGGCCGAGGCCCACCGCGCCAAGCAGGGGATGAGCGTCAAGGTCGTTACGGCCGGCCAACTCTACAATGAGTTCTCCTCCGGTACTCCTGATGTGGCCGCTTATCGTCGGTATTTGAAGATGCTTTACGACCGCGCCGGTGATGATGTCACAGCCCCCCGCTACCTCCTTTTGTTTGGCGACTGCACCTTCGACAACCGGATGGTCACTTCCGACTGGCGGAACATCTCCCCCGACGACTACCTGCTGGCCATGGAGCTCAACGACCAGGAAAGTTATCAAAACACGAACTATTCCATCGGCACCATGCACAGCTACGTGACGGATGATTATTTCGGCTTTCTTGACGATGGTGAGGGAACACCCTACAACCAGCAGAAGCTCGATTTGGGAATAGGCCGTTTCCTCTGCCATAAGGAGGCCGATGCCCAATGGCTTACTGACCGCGCCATAGAATACCTCAACAATGAAAGTGTAGGCAGTTGGAAAAACCAGATGTGGGCCGTAGCCGACGTAGGCGACGACAACCTTCACATGAACGATGCCCAGAAGGTGGCCAATCAGGTCAGCCAGTCTGCCGGCAGCCATTTCCTGTTGCGGCGCATCTACCCCGATGCCTATGTGATGACGCAGGCAGCGCAAGGCGGCACCTATCCAGAAGCCACCCAAAAGTTGAAATCGGCCATGCAGCGCGGCGCACTCATCTTCAATTACAACGGCCACGGCAGCCCCGACCGCCTTTCCCACAAATTCCTCCTCAACAAGGAAGAAATGTCCGCCAACCAGAGCGAAGCACGTCCGTTGTGGATTTTCGCGTCGTGCGAGATAACCCCCTACGACCAGGTTTGCGCAGATTTGGGACGTAACGCCCTGTTCTGTCAGGATGGTCCTGCCGTAGGCGTAATCTGTGCCGCGCGTTCCGTTTATGCCAACTACAACCGCTCGCTCAATATGGGTTTCGTCCATTTTGCCTTCTCGCAGGATGCCGACGGCAAATCCTATACCTTGGGCGATGCCCTCCGCCTCACCAAGTGCCAGCTCATCAAGAACACAGAGGTGTCCATCGGTACGGACCAGACCATCAACAAATTGAAGTATGTCCTTTTGGGCGACCCCGCTCTCACGCTGGCCTATCCGCGTCATGGGCTTGTCATTGACAGCATCAACGGTTCGCCCGTCCAGACCGGTGTGGTACAGCCCCTTCCCATCGGCAGCAAGGCCACCTTCTCCGGCCATGTGGCTCTGGCCGGCCAATCAGACGTGCCCGATAACGGCTTCACCGGCGAACTCACCGCCACCGTCTTTGCTCCCCTCCAGTCCATCACCTGCAAGGGGCAGGGAAACAGCAAAGCCTCTCCCTTGGTCTATACAGACTATACTAAAACAGTGTTTGAAGGAAAGGTAAGGGTCAACGAAGGTCGTTTCTCATTGAGTTTCATGGTGCCTCGCGGCATCACCTTCAGCACCGACCCCGGGCTGCTTTCGCTCTATGCCATCGACAGCACCCATGTGAGCGAGTACAATGGCAGCTTTGCCGGCTTCTGCTTTAATGGCACAGCCGCCGATGCTCCGGTCGACACCATCGGCCCCGACATTTATCTCTATCTCGACCGTCCCGATTTCATTTCCGGAGCCACGGTAGGAACTGATGCCACCTTCTATGCCCATGTGAGCGACTCTTCCGCCATCTCCATCATCAGTGGAAACTTGGGGCACGACATGGAACTCTGGCTTGACGGGCAACCCTCCGGTGCCGTTGTGCTCAACGACAATTTCTCCTTTGACTACGGTTCCTACCAGACCGGCTTGGCCACCTATCCCCTCACCGGTCTCACCGAGGGACTCCACACCCTCTCTTTCCGAGCTTGGGACGTGTTCGACAACTCCACCACTTCCACGCTCACCTTCCGCGTGTCGGCACAGGGTGCTCCCGACTTCGATGTACAGGCCGTTCCGGCGCAGGCTTCAGCTTCCACCCGCTTCGTCACCGCTTTCCCTGCCAGCGAAGGCTCTGACGGTGCTCAGGTGCTGACAGAGGTGTTCAACATCAGCGGTATGCGTGTATGGCATAGCACAGCCAGCATACCCGCCAATGTCGGTTACGCCTCTGTACAATGGAACCTTACAGACTATGCCGGCTCCAGGCTGCCGCGAGGTGTTTATCTCTACCGCAGCAAGGTCGGCGGTAAGGAAACCTCCACCCACAAAATGGTAATCCTCTGATTACCCTCCCGGTGTCCCTCACCGGCCAGTGACAAACCTTTTCCATTCCTCTTTTCCCATATTCTTCAAGAACAAACAAATCACTTCATCCGATGAAATATATCATTTCTTCTTTGTTGCTTTTCTTTACATTTTTGGCTCTTAGTGCAGAAGACGAAGTGCGCGACCAGTTCAACCCCGTCCGCACGGCTGTCGTGTCCCAAACCATTGCGCCCGATGCCCGTGCCGGTGGTATGGGCGATGTCGGTGCGGCCACCGACCCCGATGTTCATTCCCAGTATTGGAACCCCGCCAAATACCCCTTTACCATTTCGCGGGCGGGCTTTGCCATCAACTACACCCCTTGGCTCCGCAAACTCACCACGGGTATTGCCTTGCTCGACGCCGTGGGCTATGTCCGTTTGGGCGACTATCAGGCCCTCAGTGGTTCCATCCGCTACTTCACCCTCGGCGAGGTCAACGCTTCCGACGGCATGACCGTCAAGCCTTATGAGTTCGGTGTCGACTTGGCCTACTCCCGTATGTTGAGCGAGAAATTCTCCGCCTCCGTAGGCTTGCGTTACCTCTATTCTGACATCACCGGCCACTACGATGACAACAGTACAGCAGGTTCCGCCTTTGCAGCCGATGTAGCCATGTTCTATAACACCTACGTCATGATGGGTGGCGACGACCGTTCCTATTTCATCCCCACCAACCTGCGTCTTGGTTTCAACTATCTTATCCCCCTCAACGAGTACAACCGCATCAGTTTCAGTGCCGATGCCAACAAACTCCTTGTGCCCTCCATGCCTTTGCAGGGAGCCGACGAACTGGACGAAGACTACCAGCAGCGACTGGACGATGAATACTATAACCAGTCGCCCATCAGCGGTATTTTCAAGAGCTTCGGCGACTCCGAGCGTGGTTTCAAGGGTGAACTGGAAGAGATACAGTGGAGCATAGGTGCCGAGTACACCTATAACGAAAAATTCACCCTCCGTGCCGGTTACCACCACGAGAGCAAGATGCAGGGCAACCGTAAGTATGCCACTGTCGGTGCCGGCTTCAAGCTCAACGTGCTCAGTGTCGATGCAGGTTATGTTATTGCCACCGAGCCTTCCAATCCCCTTGATCAGACCATGCGTGTTTCTCTTTCCTTTGACATGGATGGCATCCGCGACCTCTTTGGCCGCCGTTAATAGTTTGCAGTAAATATAATTGGTATAAGTTTCCGCTATGAACATCCGTATAGGTATGGGCTTCGATGTCCACCGTTTGGTAGAAGGCCGCGAGTTATGGTTGGGGGGTGTCAAGGTGCCCCACACCCTTGGGTTGTTGGGTCACAGCGATGCCGATGTGTTGATTCACGCCCTGTGCGATGCCCTGTTGGGTGCGGCTTCTTTGCGCGACATAGGTTTCCATTTTCCCGACACCTCTGCCGCTTATGCCGGCATCCGCAGCACGATATTGTTGGAACGCACCATGCAGCTGTTGCATGAGCGGGGATGGCAAGTGGTCAATGTCGACATGACCATCATGGCTCAACGCCCCAAGCTCTCGCCCCACATTCCCGCCATGCAGGCCGTTCTTGCCCCCTTGCTTGGAGTGAGTGAGGAGGAGGTCAGCATCAAAGCCACCACCACTGAGAAGTTGGGCTTTACCGGTCGCGAAGAAGGCATTGCCGCCCAAGCGGTGGCGTTGCTCGAGAAGCGTCATGTCCGCGATTGAACGGGGTGTCATCCTGGTGTGATAACGACCAGGGCGCAGGTTTCGTCCCATGACACCCACTCGCTTCATCGGTTCACATCAAGTCCTGAAAGGTGTGACCGGGAGGATGTCTCGGCTATAGGGTGGTAACACTCCCCAAATCTGTT
This sequence comes from bacterium, assembly GCA_004562975.1. Next base: position 5,898 of record SFQP01000085.1, read on the forward strand.
CTGTCTATACGTTTTTTTGACCTTTAAAAAATTGTTCATTCCTTCAGCTACGCTGTTTTCCATTGATTTCCAATGGTTTCAGGTATGAATGATTGGATTTTCAGACTTTCAGGCGCATGAAGTGTTTTGAAAGTTTTTGGATGTCAATCGTTCATACCGGAAGTATTGAAAATCAACGGAAAACATACTTGGCTGAAGGTTTGAACGATTTTTTCAGGTACAGAATTGCGTATATATATGTGTGTGCTGAAGGCGCATTTTCTCTTGTGGATTCCCTCACAGGGAACGCGGTTTCGGGAGAGCGCGTTTCGCTGTCCCTCTCTCGTCGCAGGGAAAAAGTTGCGGACTTTGTCCGCACAACTCCCGGACTTGAAGAAACAACTCAGGGCTTTGAAAAAACTAATCCCGGACTTGTAAAAACAACTCCTGGACTTGTGAACCCAATTTGCCCGATAAGTATGGTCATTCAGCGACATGGACATGAAAACCATACCTTATCCAAATTGAAAATATTCCCCCTGAAACAAATTGATAGCACGCTGCTACCATTCCTCCTGCTGTTTATAGGTACGTTTTCAGCACGCTTCCCATCTGTGCCGAGCGCAGCAGCGCAAGTGCTTTCTCCTTGATTTGCCGCACACGCTCGCGGCTCAGGTTCAGCATCTGTCCTATTTCCTCCAAGTTCTTTTCTCCGCATCGGATGCCGAAGAAGAGTCGGAGCACTTGCGCTTCGCGTTCCGGCAGACGGTCCAACGCGCGTTCCACCTCCTGCGCCAACGACTCCGATACCAGTGCGGTGTCCACCTCGCCTGTTTCGCGCGACGACAGAAGATCCAGCAGACAACTGTCCTCATCATCAATCAAGGGCGCGTCCATCGACACGTGCCGTCCCGAGGTAAGCAGTACCCCGTTCACCTTTTCCGGTTCGATGCCGAGTGCTTCGGCGATTTCCTCCGTCGAGGGCCGGCGTTCGTTTTTCTGTACAAACTGGTTGTAAAAGCGGTTCACCTTGCTCACGTTTCCCACCTGGTTGAGCGGCAGGCGCACCATGCGGCTGTTCTCCGCCAGTGACTGGAGAATACTTTGGCGTATCCACCACACCGCGTAGGAGATGAACTTGAACCCCCTGGTTTCGTCGAATTTGCGTGCTGCCGTAATCAGTCCCACGTTGCCTTCGTTGATGAGGTCAATCAGCCCCATTCCTTGTCCTTGGTATTGTTTCGCAACGGAAACGACAAAGCGCAGGTTGGCTTTGGTCAGCCGTTCGAGAGCCTCCTCGTCGCCTTGGCGTATGCGTCGGGCCAATTCAGCTTCTTCTTCAATGCCGATCATTTCTTCACGGCCAATGTCTTGAAGGTAGCGTTCGAGCGATTCTCCCTCTCGGTTCGTGATGCTTTGGGTAATTTTGAGCTGTCTCATGGCGGAAGCTTTTACGGAATAGTTTGTGAGGGGGCTGGAGACGAAAAAGAAAAGGATTTTCATTTTTAGTGCCAAGCCGCAACCAAACTGATGAAAAAATCGCCTCAAAAATAGGTTTTTGAATGCTGACGACAAAGGTTTTGCAAATTAAATTCCTAACTTCGCCCGCGTTTATAGGACATAGCCGGGGATTTTTCCCGACATTCAGTGTGGTTTAGTCCTTATTTTACGGTCATGGCACCACATTTCATGCGTGATTGTCGCCCGGGCCGTTTCCCAAACTAATGAGAGCAACAAATGTGGAATAACTTTCTGATGGCCATGCTGCTGTGCCTTGGCGGATGGAATATGAGTGCCTTGGCGCAGCGTCGTCCAGTTGGCGTTTCCCGTGAGGCGGCACGTGCCATTCACTTGTACCAACCCGATGACGACCGATGGGCAGCCGCATTCGACTCCTTGGTTGCCGTTTTCAAAGATTGGCATTATGCCGGCAACGACACCCTGAGCAATCCTTATTATGCCCCCTTGATGGGCAGTCCCACGCTTTATGGTGCGACCTTGCACCGGTTGATGGGGCTTCCAGCCGACACGGCAACCCGTCAGAGTGACAAGATGTTGCCCTCCTCCGAACGGATGTATGCCATTACGGAGGCAACGGACAACGCCCTGATGGCAGCTTACACCGCCTTCCCCTGGTTCGTGCTCCATGAGGAAGCCGAGCAGGGCACGATGAACGTGGAAAACCGCATCCGGGAGGGCGTGAGGGCGGAAAGTACGCTGACCGAGCGTTTTGTCAAGGAAGAAAAACGGGAGGAACAGGCCATGGTGGTGCCCGCTCCCGGCGACGAGGGTTGGGACATCCTCGTCAGACGACCCAACTTCTGGACCTTCAAGACAAGAGTGTCGTTTCAGTTCACCCAGAATCATGTGAGCGATAACTGGTACAAAGGCGGCGAGGACCACAACTCCTTGTTGGCCAGTACCACCATTGAAGCCAATTTCAACAACCAGCAGAAAATCACGTTCGACAACAAATTGGAGATGAACCTCGGTTTCCAGACTTCGGAAAACGATGAAGTACACAAATTCAAAACCTATTCCGACTTGTTGCGCCTGACTAACTCCTTCGGACTTCAAGCCTTCAAAAACTGGTACTATACCATTTCGTTGCAAAGCTGGACCCAGTTTTGCCGGGGCTACCGTGCCAACGACAAGAAGGTGTATTCCGACTTCCTGTCGCCCTTTGAATCGTTGCTTTCGGTCGGTATGAAGTACAAGATGCAAAGCAAGAACAAGAAATTCAACATTGACGCCACATTCTCGCCCATCGGTCTCAAACTCAAGTATGTGGACCGTGATGCGTTGGTCACTTCCTTCGGACTGAATGAAGGACACAATGCCAAGTGGGAACGCGGTTCCAACATTACTGTGAACTATACTTGGAATTTGATGAAGAATGTGAGTTGGAGAAGCCGTTTCTATTATTTTACGGACTATTCCAAGTCGCAGATTGAGTGGGAAAACACTTTCAGCTTTACCATCAACAAATACCTCAAAGGCAGCATCTTCCTCTATCCGCGCTTCGATGACAGCCGCCAGCGGAAGGAGGGTGAAACCTATTTCCAATTCTCTGAGCAACTTCTTTTCGGCTTGGAATTCAATTTCTGACGACAGGAAACCTCAGGCTTCTTCATGGGGCAGCTAAATCATTTTGACAAACCTTCATATCTATATCCCAGAAAGCATGAACAGAATAGTCAGTAAAGAACGCTTCTCGGAGCACGTCTACCGCTTGGTAGTCGAGGCTCCGCTTATAGCCCGTTCGCGTAAGGCGGGCCACTTCGTGATAGTACGTGTTTGCCCGGGCGGCGAACGTATGCCCCTCACCATAGCCGAAGCCGACCCCGTGGCCGGCACCATTTCCCTCGTAGTGCAGGAAGTGGGCGTTTCGTCCACCAAACTCTGTGCTTTGGAGCCGGGCGACTGCATTGCCGATGTCGTTGGCCCTTTGGGAAAGGCCACCCATATTGAGAACTTCGGCACCGTGGTCTGTGCAGGCGGCGGTGTGGGGGTGGCACCCATGCTCCCCATCGTGCAGGCTCTCAAAGCTGCCGGCAACCGCGTCATCACGGTGCTTGCCGGACGTAACAAGGACCTCATCATCCTCGAAACGGAAATGCGCGCCAGCAGTGATGAAGTGGTCATCATGACCGACGATGGCAGCTACGGACAGAAAGGACTGGTCACCGAAGGTATCGAGCAAATCATCCGGCGCGAGCAGGTGGACAAATGCTTCGCCATCGGCCCGGCTATCATGATGAAGTTCGTTTGCCTTTTGACCAAGAAATACAACATTTCCACCGATGTCTCTCTCAACACCATCATGGTGGACGGCACGGGTATGTGCGGTGCTTGCCGCATCACCGTGGGCGGACAGACCAAGTTCGTTTGCGTGGACGGGCCGGAGTTCGACGGCCATCAGGTGGACTTCGATGAAATGCTGAAACGTCTCGCTGCTTTCAAGCCCGAGGAGCGTTCCGCCAAGGAACTCTTCGACGAGCAGGCCGCACAGGGTGGCGTGTCCACAAAGTCTGCCGAAGAACCTGCCGCAGTGCCCGCTGATGTTGAAGCAGCTGCTAATGTGGAAGTTGCCGGGGAGACTGCTGTTCCTGCCGAAGCCGACAAGAGCCGCGATGCCGCTTGGCGTAAGGAACTCCGTGCGGCCATGAAACCCAAGGAGCGTGTGGCAATAGCCCGCCAGCAGATGCCTGAACTCGATGCCGCCTATCGGGCGCGGTCGCTCAAAGAGGAGGTGAACCGGGGCCTCACAGCTGAACAAGCGCAGCAGGAAGCCCATCGCTGCCTCGACTGTCTCAACCCAGGTTGCGTGGAAGGTTGCCCTGTGGGTATCGACATTCCCCGCTTCGTCAAGCACATTGAGAAAGGCGAGTTCCTGGATGCTGCCCATACCCTGAAAGAAACCAGTGCGCTTCCTGCCGTCTGTGGCCGTGTTTGTCCGCAGGAGAAGCAGTGCGAGAGCCGTTGCATCCACCACAAGATGAACTCCC
>SFQP01000086.1 GCA_004562975.1 bacterium
GGTGTCGCCGCAGGTAAGGTTCCGCTACAAATTCTCCAAGACCAACCAGCTGGACATCCGCTACCGTGGCTCCTCATCGCAGCCATCCATGACGGACCTTCTGGCCGTGGTGGACGACTCGAACCCGCTGAACATCTCTATGGGTAACCCTGGACTGAAACCCTCATGGAACAACACGCTGCGCGTGCAATACAACGGTTACAACGCCACCCGCCAACAGGGCATCATGGCCGGACTCAACGCCTCGCAGACCATCAACTCTATCTCGAACCGCATGGTCTACGACGAAGCGACCGGTGTGCGCTACACCCGTCCCGAAAACATCAACGGCAACTGGAACAGCCAGGGTATGTTCATGTTCAACTCTGCCCTCGGCGCCAGCAAGCTGTTCAACATAAGCACCTTCACAAACCTGAGCTACAGCAACGACGTGGGCTATGTGAGCCGTATGGAAACCACGGAACGCACGCCTTCGACTAACGCCATGACGGGTATGATGGCCAAGACCGCCACGGAGCAGCCCGTAAACGACCGCAGCTACGACTACTACAACACCATCTTCGGCCAGGCTCTTTCGCAGAAGAACACCACCCGCACGCTGGGCGTGGACGAGAACCTGAACCTGTCCTACCGCACAACAACAACGAACTGCTGTGGAACGCGCAGATTGCCCAATCGTTCCTCAAGAACAAGGCGGCCACGCTGAGCATCCAGTTCTACGACATCCTGCAGAAGCAGAGCAACATCAGCCGCACGCTCTCGGCCACGCAGCGCACTGACTCCTGGAGCAACGCCATCAACTCGTACTTCATGGTCCACTTCATCTACAAGCTGAATATCTTCAGCGGCACCGGAGGCAAGTCGGGCGGCAACAAGCAGAGCGACCGACCCGGTCCTCCTGATATGCGCGGCCCCGGCGGTATGCCGATGCGCAGCATGGGGCCTGGCGGCGGACGTGGGTGGTTCTAAATCATTACCTTCCCCGTAGTCCTCTTGGATAATCAGACAATACGAAGAACTGCAAACGATCTCTGTCCTGAAGGAGTCGTTTGCAGTTCTTTTTGATGCAACAGCAAGTTCTGTGCCTGTATGCTTTGTCGGCACATTGGGGGGCAGCGGATTATTCCAGGGGTCAGCGGATTACCCCTTTCACCCCTCTTTTTATCATAAAATTCATTAAACTTACCCCCCCATTAGCTAATATGTGTTTTTATTTCTATATTTGGCGCGTCGAAGAATTTTGCACCATCCATTAAAAAAAGGGAAGTGCAGGTGAGTACAAAAGCCAGGCTCGTCCCAAGCTCTTCGCCGAGCGCAGCCAACCTTGTTCCGAACCATAGACAATCTCATTTAATCATCCAAACATAAACTAACCCAACCATGAAAAATCCCCTTCTATTGAATGTCGAAAGGGTGTTGACGGCACTATGCCTGTTGGTGGCCAGTAGTCTTACTACCGCCATGGCAGGGCCGGACGACCTGTTGCCCAAGCCGCAGCAGATGGTGCTGAACGGCAATGAGACATTTGTGCTGGGCCGCGCTGTACAGCTAAGCGACCCTTCGAACTGCGCCTATCTGCGCATGGTGCTGGAAAACTACGGCTGTACACTGAGCGAAACGGCACAGGCTCAGGTGACGGTGGATCTGGTCACGAGCATTTCCGGGGCCTTCAACCACCAGGTCAACCTGTTCCCCGATGAGGCCTACCAGCTTGACATCACCACCGATGCCATACACATCCAGGCCCTGACACCCACCGGTGTCATCCGCGCCGCCCAGACCCTCAACCAGCTGGCAGAGGGAACCGATGAGGGAGGCACGGCCAGTTTGCAGGCATTGACCATTAAGGACTGGCCCGCCTTCAAGGTGCGTGGCTTCATGCACGATGTGGGCCGTTCGTTCATTCCCTTCGATGAGTTGAAAAACGAAATCGACAAGCTGGCGCGCTTCAAGGTGAACGTCTTCCACTGGCACCTGACGGAGAAGCTGGCCTGGCGCTTTGAGGTGAAAGCTTACCCGCAGCTCACGGCCGACGAAAACATGATTCGCTACGCCGGCGACTATTACACGCAGGAACAGTGTCGCGAGCTGGAGGCTTATGCGGCTGAGCGCGGCGTGACCGTCATTCCCGAAATCGACATGCCCGGCCACAGCGACGTGTTCACCAATGCCATGGGCTTCTCCATGCAGACCGACGAGGGCGTGGAAGCCCTGAAGAAGATTCTCGATGAAGTGGTCGAGGTCTTCCCCAACGCCCCCTACATCCACATTGGCGGTGACGAGGTGAGGATAACCTATACCGACTTCCTGAAGACCATGGCCGACTACGTGCGCGGCAAGGGCAAGAAGGTGGTGATGTGGAACCGCCTCGTGGCCGGCCCGCCCACGGCCGAGCAGTGCGACATGACGCAGATGTGGGCCACCTCGGGCAAGGTGGTGAGCGGACTGCCCAACATCGACTGCCGCTACAACTACACCAACCACTTCGACGTGTATGCCGACCTCGTGGGCATCTACAAGAGCAACATCTACTACACGCAGCAGGGCACCGACGACGTGGCCGGCACCATCAGTGCGGCCTGGTGTGACACCAAGACTGAGAGCTGGCAGGACATCGTGCGACAAAACAACATCTACGCCAATATCCTGGCCTCGGCCGAAAGAGCCTGGTGTGGCGGCGGACAGCAGTATGTCGAGGTGGGAGGCACCACCCTGCCCAATTCGGGCGCAGAGTTCGAAGAGTTTGCCGACTTCGAGCGCCGCTTCCTCTTCCACAAGGCACACTCCCTGCAGAACGAGCCCATCTCCTATGTGAAGCAGACCAACGTGCACTGGCGCATCACCGACCCCTTCCCTAACAACGGCGACAAGACCATGCAGTTCCCGCCAGAGCTGCTCAATGAGGACGAAAACGGCGTGTTGCCCACCACCTTTACCTACAACGGACAGGAATACGGCTCGAAGATAGCCACGGGAGCAGGCATCTACCTGCGCCACATCTGGCACTCGACCATCCCCTCGTGGTTCAGCAATCCGGCCTACGGACAAACAGCCTACGCCTGGACCTACGTGTATTCGCCCGTCGCGCAAACCGTCGGCGCACAGGTGGAGTTCTACACCTACAGCCGCTCGGGCAGCGAGAAGGCACCTTCTGCAGGCGAATGGGACCGCCGTGGCTCCAAACTGTGGGTGAACGGCGAGGAAATCGCTGCCCCGACCTGGGACCAGCCCGATGCCTCCATACCACAGGACAATGCCACCCAAGGACTGAAGAACGAGAACCTCACCGCGCGTCCCGTGACCCCCATCACGCTGCAGGCAGGCTGGAACAAGGTGATGATGCGCCTGCCCCATGCAGCCGCTTCGGGCACAGGCCGCGACAAGTGGCAGTTCACGTTTGTGCTGACCGACGCCGAAGGCAAGAACGCCCTTGACAACATCGTTTATTCCCCCTCGAAGGTGAAGGGAGAGTCGGCTCTCCAGTTAGACCTGCTGATTGACGAGATTTCGGCCTACCTGCGCACGAGCTTCTCTGACAAGGTGGGTTATTACCCTCTGGCCATGTCTGCTTCGCTCAGCCAGTTGGTAGAAGAGGTACGTGGAACCATGGGACAAGAGCTGGACGACGCAGCCCGCACTCAGCAGCTCGAAGATCTCACTACGGCTTACGCGCAACTGAAGGCCGATGTGGCGACGGCCACCATCAACCAGCCGCAGGTGAGCAACGAAGAGGAGGAACATTATTACACCCTCTGCACACCCCTTCGCGGCAACCGCTACACGACCGACAAGGGAGAAAATACGGCCATTCAGGGCGAAACGAGCGTGTCGGATGCCTCCAAGTGGAAGTTCACGCTCCGCTCCGACAACACCTATAACATCATAAACGCCGAGAGCGGACGCTACATCTCCCCCGCTTCGAACAATAATACAGCCCTCCAGGCCGTCACAGCCGAACCGGCCTCGGGATGGTCGGTCAAGCCCTCAAACGAGTTGGGCTACGTCATTATCACCTCGGGCAGCGTGCAGTTCAACCAAACCAACAGCGCTCCTGTATACAACTGGGGCGGCGGTTCGAACACGAGCGACACCGGCTGCAAGTTCGTGTTTGCCGAAGTGGAATACACGCCTGTGATCGATGAGCCAGACGACGTGGTCGAAACCATCATCAGCTCGACAGCCACCCTGCGCAACGACAAGGTGTATGTCATCAAGTCGGGTTGCTCCAACAACACCACCAGTTATTATCTCCTTTATCACGAGAATGCCCCCGGCAACCTTTCGTCGACCTACGGAAGCGGCTACACCAGCATCCCGTTTGACGAAGCCACGCCCAACTACCAGTTTGCCATCTACAAGTTTGGCGACTCCTTCTACTGCTACAACATGGCCGCCGACAAGTTTGTCGGCACGGTCTCGGGCGACGGCTTGGCCATTCCCATTATAGAAATTCCCAACGCACCCCTCCTGATTCGCGCTTCGGAAAACGAGACCTACAACTTCGTGCTATCGTGTAACAATGGCGATGGCCTGCTGAATGCAGCCAGGAAGGGTGGCGTGAACGGTCTGTGTAACTGGGAGGCCGGCAAGGACAACTTTACGGCAACGACCAACATCTATCAAATCATTACCGCCGGCGACCTGACCGCCGACATGCAACGCGCCATAGCCCAGAAGATTGCGGCCAGCAAGCTCATGCCGGCGATGGAGGCTGTTGCCCACATCGGTACGGGTGTAGGCAAGTATGCCTACAGCGGCAGTGTGAGCCTGTCGGAGACCTTGGCTGCCGCCGAGAGCCTGATGCACGGCGCAACCATTCCCACCCAGGCTGAGGTGGAGGCTTGCATAGCCAATCTCAACACCATTGCCGCCCAGACGGGGGCCATTAACCAGCCCGAGCCCCGCAGGCTCTACCGCTTCAGATGTGCCGCCAACAACAAGTGGCTCACCTCAGCGACCGATGCCAACGGAAAGGTGCAAATGGCTGCGGACAACGGACCAGAGACCCTCTTCTACCTCGATGAGGAAGGCCGCCTGTTGTCGTACACCACCGGACAATATACAGGCGACATGTCGGCTACTCCCAAGATGAAGCTGTTCGGCATAGGCACAGCCGAAGCCTCGCTGAAAGCCTTCACTTTCAGGGATGTATATGCCTTGGCTTCAGCCGACGCTTCAAAGCTGGGCCGCTACGGATTGCAGGTCAACGGGCGCAACATCTATGGCAGCTTTAGCGACGGACTGGTCAATTCAGGCAGCTCGGGTGGCAGCATCACCGGCGATGCCGGCTATCAGTGGTTTGTGGAGGAAGTGACCGAGGTGCCCGTGTTCGTCAACAGCACCTACGGCCTTGGCACCTTCTACAGCCCCGTGCCCCTGGCCGCTTCGGCGGATGAAAGCTATGGCGAAAACGAACGACTGAAATTCTTTACCGCCAAGCTCGACGATGACAGCTATGTGACACTGAGCCAGCACAGCGGCGACATACCGGCCGAAACACCCTTCGTCATTGAATTGGCCGCCGGCGCCGACTACGATGCAGACAACGGCTGTGTCTATATGGCCATAGCCAGCGAAGCCCCCGCTGAAGTGGATCCCGCCTCCTACAGCCTGCAAGGCAGCCTGGTGACACAAGCCTATGCCGCACCAGCCGATGAGGCCGAGATCACGACCTACACCTTGCAGCTGCCCTCATCGGGCAACACCGATGCCGCAACGCCCCTCGTGTTCCGCAAGTTCAACGGCACCAAGCTGCAGGGCTGCCGGGCCTATCTGGTGGTACCCGCCGGCACGCCCCTTATGGGAATGCGCTTTGAGGACGGGGTGCAGACAGCCATCGGACAGATGCCGCAACAGGAGCAGGCAGCAGAAGCGGTCTACGACCTGACGGGCCGTCGCGTGCAGAGCCCCCAGCGCGGACTGTATATTGTGAACGGAAAGAAAAAGCTTGTCAAATGAACCAAACGCACCAACCTATGAAGCTTCGCTATATCACTCCCAGCAGCCGGACCATTCGCCTCACTCCCTCGCTGCCGCTTGCGCTGAGCAACGGAAGCCAGATAAAAGTGGACTCGGGAAAAGCCGGCTCGGGCAACTTCAGCAATCAGAGAAAATATGATTGGAACGATGAGGAAGCCAGCGAATGCTGGTAGCCGATTCGTAGCCCGATAGCCTTGAGCAGTGTGCTGCCTGTCCGCCTGTGCGGACTGGCAGCACACCTTATAGTTCGCCCGACATGGGCATAATCTAATGGGTGAAAGTCCCGAGCGCGCCCCGATAGCGGGAAGTGCATAGTCCGAGGCAACGGTGTCCACCGCGAGGAGAATCGGAAGGAAGCTAAGGACAAAAGTCTGGCTCCACGCACAGAAACTTGATACAAGGCTCAAA
>SFQP01000087.1 GCA_004562975.1 bacterium
GAATCCGACGGCCCGACGTTCCTATGGAACGACATGATCCGCGAGGCCAGTCAGGAAGATGCCGAAAACCGCAATAATGTGCCCGTAGCACAGCTTTCCGACGCGGACATGGTAATCAGTATGCCCATGCAATGGTATTTCGATTCCATCGCCGCCATGGTGCCCACAGCCGAACGCACCGATACCGGCGTGGAGATTCCAAGAATCGACATGCCAACGTTCCATCTTGATTCGCAGGCGCTTTCCGGCGTGGACGCGGTGGTCGGCAATGCCATCGTAAGCACACGTTGGCTGGATGCTGTCGGCAATCTCGCCAAGGCAGTGGAAATGACCGCGCGATTCGTTGGCAACGTCGCAGATCGAGACAATGAGGGCTTCGACTATTTGAAAGACCTGATTCAGACCGTGCGCGTGTACATGGACGCCGTGGCCTGCAATGCCGATCCCATGACCGGCGAACAGGCGCTGAATATCATCACGCAAGTGGCCTGCAATGAGGATTTTCGTCTTAACGCCATGCAAATGGTTGAACTGCTTTCGTGCGGCCTGTCGTTCGCGCAATGGGACGATACGCGCATGTTCGCTTACGATGCGTTGAATAAGGGCTTTGCCACGATGAGTGATTTCGCCACGTCTGCTTCGAGGTTGTCAAACTCGGCAGATGATTCCGACAGCCGCGACATGCAAACTGATTCGCAGTCTGTTGCGCAAGTGAAAACCGATTTGGGTTTGTTTGAAGACGCTGATTCCTTATCCGCAGAAGATTTGAATAATCTCGCGATGCTTGATCCTGCTTTGCTTTCAGAAAAGGAGATTGCGCAGGCCGCGCAGAATCAGTTCGATCATGCCGTACAGTTTTTGCGACATGACTTGCTGCGGATTAGTGGTGACATTGATGAGGCTGATCGTTTCCTGCGTGACAATCATACTTCCGAACCGCTCGCCGATGCGTATGCGGCACGTCTGATTGCTGCCGAACGTTGGCAGGATCTGCTCGATTTTGTCGATCTGGTGTTACGGGACAAACCTAATCAGGTCACGATGATGTTCCCCGAAGAAGTGGTGCCCTACGAGTGGGAGACGATTCGCGAGGCCGCTTTGGAAGCGTTGGGACGCAGCGACGAACTGGTTGCCATGTATCAGGAACGCTTGGATGATACGTATGATCCCAATACCGCGCTCAATCATCTGAAACTCCACGCCTGGTTGAATCAGCAGTAGTCCCGATTCCTCCACTCACTGGAACAATCCTTCCGCCCACGGGCCTTCCGGCGTCCCGAAACTCCCGGCCGATGGAGGAATCATCCCGCCGGCAGTCCTTCCGGCGTCCAAAAACCTCCAATGGGCGGAGGAAACGCCCGTGTGCGGGAATAAGAAAAGGGGTTCCCGGAGCGTCACGCCCGGGGATCCCCCGGAAACCGGAAGACAAACAAGAAAAGGGGGTTCCCGGAGCGTCACGCTCGACGGGAACCCCGACGTTGAATGCGGCGGCGTGCTACTCTCCCACACCCTCTCGAGTGCAGTACCATCGCCGCGACCAGGCCTTAGCTTCCGGGTTCGGAAAGGGACCGGGACGCGAACAACCAAACGCTTCACCGGTATCGTTTCCGTGACCACAAGAAAACAATGCTCCTTGCCATCCAACGAAAGAAACCACCACAGGACGAGACCCGACCCAACAAGCGGGTCGGAAAGTGTGCCGCGTTCGCCCGTTAGTACCGGTCGGCTCCACCCCTCGCGGGGCTTCCACCTCCGGCCTATCGAACACGTGTTCAACATGCGGGCTACAGGCGCTCCGGGGAGCGTCAAGGAATCCTAATCTTGGAGCAGGCTTCCCGCTTAGATGCTTTCAGCGGTTATCCCTCCCGAACGTAGCCAACCGGCCATGCCGCTGGCGCGACAACCGGCATACCAGAGGTCCGTCCACCCAGGTCCTCTCGTACTATGGGCAGGCCTCCTCAGGATTCCAACGAGCGCAGAGGATAGAGACCAAACTGTCTCACGACGTTCTGAACCCAGCTCGCGTGCCGCTTTAATCGGCGAACAGCCGAACCCTTGGGACCTGCTCCAGCCCCAGGATGCGACGAGCCGACATCGAGGTGCCAAACCATCCCGTCGATATGGACTCTTGGGAATGATCAGCCTGTTATCCCCGGGGTACCTTTTATCCGTTGAGCGATGCCGCGCCCGTGCGCCGGCACCGGATCACTATCTCCGACTTTCGTCCCTGCCCGAACCGTCGTTCTCGCAGTCAAGCCCGCTTGTGCGATTACACTCGAAACCCGATTGCCAACCGGGCTGAGCGGACCTTTGAGCGCCTCCGTTACTCTTTGGGAGGCAACCGCCCCAGTTAAACTACCCGCCAGGCACTGTCCCTGAACAGGATGACTGTTCGAGGTGAGACGTCAAACGAGAACAGAGCGGTATTTCACCTTGCGGCTCCACACGGGCTGGCGCCCGCGCTTCGAAGCCTCCCGCCTATGCTACACAATCCGCGCCTAACGCCAATACCAAGGTATAGTAAAGGTCCCGGGGTCTTTTCGTCCTTCTGCGCTTAACGAGCATCTTTACTCGTACTGCAATTTCGCCGAGCTCCTGGTCGAGACAGTGGGGAAGTCGTTACGCCATTCGTGCAGGTCGGAACTTACCCGACAAGGAATTTCGCTACCTTAGGATGGTTATAGTTACCACCGCCGTTTACCGGGGCTTGAATTCACCGCTTCACCCCAAAAGGGGCTGACGGATCCTCTTAACCTTCCGGCACCGGGCAGGCGTCAGTGCATATACAGCGGCTTGCGCCTTCGCATGCACCTGTGTTTTTGGTAAACAGTCGCTACCCCCTGGTCTGTGCCACCCCCCAACGCTCCGAGGGCAAGCCTCTTCACGCCCGGGGGTCTCCCTTATACCGAAGGCACGGGAGTGATTTGCCGAGTTCCTTGACCAGGATTCGCTCGATCGCCTTGGTATTCTCTACCTGACCACCAGTGTCGGTTTGGGGTACGGGCGGCGACGCCCCTCGCGCCGAGGCTTTTCTCGACGGCCTGGACCACCGGATATCGCGCCATAAAGACGCCCATCATCACACCTCACCCTATGCGTCCCACGGATTTGCCTATGGGACGGGCTGCGTGCTTGACCACGGAAAACCACCTCCGCGGCCGGCTCCCATTCCGTGTCACCCCTGTGCGCTAGCCTACCAGGACTACGCTCCCAACAGCCACGCGCCCCGAACCCCGAAGGGAACGACGCCACGCGACCGGAGGTTAGTACTCATCCGTTCGGCTCTTACGGTACGCCGCCGGTACGGGAATATCCACCCGTTCATCCATTCGACTACGCCTGTCGGCCTCGCCTTAGGACCCGACTCACCCGGGGACGACGAACGTGGCCCCGGAACCCTTGGTCATCCAGCGGACGGGATCCTCACCCGTCTCTCGCTACTCATGTCTGCATTCTCACTCCCGCGCGGTCCACGGCACGGTTCCCCGGCCGCTTCGCCCCACGCGGGACGCTCTCCTACCCAACGGCCATACGACCGCTGCCGCGTCTTCGGTGGTGTGCTTGAGCCCCGCTACATTGTCGGCGCGGAACCACTAGACCAGTGAGCTGTTACGCACTCTTTCAAGGATGGCTGCTTCTGAGCCAACCTCCTGGCTGTCTATGCGACTCCACATCCTTTCCCACTTAGCACACGCTTCGGGACCTTAGACGACGATCTGGGCTGTCTCCCTCTCGACGACGGAGCTTATCCCCCGCCGACTCACTGCCGGAATACACATCCACGGTATTCGGAGTTTGGCTGCTATTGGTACCCCATACGGGCCCGCAAGCATCCAGTAGCTCTACCCCCGCGATGCAATCAACCGACGCTGCACCTAAATGCATTTCGGAGAGAACCAGCTATCACGGAATTTGATTGGCCTTTCACCCCTAGCCCCAGGTCATCCCCCCGGTTTTCAACCCAGGTGGGTTCGGTCCTCCACGCGGTCTTACCCGCGCTTCAACCTGCCCAGGGCTAGATCATCCCGCTTCGGGTCCAGGGCGCGCGACTCAAAACGCCTTTTGAGACTCGCCTTCGCTACGGCTCCCCCACCACGGGTTAGCCTCGCCACGCACCACTGACTCGCAGACTCATTTTTCGATAGGCACGCCGTCACCCCACCAGGGAGGCTCCGACGGATTGTAGGCGCACGGTTTCAGGAACTCTTTCACTCCCCTCCCGGGGTGCTTTTCACCTTTCCCTCACGGTACTGGTACGCTATCGGTCAGACAGGTATGCTTAGACTTACCCCACGGTCGGGGCCGATTCACACGGGATTCCACGAGGCCCGCGCTACTTGGGACACATGATCGGAAGACGGCAAGCTTCCAGGTACGGGGCTGGCACCCTCTGCGGCCAGGCCTTCAAGCCTGTTCCCCTGGCAAGCCGTTTTATGACTCCCGCCCGGTCCGTCGGAACCGGGACACACGCTCCCGCAACACCACGAACGCAACCCCCGACGGGTATCACGCGCCCATGGTTTGGTCTGATCCGCTTTCGCTCGCCACTACTCACGGAGTATCCCTTCCTGCAGGTACTGAGATGTTTCACTTCCCTGCGTACCCCCGGAACAACAAGGTTCCGTGCCGGCCCATGACGGCCGGCGGGTTGCCCCATTCGGAAATCCTCGGATCGAAGCCATGTTGGAGGCTCCCCGAGGCTTATCGCATCCTCAAACGTCCTTCATCGGTACTGTCTGCCAAGGCATCCACCATACGCCCTTCAGGGCGGCACACGCCCCGAAAAACCCTAATGATAGCTTCAAACGCCAGACGACAAATCATCACACTGTAAAAAATGATCACAAAACGATCGATCTCGAAACCAGACTCCAAAAAGAAGCCTGGCGAAATCGCGATAAAGCAAACGATGACATCACATCATCGCATTGCTCGCGTCCACTATCCAGTTCTCAAACCACCACGCGCCCCGACCGGACCCGACCCACAGGCCCACAGGCCCACGGCGTCCCGCCAGGGGCATCCGGAAAACCGCACGCGACCAAGTCGCGGGTGGCGGTCCGGGAACCCAAAAGCATATCCGCACCGCTCCCCGCCGGCCCCAAGGACCCGCGAAGCCAACGATCTCTTCCACACCAGCACGCCCGCGCCGGAACCGGGAACCATCCCCGGCACGCGGGCCACACGACGGACGCCAGACCGGCGTCCTGAAAAAAACTCCGTAGAAAGGAGGTGATCCAGCCGCACCTTCCGGTACGGCTACCTTGTTACGACTTAGTCCCAATCACGAGTCTCACCTTAGACGGCTCCATCCACAAAGGGTTAGGCCACCGGCTTCGGGTGCTACCCACTTTCATGACTTGACGGGCGGTGTGTACAAGGCCCGGGAACGCATTCACCGCGGCGTTGCTGATCCGCGATTACTAGCGACTCCGCCTTCATGGAGTCGGGTTGCAGACTCCAATCCGAACTGAGACCGGTTTTCAGGGATCCGCTCCACGTCGCCGTGTCGCATCCCGTTGTACCGGCCATTGTAGCATGCGTGAAGCCCTGGACGTAAGGGGCATGATGATCTGACGTCATCCCCACCTTCCTCCGAGTTGACCCCGGCGGTCCCCCGTGAGTTCCCACCATGACGTGCTGGCAACACAGGGCGAGGGTTGCGCTCGTTGCGGGACTTAACCCAACATCTCACGACACGAGCTGACGACGACCATGCACCACCTGTGAACCCGCCCCGAAGGGAGGCCGTATCTCTACGGCTGTCGGGAACATGTCAAGCCCAGGTAAGGTTCTTCGCGTTGCATCGAATTAATCCGCATGCTCCGCCGCTTGTGCGGGCCCCCGTCAATTTCTTTGAGTTTTAGCCTTGCGGCCGTACTCCCCAGGCGGGATGCTTAACGCGTTAGCTCCGACACGGAACCCGTGGAACGGGCCCCACATCCAGCATCCACCGTTTACGGCGTGGACTACCAGGGTATCTAATCCTGTTCGCTCCCCACGCTTTCGCTCCTCAGCGTCAGTAACGGCCCAGAGACCTGCCTTCGCCATTGGTGTTCTTCCCGATATCTACACATTCCACCGTTACACCGGGAATTCCAGTCTCCCCTACCGCACTCCAGCCCGCCCGTACCCGGCGCAGATCCACCGTTAAGCGATGGACTTTCACACCGGACGCGACGAACCGCCTACGAGCCCTTTACGCCCAATAATTCCGGATAACGCTTGCACCCTACGTATTACCGCGGCTGCTGGCACGTAGTTAGCCGGTGCTTATTCGAAAGGTACACTCACCCGAAGGCTTGCTCCCGATCAAAAGCGGTTTACAACCCGAAGGCCGTCATCCCGCACGCGGCGTCGCTGCATCAGGCTTGCGCCCATTGTGCAATATTCCCCACTGCTGCCTCCCGTAGGAGTCTGGGCCGTATCTCAGTCCCAATGTGGCCGGTCGCCCTCTCAGGCCGGCTACCCGTCGTAGGCTCGGTGGGCCGTTACCCCGCCGACTACCTGATAGGACGCGACCCCATCCCATACCGATATAATCTTTCCCGACACCCCATGCGAGGAGTCGGAGCATCCGGCATTACCACCCGTTTCCAGGAGCTATTCCGGTGTATGGGGCAGGTCGGTCACGCATTACTCACCCGTTCGCCACTCTCACCACCAAGCAAGCTTGATGGATCCCGTTCGACTTGCATGTGTTAAGCACGCCGCCAGCGTTCATCCTGAGCCAGAATCGAACCCTCCACAAAAAAACTTTGCAGAAAGCCAACATGTGACTCTCAAAAATAAGAAAATTGACGATCGCCTTATAAGGAAAGGCGCATCGCACGAAAACCCCACCGTCCTTCAAGGCCTCCCGGCCACTCGCGAACGAGCGGACGATGAACTGGCAATCATTGACTATAAAGAAGTAGTACAAATACGCTCTTGAGTTCTCAAACCACCACCACTCACCCGCCTCGAGGCACCCCAACCGGGGAACCACTCGCCGAGCGGCAGCGAAGAGTCAATTTACACGAACCCCGGCAATCACGCAAATCGACCCTTCCAAAGATACCCTAAAACCGTTGCAAATAAACACATCCCTCGGCGTGTC
>SFQP01000004.1 GCA_004562975.1 bacterium
TCAATAGAAGACCAAGAGAAAAACTCAATTTCTCAACGCCAGTGAAGGAGTTCTTCAAACATTATTCTTAATATTGCACTTGCTTGTTGACTCTATACAGGCTGCGGCTCGGCATGAAAAATGAAAAACTTTTGGTTCAGAATTTTGTCCTGCACTCGCCTTGCACTACTTTTGCACTAAACAGGTGGCAAATGAAACTTTTTTGCCTTACCGACTACCTCAATTTGATAAGATGGACATAGAACGCCTCTACGATAACTATATTGAGCTCCATGTTGAAGGACTGACACGTGGGCGAGAGTTGCATCACGCCTGCATCTTGGTGCTGCATGAAAAGAACGGGAACAAATTCCTGCCCATCCTGCTCAATCATAAAGGATACGAGATAGTGACAGCCGCGCTTCAAAATGGTGATTTCACACCTTCACACATGATGCACCAACTGGCCATACGGCTGGGTATTGTTCCGATGGGCATCCGTATCATGCGTCCTGTCAAAGGAGAAACGCAGGCTTTAATCGACTTTGCTCTGACCAATGAAGTAGTGTCCATGGCAGTTCCTATAGCCGAAGCTGTCGTGGCAGCTCTCGAAATGCGCATTCCCCTCTGGATGGAACGAACACAATTTGCAAGGCAAACAATCAGACAACCCTCCCGTGACACCATGGCACTACCCTTGGCTGCCATGACAGAACAACTGTTGGAAGAAGCGCTGCAAGCTGCTGTCGAAGAAGAAAATTTTGAATTGGCCGGTATATTACATGACGAACTGAAAAAACGCAGCGAAGAATGACTCGCCTTGACTCCTTCTGTTCCTAATTTTGATATTTCACATTCCACCCCAAATGATAGCCTGACAATGAAGGAAACCCATTTGTTTTACACTCCGGATATAGTTGAAGGAACCGGTTTGTTACCCGAGACCGAAGCCAGCCATGCCATCAGGGTCTTGCGCATGAAAGAGGGTGACAGGCTGCTTCTGACAGACGGATGCGGCCATTTCCATGAAGCGGAAATCACCCTTGCATCGGCCAAGAGATGCGGATTTAAGATATTGCGGAGCCAAAAGGACCGCAAGCTGTGGAAAGGCGGCATCCATCTGGCTGTCGCTCCCACCAAGAATATGGACCGGATGGAGTGGCTTACTGAAAAGGCCACAGAAATAGGTATGGACAGCCTCACGTTACTCCATTGCAAAAATTCCGAAAGACATACGGTCAAAACAGAAAGACTGGAGAAAATAGCCATTGCTGCCATGAAGCAAAGCCAAAAGGCATATAAACCCGCCATCGTCCCGCTCACTGATTTCATGCAGTTCATTTCCCAACCATTTGACGGGCAACGGTTCATCGCCCATTGCCACGATGCCGCGCTACCCGAGGTAGCAAGCGATGCACACGAAGTCCTGCCCCACCTGTCCGTACAAAACTTCCTCGGAGATTTATTGGACAAACAATCCCCATCCCTGGTATTGATCGGCCCCGAAGGCGACTTTACGCCCGAAGAGGTGGAAGCAGCCATCCGCGCAGGTTTCAAACCAGTAAGTTTGGGTGAAAGTCGGCTGCGCACAGAAACGGCAGCCTTGGCAGCAGTTCACATGATGTATTTGACCAAAAGGACACCATTTACGTAACCCAGTCTGTCCAGCAAATTGACAAAACCCTCCCCCCCAAGCCACACCACCACGACAGGGTTTCCCAATCAACAACCACTTTGCAACACACCTCGTCACAGCATCCCCCACAGACACCGTATGAACAAGATAATCCTGCACCACGTTGTGCCCCAAGTATTCCGCTCAAGAACAGATTTGCAAAGTGAGATTTGGGATAATCAAATCTGCTTTGAAAAGGGCACAACCTATTTGGTGGAAGCGGCATCCGGCACTGGAAAGACCACCTTATGCAGCTATCTCATGGGGTATCGGTGTGACTATTCCGGCAAGATACTTCTTGACGACCAAGATGCCCTCAAGCTCAACAAGAAGCAATGGACTACGGTCAGACAAAGGCACATCAGTATGCTGTTCCAAGAGCTGAGGCTGTTTCCGGAGCTCACTGCATGGGAAAACGTAGACATCAAAAACCGCATAACCCATCATAAGACACCAGAAGAAATAAACCAATGGTTTGAGCAACTGGGCATAGCGGACAAAATCAACAAACCCGTGGGGCAAATGAGCATCGGACAACAACAGCGGGTAGCCATGATGCGTGCCTTGGCCCAACCATTCGACTTCCTGCTGGCAGATGAACCCGTAAGCCATCTGGACAATCACAACGCGATGCTTTTGGCGGACATCATGATAGCAGAAGTCAACAGGCAGCGCGCCAGTCTCATTGTCACCAGTATAGGCAAGCACTTTGAACTTCCCTATCATCACATCATCCGGCTTTAATGCCCCACATTTCCGCTACCAAGCATCAGAAGCCCCAAGCCCACACTAAAGCCCAATCCACTTCATTTCTGCAACTATCCTTACCAATACCAGATAAACCATGGACAACCTGCTGAGCCTATATAAAGAATGGAGCGGTCACGCCCCTTTACGCACGGAACCTCTGCCCAAAGCCGGCAGCAACAGGCAGTATGTGCGGATTTTTGCTCCCGATGGCTCCAGTGTCATCGGTGTCATTGGCCCTTCCGTTTCCGAAAACCATTGCTTCGTCTACCTTGCCAGCCAATTCGCCTCCAAAGGACTTCCCATGCCCCGCATCTACGCCTTCAGTGATGACGAAACCTGCTATCTTCAGCAGGACCTGGGTCAGGTATCACTCTACGATATGCTGACCACAGCACGCAGTAACCATTACAACTACGGCAAGGAAGAAACCGAACTCCTGGCCCGGACAATCCGTTTGCTGGCCCACGTACAGATAAAAGGAGCCGAAGGGCTGGACTTTTCGCAATGCCTGGAACCCATACGCTTCGATGCACAGGCTGCCATGTTCGACCTCAACTACTTCAAGTACAGTTTCCTGAAAACCACCGATTTGCCTTTCAATGAAATCCGGTTGGAAAACGACCTGCAGCAGTTGGCAAAGGACTTGGCGGGCGATTTGGAGGAAGAGCATTACTTCCTTTACCGTGACTTCCAATCGCGCAACGTCATGCTATTGCAAGGCGAGCCCTATTTCATCGACTTCCAGGGAGGAATGCAAGGCCCCTTGGCATACGACGTGGCCTCCTTCCTCTGGCAGGCTTCCGCCCGCTATCCCCAAACGCTGCGCGATGCCCTCATCAACGCCTATGTCGACGAGCTTCAGCAGTTGCTGCCGCGTTTTTGCGAAGAAACCTTCCGCAAGCGTTTGCGCTTGTTTGTGTTGTTCCGCATCCTGCAAGTATTGGGAGCTTATGGTTTAAGGGGATATGTAGAACGTAAACAATACTTTCTCGACAGCATCCCCTTGGCCATCCAGAACTTGCGCAGGCAACTCATCGACGGAGTGGTTTCACCTTACCCTTATCTGAACACCGTGCTACAACAACTTGTTGACCTCCCGCAATTCAATGCAGCCCCCACTGCCCTTGACAACAAGCAGGCAGATGCCAGCGGCACAAAGGGAAAACTCGTGGTGCGGGTATTCAGTTTCAGTTACAAGAAAGGCATCCCCGAGGACAACTCCGGCAATGGAGGAGGCTATGTCTTTGACTGCCGCAGCACACACAATCCCGGACGCTATGAGCCCTACAAAAAGCTGACCGGCCTGGATCGTCCAGTCATAGAATTTCTGGAAAAAGACGGCGAAATCATCACCTTTCTCGAATCGGTGTACAAGTTGGCCGACACACACACGCAACGGTATATGGAGCGCGGCTTTACCCATCTCATGTTCTGTTTCGGTTGTACGGGAGGCCAGCACCGCAGCGTCTATTCCGCCCAGCACCTGGCCGAACACCTCCATCAAAAGTTCAGCATAGAAGTACACCTGTGCCATCGCGAACAAGGCATCAGCCAAATCCTTCATGCCCCGAATGAATAGAACTTGCGGATAGTCTTGTTAAGGTTTACTAAAAAGAACAGCCTATTTGACTCATCTTGTGCAAATGACCGTATATTTGTATCATTCAACTGGAATAACATGAGCGAACAAGATATCTTCCACGACATCAGCCAAGCCATCGATTCGGACAACATTGCCGAAGCCGGGCGGCTGATTGCCTCAGCCCGCACGACAAATGACCCCCACCCCACCCTTTTGTATTTGGAAGGAAAGCTCCATATGAAACAATCCAGATGGAGCCAGGCAATCAGCAGCTTCCTCCAATCGGAAGAGCTTGACCCTAACGGTCCGGCCCGCCAATGCCGCCTCATGCTCAACGACATCATGGCCTTCTACAATAAAGACATGTACAATCAATAAATCAGACAGGAATGTGCCTTGGAATGCCTACCTGTTTACGTTTCCTATGCCACGGGGAGGCAACTTGTCCAGATGACATATACCATTTCTGTTTGATTCCTATTATTCCTTCGTATTCCATTCCAAAATCAATCAAATCATGGGCAAAATCAAAGGTACCTTAGTCATTGACACCGATCGATGTAAAGGATGCGGATTATGTATCGTAGCATGTCCCACCCAAACCCTTGCTCTCTCCAAGAACGAAGTAAACCACAAAGGTTACGCCTTCTGTCAGGAAGTGACAGACACGTGCATCGGTTGCGCATCTTGCGCCATCGTGTGCCCCGATGGTTGCATCAGTGTATATCGGAAAAAAGCAACAGATTAACCATTTTGCATTTTCCCGTCCCCGGTGCATTCCGTGGATGGTCATTAGGGAGAAAGCCAACGGAGAAACAACTTACGCCACAGCATGGAAATCAGGATTTCTCCGTCATCGGGCTCGCCCTCCTCAATTCTGGAAAATGTCATAAAATACCAATTCCATGAAAGAAGAAAACGAAATACTCCTTCTTAAAGGAAACGAAGCCATAGCCCATGCAGCGGTACGTTGCGGTTGCGATGGCTACTTCGGCTATCCCATCACCCCCCAAAGCGAGGTGCTGGAAACACTGGCCGAACTCAAGCCATGGGAAACCACCGGCATGGTAGTGGTACAAGCCGAAAGCGAAGTGGCCTCCATCAATATGGTCTATGGCGGCGGCGGAACAGGCAAACGCGTCATGACCTCATCGGCCTCGCCGGGCATCGCACTCATGCAGGAAGGCATCAGCTACATGGCCGGTGCCGAAGTGCCAGGACTCATTGTCAACGTACAGCGCGGCGGCCCCGGTCTGGGCACCATCCAGCCCTCGCAGAGCGACTACAACCAAGCCACACGAGGCGGCGGCAATGGCGACTACAACGTCATCGTGCTCGCACCCGCTTCTGTACAGGAAATGGCAGACTTTGTCGACCTGGCCTTCACCCTGGCCTTCCGTTACCGCAACCCGGTCATGATACTTTCCGACGGTGTCATCGGCCAGATGATGGAAAAAGTCGTACTCCCTCCCTTCAAGCCACGCCGTACAGAAGAGGAAATCGCCCAAGAATGCCCCTGGGCCTCCAATGGACATGGAATCAAACAGCGCGGCCCGCAGGTCATCACCTCACTGGAATTACAGCCGGACATCATGGAAGTGCGCAATCAGCACCTACAAGCCAAATACAAAGAAATTCAGGAAAAAGAAGTGCGCTACGAAGCCGACTGGATGGAAGATGCCGATTTTGCCATCGTAGCCTTCGGTTCCGCCGCCCGCATCTCACACAAAGCCATTGAGATGGCGCGTGAGCAAGGGATGAAAGTAGGACTCATCCGCCCCATCACCCTCTGGCCCTTCCCCGAAAAGGAAATCCGGCAGTTTGCCACCCATCTGAAAGGCATACTCGTAGTGGAAATCAACGCAGGCCAAATGGTTTATGACGTACGGCTGGCCACGCAAAACAACATTCCCGTCACGCAATATGGCCGATTGGGAGGTATCGTCCCCGACCCCGACGAAATCATCGATGCGCTCAACGGGTTAAGCCAATTAGTATAACTTCATCCCCACCCCACACAATGCTTCAATCGCCTTTTGACAACGAGAACGACATACTCGAACGTCTCAAACACCCGGAACAGGAAGCTGAAAAACGCAAAATCAGCAAAAACCTCTTCGTCCGCAACATCCTCAACAGCCTCTTCATCCTCATGGCAGTCATAGCCATGATCGGCATCACCGTTTCCGACAAGGAGGGCAGTCACCTTATGACGTGGTATGGCTTGGGATTGTTTGCAGTGGTGGTCAAAATGGTAGAAGTAATGCTGCGGATGACTGGAAAAAGCAAATAGTCACAGAAGCCCCGGCTTCACGACATAAAAGTCAGAGAACATCATGACAAGAGAAGAGATTATCCAACCGGAGAATTTGGTTTACCAAAAGCCCAAACTCCTGAACGACATGACGATGCACTACTGCCCTGGCTGCTCCCACGGCGTGGTTCACAAACTCATTGCCGAAGTGATAGAAGAGATGGGAATGCAGGACCACGCAATCGGCATCAGTCCCGTCGGCTGTGGAGTCTTTGCCTACCGTTACATCGACATCGACTGGCAGGAAGCAGCCCATGGCCGAGCACCGGCATTGGCCACAGCCTGCAAACGCCTTTGGCCCGACCGCCTGGTCTTCACCTATCAGGGCGATGGCGACTTGGCCGGCATTGGCACAGGCGAGACAATCCATGCACTCAACAGGGGTGAAAACATCACCATTATCTTCATCAACAATGCCATCTACGGCATGACGGGCGGACAAATGGCCCCCACCACCCTGTTAGGCATGAAAACCGTCACCTGCCCCTACGGCCGCGACCCCAAAATCCATGGCTATCCCCTCAATATGTCCGACTTGGCAGCACGTCTTGAAGGCACAGCATACGTCACCCGTCAAAGCGTCCACAGCGTGGCCGCCATACGGAAGGCCAAGAAGGCATTACGCCATGCTTTTGAAAACTCCATGGCTGGCAAAGGATCCAACCTGGTGGAATTTGTGTGTACCTGTTCGTCGGGCTGGAAATTATCACCCGTCAAGGCCAACCAATGGATGGAAGAACACATGTTCGACTATTACCACGTGGGTGACCTCAAGGACAAAGAATAAATAGACATCGCCATGAAACAAGAAATCATCATATCCGGTTTTGGCGGACAAGGCGTACTCTCCATGGGAAAGATATTAGCCTATGCCGCATTGATGGAAGGCAAGGAAGTGACCTGGATGCCGGCCTACGGCCCCGAACAACGCGGAGGTACGGCCAATGTCACCGTCATTATCAGCGACCAAGCCATATCATCGCCCATCCTCAGTGCCTACGATACCGCCATCCTGCTCAACCAGCCCTCGCTCGACAAGTTCCAGCCCAAGGTGAAGCAAGGAGGCGACCTCATCTTCGACAGCTTCGGCATTCTCGACAAACCCACACGCACGGACATACACTCATGGCAAATGCCCGCCATGGAGACAGCAGCCGAAATGTCCATGATGAAGTGCTTCAATATGTTCATTCTCGGAGGGTATCTCAAACTTCACCCCATCGTCAGCACTGAAAGCGTCATGAAGGCATTGCGCAAAACGCTGCCCGAGCGTCACCACAACCTGCTCCCGATGAACGAACAGGCCATCCTCAAAGGAATGGAAATCATCCGCAGTGCAGAATAAGCCTACTTAGTAGCCAGTTATCCCACCACGGCATAGCCGGAACACTCTCCGCTCTGCACAGTGAGGTAACAACACCGTTCACACCACTCAACAAACTACCTAAACGAACAAGAACAATGGCAAATCGCAAGCAACTCAAGAAGAGCATACGGAAAATCACCGGCGAACTCTTCGCCGACTGTGTGGCTCTCAGCCTCTGCCATCAGGCTGACCAAGAAAAGCTCGAACAACTGATGCAGGAAGTCATGGAAATCCACAGCGAATACATCACCCGCATCAGCCACACCGAACCCGGTGCTGTCAAAGCGTTCTACAAAAAACTGAAACAGGAATTTACCGAGAAAGTCAACGCATTGAGCGAGCGCATCATCCAGGCCTGAAATCGCATTGCTTCGATCCGACTACGCATAGAATCCTCAATCACCAGATTGCTGGAAATGGCATTTAGCCGGATGCTACTCACCGTAACAATAGCATGACGAAGACGCTTCCATAAGGGGTTAATGACCACCACATCCTTTCGGCTCCTTGCCATGAAAGATGAAGTGGCCATTAACCTTTTCCATTTCCCGTCGCCCTCTATACCACCCTGCCCCAATCCGTTTCTCCCAAGCAGGTGTTGACACTTTTATAAGCACCTACTCATATATATATACGTAATTTTACCTATATCAAATATGCTTCAAACCTTCATAAACTAGCTTTTCCCATTGAATATCAGCACTTTTTAATATGAATTATAGGATTGGGTAATCCTCATAAGCGTCATACGTGCCGAAAATCCAGTGCCTCAACTCACACTTCACCACATGAGTTGCTGTTTATGGCTGAAGCATATGGCCGAACTTTGAAACAGACTCGAAACATTGGTGCAGCTATCATTCATGCCGAAATATGATGGAAATCAGGCGTAAAGAAGGGCGTGATGAAGGTTTGAACCTTTTTTCCCAAAGTATTAAACAAGTATATAAGCGTGAAATGGACGTGGAATGGCACCAACGTATGTCTTGCCGACCTCACAAGCAAGTCACACCACAAAATGCAAACATCCGCCATTCAATAATCTGCACGTAGAGGAACGGGGTCACGTAGGCAGGCAACACGATGAACAAGTCCGGGAGTTGTTTTTTCAACTCGGGGACTTGTGAAAACTAATCCCGGACTTGTTCAACCCACAGACTTATGCTCCCCATCAGCAAGCACACACTCCCCCCCTATGCGAGGAAATGGCAATCAGCACATAGCCGGTATGACCCTGGCTGCACTTGACATTCATCCCTGCCACAGAACCGTCCGCGTACGGTTCTGTAGGACAAAATTAGTGTAACTTCCACACCCAACATACCCTAAATTCCAAGCGTTGCCCTGGAATTTCATCGTAAATGACGGACAAATGACGGCTTTATGTCAAAAAGACAAAGAAAGATTTGGCTGAAAAAACTAAAAGCTGTACATTTGCACTCGCAAAACGAGAAAGCCTCAATCGAACCAAGAACAAAGTTCTTTGTTAGAATGTTTTCAGGCATTTTCACGCGATGCAATGCACTCTTAGCTCAGTTGGTAGAGCAACTGACTCTTAATCAGTGGGTCCAGGGTTCGAACCCCTGAGAGTGTACTAACATCCCAAATATCAAGCACTCTTAGCTCAGTTGGTAGAGCAACTGACTCTTAATCAGTGGGTCCAGGGTTCGAACCCCTGAGAGTGTACTAACATTTCAAGCATCAAGCACTCTTAGCTCAGTTGGTAGAGCAACTGACTCTTAATCAGTGGGTCCAGGGTTCGAACCCCTGAGAGTGTACAGCGGATACAGGAAGATGACCGTCCAGCATCTTCCTGTATTTCTTTTGACAACAGTTGGCCCTCAGTCTCTACGGCCAACTTATGAGAATTGGAACGGGCAATCATATACAGGCATTAAAATTCATTGGGTGAATCGGATATTTTCCGCGATAAAATTCTGCCCAAATCGCGACAATCCCTTCAGCAAAACAGTTTTTTTGAAAAAAGTGCTCTAAAAATTTGGTAGAAACAAACAAACGACCTACCTTTGCACTCGCAAACAAGAGCTAAGGGTTTTACCCAAAGCCTTAGAACGCGGAGTGGAGCAGTTGGTAGCTCGCCAGGCTCATAACCTGGAGGTCGTTCGTTCGAGTCGAGCCTCCGCAACTAACAAAAGGCAAATGTGGAGTACAATCGCAGTAATGCGGCTGTACTCCTTTGCTTTTCCCCGCCATTTAAAAAAATGGACTATCAGAGTCAATGAGGAAGAGGCTGAGCAGCGTTTCGGCACTTACTTCCTGCGCACCAACGTCAGTGCGCTTGACGAGCGTTCTGCCTGGAAATACTACAATCTTATTCGTGAAATTGAGACGAGCAACCGCCAACTGTAGACGGACCTTGAACTGCGCCCCATATACCACCAGAGCGACCCGAACTCGGACGCACACCTCTTCTTCGGTCTGCTGGCCTATTGGATAGTCAACACCATCCGCTACAAACTCAAGCAGCACAGCATTACCCACTACAGGACAGAGATATAGCGTATCCTCTCCACGCAGAAGGCCATCACCACTGAGGCCGACAACGCTTTGGGCGAACGGGTGGAAATGCGTCTATGCTCCGAACCTACAGATAGCGCAGCCGAACTATACCGCGCCCTCTCTTACAACCCGAGGCCCTTCAGACGTTATCACATTCATGTATCCGATCCTCCTCCCTAAAAATATGTAGTACCCACGCGGTTTTTTTCAAAACGCAACTACGTGATAGGCAAAATAATATCGGCCGATAAGCGTTGAAGTTAGGTTAAATGCTTGCAGATGTGGAACGATAAGCCGAGCTATGGCTTTATTTGTATTCCCAACCTCCTCTATCGGAAAGTCATGTGTATGACTCCAAGCCTCTCTTGTATCTATTTTCGTTTTGCTCCTCATAGCTTCTTTGTTTAGCTCTTTTGGACGCAAAACAACAAAGGAGGTGTGCCAAATACAGGCGCACCTCCAAAGAAAATATTTATTAAGATTACTTCCTTTTCGCTGAATATTTCCATTCTTAATATGTATAGCGTGATTCAAGATAGTCTACCCAGTCTTGGTGTTCCTTGTCGTTGAAAGTGTTTCTGATAAGTTGAAACAATTCTTCAAACGTCATGGCTATCCAAGTCTCTTTGCCATCTGCTGACAGATATCTCATGTACTTGGCACATGCGCCATTTTCTCCGTGGAAATGTGTATTGCCAGATGGATACAGATGCATTGAAAGAAAATTGGTAATATCGCCTTTTTGTACCATTGAAGCTCCTAGAAGGTGATTTCTCCATATTTGTCGAAGGTCATTTTTAACCAATGGCGACCAGTCGGCACCATCGTTCCCGTTGTCTGCTTCGGGGGTGAAATAATTTGATTCTTTCATTACCTTCCAATACAGATGTTTTTTGTGTTCTAAAATGGATTCTTTCTTCTCTTTTTCTCCGGGGCGATAGCCTTCTTCTGTATATTTCACTTCAATACCAATACCTCCCATCTGTCCATCTTCTGCAATATATTCAATATAGGTGTCAAACGATGTTCCGTCGCCAAGATAGTTGTTCCGGTCGGTTGGAGCATATTCTATCTTTATATTGGTAATCTTGTCTATCAAGGGTTTCGAAGCCGATGCTTTTCTAATGATTTCATTAAAAATCATTTTTGCATGCTCCTTGGATTCATCTGTCATCGACATTGGATAGAAGATGTTCCAAGGAATATGTTCACTTCGAAGGGTATGGGTCATCATCATACCTGAATGAGAATATAATCCAGCTTGTTTCAGCCGTTGTATTTCCTGAAGAATCTGCGCGCGGTATTTCTCGTAAAATATGATACCACTCTTTGCGTCTACCCATTTTAATAGGCAATCAATGCGGAAATCAACAGGTTCTTTATATCCTTTGGGTTTGCGTTTTATTGTTGCAAACTCTTTTATATTGTGATTGTCTTCAAAATAGCGAGCTTGCTTGTTTCGTGCGATACGCTTA
This sequence comes from bacterium, assembly GCA_004562975.1. Next base: position 11,662 of record SFQP01000004.1, read on the forward strand.
AAAGAATGTTTGTTAGTCATGATTGGTCTTCCATTATTAAATAGTTATTTCTGCGTCTTTACAAATTCGCTCTGTTGAAATGTAATGTAGTTACGGTGTTATCCGTTAAACATTTTGATGACTCTATCGGCCAGTTCGGGTGTGATGCCATCATAAGGATTGGTAAGGATGAAGTGGGGTGTCTGAGATTCAAGGCATACATACTCATCATCGATTATGACATAGTTAACGTCATTCTTTGTGTTGTCTGCCAACCATGATGCTATTTCCATTCCCTTACAATGTCCCTTAGCGGGGTCTATGTCATCAAGATTTGCTGAGAGTAGCCAATTATCGCTTATTGACGAATCTGTGATGTCGATTAGGTTGCCGGGCAAATCTCTTTCCTTCCACATTTCACGCATAGCTGCAAGACCGAGATATTTCCACGATGATTCTATCACTATGTCGGCCTTGGTGACATCAATGATTCGTTTCAGTTGCCGTACAGCCTCTGGGTCAAAGAGTGCACCATGTTTGTCTTGCCAGGGCTTTCTCTCATACATAAGGTAGTTCTGATAGTGCTCAGTATTCAGCACACCATCAAAGTCAAGGAAAATTATCTTCTTCATGATATGGTATCAATACAATACTGAGTCAACCAGCAAATGCAACATTACGAAATATTTTTGAAAAAGACTTCCGCTGGTGTTGAGAAATTGAGTTTTTATAGAGTCTATAGAGTCAACAAGAACATTTTTACATGGAAATTCAAAAAAACGACGCAAAACATTTTGTGGAATAAAAACTATTCGTACCTTTGCACCGCGTTTGAGAGAAAACGCTACTGCTAAGCGGTAAATCACGCGGAAATAGCTCAGTTGGTAGAGCACAACCTTGCCATTGGGGTCGCGAGTTCGAGTCTCGTTTTCCGCTCACTTATTGGAAACAAGCTGATAGAGAAAAGCCCAGGTGGCGGAATGGTAGACGCGCTAGTTTCAGGTACTAGTGTCAGCAATGACGTGCAGGTTCGAGTCCTGTTCTGGGCACTTCAATAGAACTTTATACTCTAATTCAGCTTGGCTGTATGTTTGGAGAGGTGGCGGAATTGGTAGACGCGCTACTTTGAGGGGGTAGTGTCAATTGCGACGTGGGAGTTCGAGTCTCCTCCTCTTCACATTACACGCGGAAATAGCTCAGTTGGTAGAGCACAACCTTGCCAAGGTTGGGGTCGCGAGTTCGAGTCTCGTTTTCCGCTCTCTTGTTACCCGTAGGCAGCTCGGCGATATTTCGCATGGCTGCCTCTTTTTTGTTTATATTAAAATGAATATTTACGCGCGCTATTTTGACCAGGATGTTTTGGTACACGGAGTCGACGAATTGATTGACTTTCTCTCTTCGATACCGGAAATACCTATCAACGAAAGACTTGTTGATGATGTTCGTGCATACGTTGAAAGCGATATGCCTTATCCCAAACGCTATAAAATCAGACCAAGGGTTTACTTTATTTTGATTAAAACTTCGGCCGAAACGATGGAAGAATTCAAAGCTCACCGCAAGGACGAGGCAATCAATGAAGGAACTACTCCAGTGAAAAATACAGAACAGCTAATCAATAAAAAGGAAATTAAAGCTGCCCAGTTGGCAGAAGAACGTGAGGGATGGTATCTCGTAACCATGCTCTTCAAGCGCGTGATACAAATTGCAGCCACCGCCAAATTTCGATATCAGGATACAACATTCCAAGCATACATCAAGGCCAGGTCGGGAAATGAATGTTTTACCCGCATGATTGAACATCTGAAAAACCGCCCTGAAGTGGATCCGCGCAGCCAGTTCCCCTCCGCCAAAGGCACCAACTTCAATTTTGAATATGTCGGCGAAACATTGCCCAGAGCGGAAGCGTAGCTGAAACTACCCTACTCCGCCGAATGGCTAACAGACCGTTAACCATAGGCTTTAATATGATTAGACCTCAGACAAATCCGATTACCATCATCATGATGATAGGACAGCGGATTTGTCTGAGGTCTTCATGTTCCCCATGAACGGGAGTGGCAGCTCAAAACGGCTGCGGCAAATGTGAGAATCAACGTGGACGGTTGGGCCAGAAAGCATTCATGCGCTCCTTGGATTTGTTTTCAGCCGGATTGTTGCATGGTTGCCAAAAGCAATGATTGGCCAAATGGTCGGGAAGGTATTGCTGCGGCGTGAAGTTCTGGGGATAGTCGTGGGGATAGAGATAACCGTCATGATACCCCAAATCGGCCATGAGTTTGGTGGGCGCATTGCGCAGCGGCAGCGGGACAGGTAAATTTCCCGTTTGGCGCACTACGCCCAAAGCTTTGTCAATAGCCAAGTACGCCGAGTTGCTTTTAGGACTGGTGGCAAGATATACAGTGGCTTCGGCCAACGGGATGCGACCCTCAGGCCACCCGATTTTGGCCACTGCGTCAAAGGCCGCATTGGCCAGCAATAGGGCATTGGGATTGGCCAGCCCTATGTCCTCAGCAGCGGATATAACCAGACGGCGGGCAATGAACTTGGGATCTTCGCCACCCTCAATCATCCGGGCCAGCCAATAGAGTGCCGCATCGGGGTCGCTCCCCCTGATGCTCTTGATGAAAGCGGAGATGATGTCGTAGTGCATCTCACCGTCCTTGTCGTATGCCAAAGGATTCTGCTGCAGACGCTCGGCAATTGTTTGGTCGTCAATGACAATAGGGCCTTCGGCGGGAGCTGCCGCCAGAACCAGATCAAGTATGCCCAAAAGTTTGCGCGCATCGCCGCCACTATACCGCAACAGGGCATCCGTTTGAAGCAGGCTGAACTCTCGCTCTTTCAGCACCACATCCTGTGTCAACGCCCGATGGAGCAACTTCAGCAGGTCGTCTTTTTCCAGACTTTTCAACACATAAATCTGACAACGCGAAAGCAACGGGCGGATGATTTCAAAGGAGGGGTTTTCCGTAGTGGCACCAATAAGCGTAATCGCTCCTGTTTCCACAGCCGAAAGCAGTGAATCCTGTTGCGACTTGGAGAAACGGTGTATTTCGTCAATGAAGAGTATGGGACTTTGCTGGTTGAAGAAACGCCCTTTTGTGGCTCGGTCAATGACTTCGCGCACTTCCTTTACCCCACTGTTGACTGCCGAGAGCGTGTAAAAGGGCGTTTCCAACTGATGGGCAATGATTTGTGCCAACGTGGTCTTGCCCACCCCCGGAGGTCCCCATAGAATAAACGAAGTGATATGGCCGGAGTCAATCATTTGCCTGAGCACAGCTCCGGGAGCCACCAGATGTTGCTGGCCAATATATTCATTGAGCGTTGTTGGACGCAATCGTTCTGCTAATGGTTGCATTTTGCATGATTTTGAAGTGAAATCTTCTGAAGCAAAGTATGACACTGGCAATGGACAGGTTCCCCTTTGGAAAGCCATTGTGTCAATGAATGAATGATAACAGAGCATACACAGACTAAGGGTTGCCGGGAATGCCTGTGCGACCCTCCATATATTATATGCAGGAGAGTTCCAGCCAGCGCAAGGACTTGACGTCGAGTTCCTCCTTCAGTGAATATAATCGTTTGCTTTTTTGGTTCAACTCATCAGGAGACAATGTGCCGGAGCATAACATCTCTTCCAGTTCGGCCTGTTCGGCTTCCAACGCTGCTATCTCCACCTCCAGTTGCTCCATTTCCTTCCTTTCTTTAAACGTCAGTTTTCTTACCTGCTCGCCACGCCACGTATTGGTGCGCGTGGGCTTGTTGTCCTTTTGCTTCGTGGCAGGCTGCCGCTCTTGCTCCTCCTTCTCGCGCAAATCTTGCCACGTCCGGTATTCGGAATAATTCCCCGGGAAATCGTCAATTACTCCCTCTCCCTTGAACACAAGCAGATGGTCCACCACTTTGTCCATGAAATAGCGGTCGTGGCTCACCACGATGACGCAGCCGTGAAAGTCTTGCAGATAAGCCTCCAGCACTTGCAGCGTGGCAATGTCCAAATCGTTGGTTGGCTCGTCGAGTACCAAAAAATTGGGATTTTTCATCAACACGGTGCAGAGCTGAAGCCGCCGCCGTTCGCCGCCGGACAATTTGTAGATATAATCCTGCTGACGAGCAGGGGGAAACAGGAAGTGCGTGAGAAATTGCATGGCAGTGAGATGACGACCACCACCCAAATCAATATATTCGGCTTCCTTGCGGATGGCATCGATTACCCTGTCGCGTTCATCGAAGGCCATATCTTCTTGCGAGAAATAACCGAAACGCACCGTTTCGCCCACGATGAATCGGCCTTTGTCGGGCGGTACCAATCCCAAAAGCATTTTGATAAATGTGCTCTTGCCCGTACCGTTGCCGCCCACAATGCCCATTTTTTCATAGCGGGAGAACTGGTAATAAAAGTCCTTGAGAATACATTTTTCCGTGGCTTCGCCTTGAGCTGTCACGGAAGGAAAAGATTTGCTCACATAAGCAGCTTCAAAAATCTTACTGCCGATATATCCGCTTTTCACTTCCAGGCGCGCCACGCGCTCTTCACGCCGTTTGCGTGCCCTTTGCTCCAATTCAGCGAACGCCTCCTTGCGATAACGAGCCTTGGTGCCCCGGGCACAAGGCATACGGCGCATCCAGTCAAGCTCTTTGCGATAGAGGTTGTTCGCCCTGGCAGCTTGGGCATTCTCTGCCGCTATGCGCTGGTCTTTCTTTTCCAGAAAATAGGCATAATTGCCGGAGTAGGCATAGAGCTTTTCATCGTCCAATTCCAAAATGGTTTGGCATACATTATCCAGAAAATAGCGGTCGTGGGTAACCATGAGCAATGCTTTCGTGCTGCGCTGCAAATAGTTTTCCAACCATTCAATCATTTCCAAATCAAGGTGGTTGGTCGGTTCGTCGAGCACCATCAAATCGGCACCAGCCAACAGCACATTAGCCAATGCCACCCGTTTGAGCTGGCCTCCTGACAATTCGCCCACGGGCTGTTTGAAATCCGTAATGTTCAGTTTGGAAAGTACCTGCCTTGCACGTAACTCAAAGTCCCATGCTTCACGGCGTTCCATTTCCTCCATCAGTTGGCTCAGTCCCGGATTGCCCGGAGTTTCCAGACACTGTTCGTATTTGCTGATGAGCGATGCCAAATTGCCTGCCCGGCTGAGACAGGCATCAATAACGGTGTCTGACGGGTTGAAACGAGGCGTTTGTTCCAATATGGCCACTGAAGCATCGCGCCGCATTACTATTTGTCCTTCATCGTAGTCTTCGGTGCCCGCCAAAATGTTCAATAATGTGCTCTTTCCTGCTCCGTTATGGGCTATCAAACCGACTTTCTGTCCTTCGGCTACACTGAAACTTATATCATTGAACAATTCCAAGGCGCCAAAGCGCTTGGTGAGATGCTGTATGTCAAGAAGTGGTATCATGGGTTTTCTGTTGAGGTCGGCGCGAAATTACAAAATATCCAGTATATAAGGACTTTCACTATGATAAATAGAAAGCAATGCACGAAAGTATGGAAAAGCTATATGTGATTTGACGTTTTTTGAAATGGCAAGGGAAGTAAAAGCGGCAACAAATTATATCGGGAATGACGGATTATCAAAGAAAAATGCTATTTTTGCCGCCGATTATGCAGTTCCGCCCCTCGAATCAGGGCTTATACTGTTTACTTTCATTGATAATCAATTCACAACGAAAACCAAAAATGAATATTCAATTTGAAAAGGTCAGCAATGTGAGCGGCGAACTTACCATCCACATGGAAAAGGCTGACTATGAAGCTAATCTGAAAAAATCGCTGAAAACCTTTAGCCAAAAGGCTCAGATTCCCGGCTTCCGTCCCGGTAAAGTGCCTGTAGGGCTCGTAAAGAAAATGTACGGAACCCAGGCCAAGGCTGACGAGGTCAACAAGCTCTTGCAAGATACCCTCTTCAATTATATCAAGGAGAACCATGTTCCCATGCTCGGCGAACCTCTCGGCAGCGAGAAGCAGGTTCCGCAGGACATCGAAAAACAAGACGATTTCACCTTTATCTTCGACATCGCCCTCGAACCCGAATTCAATATCGAACTGAACGGTGACGACACGGTGGACTACTACGACATCGAAGTGTCCGAAGACATGATAACCAAACAGCTCGATGCACTGCGCCAGCATGCAGGACACAGCGAAAATGTGGATGCTTTTGCCGACCGCGACATTGTACGTGGCATCCTTGCCGAACTGAACGAAGAAGGACAACCTCTGGAGGGCGGTCTGAGAGTGGAAACGGCTTCTCTCATGCCTGCTTACTTCAAGAATGAGGACCAGAAGAAAATATTCGAAGGTGCTGTGGTCAATTCGGTTGTTACGTTCAACCCCACCACGGCCTATGATGCCAACGAAGTGGAACTGGCTTCCTTGTTGAAAATCACCAAAGAGGAAGTAAAAGACCATGCCGGCAATTTCAGTTTTGAAATTTCCGAAATCAGCCGTTTTGTGCCCGCTGAACTCAACGAGGAATTCTTCGCCAAGGTTTTCGGGGATGACACTGTCAAAACGGAAGAGGACGCACGTGCCAAAGTAAAGGAGGACATCCAGAATCTCCAGGCTAACGACAGTGACTACAAGTTCTTGCTTGACCTCAGAGCCTATGCAGAAAACAAGGTGGGAGAACTGGAGTTCCCCAACGAACTGCTGAAAAAGATTATGTTGGCCAACAATAAGGACAAGGATGAAAAGTTTGTGGAAGAGAATTTCGACAAGAGCATCCAGGAACTCAAGTGGCAACTGATCAAGGGAAAACTTGTGGAGGCTATGGCCGTCAAGGTGGAAGACAACGATGTAAAGGCTTCCGCTATGCAAGCCGCCCGCTATCAGTTTGCCCAATACGGCATGCACAACATCCCCGACGAGTATCTCGAAAACTACGCTCTCGAAATGCTGAAGGACAAGCGTCAGACTCAAGCTCTCATTGACCGTTGCATTGACCAAAAGCTCACTGCAAGCCTTAAAAACGTAGTGACACTCAATCACAAAAACATTTCGGCAGAGGATTTTGCCAAGATGTTCGACTAATCAGTCTACTTGCATCTGATTGATGTTCACTCACTATGCAAGTTGGCATACAAACGGCCGGAACTGATGGATAGACCTTCCTTCGGATTGTATTCATATCCAAACATTGACACCCACCGTTTGTTTGCCAACTTGTTTTCTTCCATATTACCACTATTAACAACTTTCTGAACAGAGCAGCAAAAAAACACACAAAGATGAATCTACAACAAGACTTCAGAAAATTTGCCATGTCAAAGTCAGGTATCAGTTCTATGGTACTTGATGATGTTATCAAAAGCCAAAACCAATACCTCAACCCTTACATTTTGGAGGAACGCCAACTGAACGTGACGCAAATGGACGTGTTCTCTCGCTTGATGATGGACCGCATCATCTTTCTCGGCACACCGATTGACGACTACACGGCCAACACACTACAAGCCCAATTGCTTTATTTGGATTCCACAGACTCAGGAAAAGACATTTCCATATATATCAATTCGCCCGGCGGCTCGGTCTATGCCGGACTCGGCATCTATGACACTATGCAGTATATCCAAAGTGACGTGTCGACTTTCTGTACGGGTATGGCAGCTTCCATGGCAGCTGTACTGCTGGTTGCCGGTGCTGAAGGCAAACGCTTCGGCCTGCCTCACAGCCGTGTGATGATTCATCAGCCGATGGGTGGTGCCCAAGGACAAGCCTCGGACATTGAAATCACAGCACGCGAAATCCAAAAACTTAAACGTGAACTCTACACCATCATCGCCGAACATTCTCATACCGAATTTGACAAAGTATGGGCTGACTCTGACCGCGACTACTGGATGACGGCACAAGAAGCCCTGGATTACGGCATGATAGACAAGATTTTCGCACCTACGAACAAGAACAAAGCACAGAAGGCAGATGGCGAGTAAGAAAAAATGTTGCTGTATGTGTGGCCGTCCCGAAGAGGAGGTTTCCATGCTGATTACCGGTATCAACGGTTACATCTGTGCCGACTGTGTAAGCCAAGCACACCACCTCATCGAGGAATACTTCGGAACAGCTTCCCAACCAGTTGCCAAAGGGAAAAAACAAGGCAAAAAGAATGCAGCTGATCTGAAAAAAGTGCCGAAACCAAAGGAAATCAAGGCATATCTCGACCAGTACATCATTGGCCAAGACGATGCCAAAAGGTACCTCTGTGTAGCTGTTTACAATCATTACAAACGTCTGGCACAACATGAACAGACGGACAACGAGGTGGACATCGAAAAGTCTAACATCATCATGGTGGGATCAACAGGTACCGGCAAGACATTGTTGGCACGTACCATTGCCCGCCTGCTTGATGTGCCCTTCACCATTGTTGACGCCACGGTGTTCACAGAAGCCGGTTACGTGGGCGAAGACGTTGAAAGCATCCTCTCCAGACTGCTGCAAGTGGCGGACTACGATTTGGAGAGTGCCCAACGTGGCATCGTTTTCATTGATGAAATAGACAAAATCGCCCGAAAGGCAGACAACCCTTCCATCACCCGTGATGTCAGCGGTGAAGGCGTACAGCAAGGATTGCTCAAGTTGCTCGAAGGCTCAGTTGTCAATGTGCCGCCTAAAGGTGGAAGAAAACACCCTGATCAGGACTACATCCACGTTGACACACGCAACATTCTCTTCATTTGCGGTGGAGCCTTCGATGGCATTGAAAAGAAAATAGCACAACGTTTGAATGCTCACACCGTAGGTTACAATTCGGTGCAGAACGCCAAGAAGATTGACGCAAAGAACCTGATGCAATACGTGGAGCCTTCCGACCTCAAATCGTTCGGTCTCATCCCTGAAATCATTGGCCGACTGCCCGTACTGACCTATCTCAATCCTTTGGGAAGGGATGCCTTGAAGCGCATCCTCGTTGAACCGAAAAATTCCATTATCAAGCAATACACGAAACTGCTCGAAATGGACGGCGTCAAACTTTCCTTTACTCCCGAAGCACTGGATTACATTGTCGACAAGGCTGTTGAATTCAAACTGGGAGCACGCGGATTGCGCTCCATCGTTGAAACCATCATGATGGATGCTATGTTCGAGATGCCTTCAGGAAGACAGAAAGAGTTCACGGTGGACAAGAGCTATGCCGAAAGCAAGATGGAGAAAGGAAAAATCTGAAGAGCCAACATAGAAACACTCAACTGTCGTTACTACAGTGGCACTTAGCTCCCTATCCTCGTCATGAAAGGTTTAACAACTGCGGTTCCTGCTTCATCACCACTTACAGCAGAGGACGAATTGGCCATCATCATAAAACGCTTTTAGCTCCGTGAACATTAACTTCACATAACCCATCATTCTCCTGCCTACAAAAAAAATCACTCATATTTATAAGGTTTTAGATTTTTGTTATAATTTTGCTTTGCTGATACGAAAAGCCGGTGGGAAATCCGGCGAATCCCCTTATCCTAACCTATAAGTAATCCAGAAAAGCAATGAAGGAAGCAATCGATCTAAGGAAGGCCTTGAAGGAACAATTTGGTTTTGATTCTTTCAAAAGTAATCAGGAAGCCATCATCCGGACACTGCTCGCAGGCAAGAACGTATTTGTACTTATGCCCACAGGCGGTGGAAAATCGCTTTGCTACCAATTGCCCTCACTGGTTATGGAGGGGACAGCCATTGTCATCTCTCCGCTCATCGCATTGATGAAGAACCAAGTGGACGCCATACGTCATACCAGTCAGGAAGACGGTATCGCACATTTCATCAATTCGTCATTGAACAGGAGCCAGATAGACAAGGTGAAAAGGGATATTCGTAACGGCATTACCAAGCTGCTCTATGTAGCTCCCGAATCACTGACCAAGGAAGACAATGTAGAATTTCTGAAATCAGTGAAAATATCCTTCTACGCTGTAGATGAAGCGCATTGCATTTCAGAGTGGGGACACGACTTCCGACCGGAATACCGGAAAATCCGCCCCATCATCAACGAAATCGGAGCTGCACCCGTCATTGCCCTCACTGCCACTGCTACAGAAAAGGTGCGCACTGACATCAAGAAAAACCTGGGCATACAGGACGCCGAAGAGTTCAAAAGCTCCTTCAACCGTCCCAACCTGTATTACGAGGTGAGACCCAAAACGAAAGATATCGACCGCGACATCATCAAATTCATCAAGCAACAACCAGCCTGTAGCGGCATCATCTATTGCCTGAGCCGCAAAAAGGTGGAAGAACTAGCAGAAGTGCTCCGCACAAACGAAATCAAGGCCGAGGCATATCATGCCGGCATGGATTCAGCCACAAGGTCCAAAACACAGGACGATTTCCTCATGGAACGTATTGATGTGATTGTGGCCACTATTGCCTTTGGGATGGGTATTGACAAACCGGACGTGAGGTTTGTCATCCATTATGATATACCCAAAAGCCTCGAGGGGTACTACCAAGAAACCGGCAGAGCCGGGCGAGATGGCGGTGACGGGAAATGCGTGGCATTCTATTCGCGTAAAGACCTTCAGAAACTCGAAAAATTCATGGAAGGAAAGCCCGTAGCCGAACAGGACATCGGACGGCAACTTCTTAAAGAAACTGCAGCCTACGCAGAAAGCTCAGTTTGCCGACGCAAACTCCTATTGCACTACTTCGGCGAACAATATGACAGAGAAAACTGCGGGAACTGCGATAATTGCAAACATCCCAAACAACAAGTGGAAGCTAAAACTAACTTAATCAAAGTGCTGGAAGTCATCCTCGCAACCAAAGAGAACTTCCGCGATGACTATATCAAAGAAATACTTTTAGGACAAAAATCGGAAGAGTGCACCGCCCACCACCACGACGAGCTCGAAGTTTTCGGCTCCGGCGAAGACGAAAGCGAACGCGTTTGGAACGCTGTCATCCGCCAGGCACTCATCTCCGGATATCTGGACAAAGACGTTGACAACTACGGCGTGCTCAAAGTCACCAAAGCCGGCCGTCATTTTCTCGAACATCCGGAGTCGTTCATGATTGTGGAAGACCGCAACTATGAAGACGAAGAAATGGAAGTAGAGCCGCAGGGTGGAGCCGCATGTGCTGTTGACCCCGCACTCTATAAAATGCTGAAAGACCTGCGGAAACAATTGTCCAAGGAATTGGATGTACCCCCCTATGTCATATTCCAAGACGGCTCACTCGAAGCCATGGCCACCATCTACCCTCAAACCCCGGAAGAGTTGCAGAACATCCCCGGCGTAGGTGCAGGAAAAGCCAAACGATATGGGGCGGAATTCTGCAAGCTCATCAAAAAGCATTGCGAAGTAAACGAAATCGAACGCCCTGAGGACCTACGCATCCGCACAGTAGCAAACAAATCGAAAATCAAAGTCAGCATTATCCACAGCATTGACCGGAAAGTGGCTCTCGACGACATCGCTGTGGCCAAAGGCATCGAGTTCGACGAACTGCTCGACGAAATTGAGGCCATTGTCTACTCTGGCACCAAAATCAACATCGACTACTTCATCGATGACATCATGGACGAAGACCACGTAGACGACATCTACCAATATTTCAAAGAAAGCGAAACCGACGACCTCGACACCGCGCTTGATGAACTCGGCGAAGAGTACACCGAAGACGAAATCCGCCTCATACGCATCAAGTTCATATCAGAAATGGCGAACTGATACTGCGTACAATTGTACCTAATTTCACTGTGCGATGCACTTTATTCACCATTACAATGACTCAAGAAAACACCCACACAACTGAAATTTCAGAAAAGAAGAGCCTGAATTTCATCGAACAGATCGTACAGTCCGACCTTCAGGAAGGCAAAAACGGAGGAAGACTTCAAACCCGTTTCCCACCTGAACCCAACGGCTATCTCCACATAGGTCATGCCAAAGCCATCTGTATGGACTTTGGCGTAGCGCAGAAATTCGGCGGCGTTTGCAATCTCCGCTTCGACGACACCAACCCGCAAAAAGAAGACACCGAATACGTTGAATCCATCAAACAGGACATCGAATGGCTCGGTTTCAAATGGGGCGGCATATACCATGCCTCCGACTATTTTGACCAACTCTACGACTTCGCCATCCGTCTTATAGAAGAAGGGAAAGCCTATGTCGACGAGCAGACCAGCGAACAAATTGCGGCGCAGAAAGGCACACCCACACAGCCTGGCACAGAAAGCCCCTACCGTAACCGTCCCGTTGAGGAAAGCCTCGCCCTCTTCCGGCAGATGAACTCCGGACTACTGCCCGAAGGCTCTATGGTACTCCGCGCCAAGATAGACATGGCTAACCCCAACATGCACTTCCGCGATCCCATCATCTACCGTATCATCAACAAAGAGCACCATCGCACAGGAAGCAAGTGGAAAGTTTACCCCATGTACGACTTTGCCCATGGTCAGAGCGACTATTTCGAGGGTGTCACCCACTCTATCTGCACCCTTGAATTTGTTCCCCACCGTCCTTTGTACGACTACTTCATAGATGAGCTAAAAGAAGGTAAAGACCTCACGGACAACCGCCCCCGGCAATACGAGTTCAACCGTCTGAACCTCACCTACACCGTCATGTCCAAGCGCAAACTCCTGGCTCTGGTGCAGGAAAAACTCGTTGACGGATGGGACGACCCTCGTATGCCCACCATCTGCGGCCTGCGCCGCCGAGGCTATTCGCCAGAGGCTGTCAGGAAGTTCATTGACATGATAGGCTACACCAAGTTCGACGCCCTCAACGACTACGCCATGCTCGAAGCTGCCGCACGTGAGGACCTCAACCAGCGAGCCCTGCGCGTCAGTGCAGTCCTCCACCCCGTCAAACTCATCATCACCAACTATCCCGAAGGACAGACAGAAGAAATGGAGGCCGTAAACAACCCCGAGCGTCCAGAAGACGGCACACACACCGTCACCTTCAGCCGCGAACTCTGGATGGAACAAGACGACTTCATGGAAGATGCCCCCAAGAAATTCTTCCGCATGGTACCCGGCAAAGAAGTACGGCTCAAAAACGCCTACATCGTCAAGTGTACCGGCTGCAAAAAAGCCGCCGACGGCACTATCGAGGAAGTATATGCAGAATATGACCCCAACAGCCGTAGCGGCATGGAAGGTGCCAACCGAAAAGTCAAGGGCACACTCCATTGGCTCAGCGTGGCACATTGCCTGTCATGCGAAGTACGCCTTTACGACCGCCTGTTCTCTGTAGAGAACCCAGCCGCCGATGAGCGTGATTTCCGCGAATTGCTCAACCCACAATCCTTGCAAATCCTCTCAAACTGCTATGTAGAACCCTTTGCAGTACAAAATGCCACAGGCAACCGCTATCTGCAATTCCAACGCACAGGCTACTTCACCCTGGACAAGCACTCAACCCCATCCCACCTCATTTTCAACCGCACCGTCGGACTGAAAGACAGCTGGAGTGGCCAACAGCGCGTTGCACCCAACGTAGGCTAAAAGCAAATGGTTACTATCGTAACTCGGTTATCAGCAATAACCTCATAACCTGATAACCGAGTTACGATACACACCAATACTAACCCATAAAAAACAACGCCATGGACAAATACTTACAAGAAGCCATTGAAAGCTACGAAAACCAATTAAACGCCGTCAAACCCTTTTACATGGATGCCTCCACCCTCATGGACATCGAAGAACACTACGAGAAACAAGGGCGAGACTTCGAGGCAGAGCAAGTGATGCGTCTGGCTGAAAAACTACACCCACAGGACAATGAAGTGCTCATCGTGAAAGCCTACCGCCTAAAAGCACAAGGAAGATGGCATGAAGCCAAACAAGTCATGAATTCAGTGACCGATTACCATCACAGGGAAGTACAGCTCTTTTGGGCAGAGTGGGCCATAGCTGGCGGTGACCTTGAAGAGGCCCTACAGCACATATCAGCCTACATCACCACCTTGAACACTGCGGAACGTGCAGAATTCCAGACAGACTTCTGTGAAATACTCCTTGACTACGGCTATTACGACAAAACCCTCGAACAGTTAGCAACATTACCGTTTGCCAGCAATCAGGAACGACGTACCCTCTCATTGAAAGCAGAATGTCTTTACCAACTGCAACGATACACAGAAGCCATAGAATGCACCGAAAAACTCATAAACATTGACCCTTACGACGCACTGGCCTGGACCCAACTCGCTGAACTACAGCAAAAAACGGGAAAGTGGCAGGAAAGCATTGAAAGCTGCGACTACGCCCTCGCCATTGATGAAGACAACCGGCAAGCCATGAACTTCAAAGTCTATGCAGCCTTCAACCTCTACCATGATGAAGAGGGACTGGCCATGGCCCGTGAATACATCAGAAAGCAACCGGATGACTACGCCCTCCGACTCTTCGTAGCCGAGCAACTCTATGACAAACATTCCTATGAAGAAGCCCGCACCCTCCTGTCGGAAGCCCTGCGGTGCTGTCCGCCCGAAAACGCCGAACGCCGCAGGATAGTCATTGACATGGCCTATTGCCTGGCCCGTCTGGCCCGTCCTGCCGAGGCCACCCGAACCATGCACACACTCACCCTCGCCGGCTTCAGCCCCACGGAAGTGACATTGCAGACAGCCCAAATACTCCAGGAATGCCAATATGCCAACGATGCCATCCGTCTTTACAGTTCCGTATTCTCACTCCCCACTACAGACCAAGACAGCCAAGTGCGCATCCTGACCCAGCTCTACCAAACCAGGTGCTTCACCATAGCCGCCCCCATATGGAAACAAGCCACCCTGATACTCCTCCAACCCGAGCACGTATCACTCTATGCCTGCATAGCCTACGCCCTTCACGAGATTCAGTCACCGGCAGAATTCCTCACAGCAGTCAGCCTTGCCCAAATCCATTGCCCCCACCAGTTCGCCCAAATCATGCAGCCCATCTACCATACGGCCAACCCCGATGAAAGCGTCCGCTTCGCCATCCGTGAAGCAGAACAATGGAAAGCCAACCCACCCGCTGATTTTTCCATTTAATTTATAATACGCCATCATTCCGGCCAAGTCATACAAAATAAAACAGGCGGCAAGCCGTTATCTAATTAAAATCCCTTACCTTTGCCCATATATCGGGAATGCAAACCACACCGGAACCCCTTCCCGACTACAGAAGGGCAAAGGAAGAGATTACAATTCTCTGCATTTCTCCAAACCAAAACATCTCTGCTATGAAAGGTATCGTTTTGGCCGGCGGCAGCGGCACACGCCTCTACCCTATCACAAAAGGCATCAGCAAACAGCTTATCCCCATTTTCGACAAGCCGATGGTGTATTATCCCATCTCCGTCCTGATGCTGGCCGGCATCCGTGAAATACTCATTATCTCCACCCCACAGGATTTGCCCGGTTTCCGTCGCCTGTTGGGCGACGGCTCCGACTTCGGCGTTCATTTTGAATATGCCGAACAACCCTCACCCGATGGTTTAGCCCAAGCATTCCTAATCGGTGAGGAATTCATCGGCAACGACAGCGTTTGTCTGGTACTGGGCGACAACATCTTCCATGGCAGCAACTTCGGCCACATACTCCGTGAGGCCGTCCGGACCGCCGAGGAAGAGGGAAAAGCCACCGTCTTCGGCTACCGTGTGAACGACCCCGAACGCTATGGAGTCGTAGAGTTTGACGCTACTGGTCAGGCCGTAAGCATCGAGGAGAAACCCCTTGTGCCAAAATCAAACTATGCCGTAGTGGGCCTGTACTTCTACCCCAACAAGGTCGTGGATGTAGCCAAGACCATCCGGCCTTCAGCTCGAGGCGAACTTGAAATCACCACAGTCAACCAGCGATTCCTCAACGACCGTGAACTGATGGTACAAACATTAGGCATCGGTTTTGCATGGCTTGACACCGGCACACACGACAGCCTGAGCGAAGCCTCCACCTTCATCGAAGTGATAGAAAAACGCACCGGTCTGAAAATCGCCTGTCTGGAAGGCATCGCACTGAAAAACGGATGGATCACGCCCGAAAAACTTCGCGAAATGGCACGTCCTATGGAAAAGAACCAATACGGACAATACCTGCTGAAACTTGCCAACGCCAGCAACGTAGACAATGAATAATTAGTTAATGAATAATGAATATTTAAACCTGCGGCCATGATGTCGGCGGCGCTGCATCGTCCTGTATGTTGGTCGTAGACTTAATTATTCATTATTCATTATATAATTATTCATCAAACAATTATTCATTAGACGAACGCCCCCATGATCATAGCTGTAGATTTCGACGGAACCATAGTAGAACACAAATACCCAGCCATCGGGAAAGAGCTGCCTTTTGCCACCGCCACCCTCCGCCAGCTCATCAAAGACGGCCACAAACTCATCCTCTGGAGCGTGCGTGAAGGCGAACTCCTGGAGCAAGCCGTGAAATGGTGTGAAGAGCGCGGCGTCTATTTCTATGCCGCCAACCAGGACATCGGCGAAAACGACAAAGACGTGCAGGAAGCCGGCAATTACACGCGCAAGCTCAAAGTACAAATGTTCATCGACGACCGCAACGTCGGCGGCCTCCCCGACTGGGGAGTCATCTACCAGCTGATCACGCACAGACAAACATTGGCCCAATACTACCAAAAACAAATCTCAGCGGAACTCCCCCCGAAAAAGCCTTGGTGGAAAAAGATTTTTTAAATTGCATCGCTACCCGGTCATAACGAGCCGATGATTTTCATCAAAAAGCCCACAACAATCGGGCGAGGCATCCATCGTTTCCCCCGGTCAAACCCGATGCCAAGCATACAACCCACACCTACTGACTACAGACTACAACCAAATCCATTCCCCCTACTCCATGAATATACCAAACGCCCGACAGCAAAAAGCATGGGAAGAGTACACCGTCCAACAACAAAGCATCACCACCTCCGACCTCATGGAGCGGGCCGCACAAGAAGCAGCCCTCTTCATCTCCAGCCATTATCCCGACAGGCAACGCCCCATGGTCATCTTTTCGGGACCCGGCAACAACGGCGGCGATGGCTTGGCACTCGCCAGACTGCTCTGCGGAATGGGCTACACCTGCGTTCAGGCATATCTGTTCAATACCAAAGGTACGGTAAGCCACGACTGCCGGCTCAATGCAGAACGGCTCAGGGAGGAATGCAACCAAGTAAACTTCATCGAGGTCGCACAACAGTTTGAAGCCCCACCCATCGGATCCGAAACCCTCATCATCGATGCACTCTTCGGCATGGGCATCAACAAACCGTTGGGAGGAGGTTTTGCCGCATTGGTGAAATTCATCAACGCCTCCGGCGCGGAAGTCGTCAGCCTCGACCTCCCCTCAGGACTTATGTGCGAAGACAACACCTACAATTCCCCCTCAGCCATAGTCCGTGCCAACCACACCCTGGCCATAGGCTTCCCCAAACTGGCCCACATCCTCGCAGACAACCAACCCTACGTCGGCCAACTCCATCAGCTCGACATACATCTGGCACCCGGATTTCCCGAAGTGGGAGAAATCAATTTCCACATCACGGAAAAAGCCCGCGTCCAAGCCATCCTCAAACCCCGTCCACCCTTTGGCCACAAAGGAACCTTCGGCCACGCACTGCTTGTGGCCGGCAGTTACGGCATGGCCGGTTCCGCAGTCCTGGCAGCCAAAGCCTGCCTACGGAGCGGCGTGGGAAAAGTCACCCTCCACACCCCCACCTGCAACAACGATATTCTCCAAATATCCGTACCCGAAGCCATCCTTCGGCACGATGCCGACCAACACCTGTTCACCACCCCCATAGGCACCGAAGCATTCCAAGCCCTGGGAATCGGTCCCGGACTCGGCACAGACAAACGCACTGCCCTTGCATTCATCGAACAAATCAGCCATACCGCCATCCCACTGGTCATCGACGCCGATGCCATCAACATCTTAGGCAACCACAAAGGATGGATACAGCAAGTGCCCCCACACAGCATACTCACCCCCCATCCGGCAGAAATGAAACGGCTGGGCATTTGCAATCCCGACTCCTTCAGCATCCTTGTCGAAGCCATGACCATGGCACGCAAACACGCTTTCTACATCATACTCAAAGGCCACTACACCGCTATCTGCACCCCTGAAGGACAAGTGTACTTCAACCCTACGGGAAACTCCGGTATGGCCACAGCAGGCAGCGGCGACGTGCTCACAGGAATACTTACGTCCCTGCTGGCCCAAGGCTACACCCCCGAAGAAGCCTGCCTGCTGGGCGTATATCTCCACGGACTGGCCGGAGACAAGGCAGCACAAACCCTTGGAGAGCACGCCCTGACCGCCTCCGACATCATCAGTGCGTTACCCCGCGCATTTGCCGAAATGATGGATGCAAACGGCCCCGGCGGAACGTGTTCCTGATCTTATTCCATAAAAATTTTCTAACAGTGCCCCAGCACAAGAAAATCCCGAACATGAAACAGAAAATACTCATTGCAGCCCTTTCACTGCTGTCGTTGCAGGCAACGGCACAAACCGAGGTGACAGCGTACAAGCCCGGCATCACCACCGAAGGCATCACCTATTTCCTACCCCAGACACGGGTCAGGGTGAAGGTCACCGCCCGGAAAACTCATTACGAAGCCGGCGAATACTGTGAATACGCCGAGCGCTACCTGCGGCTGAAAGACGTGCCCCAGACAGCCTACGACGAATGGGAAATCGAGGACATACAGCTCACCCCCTACGGAGTGGCCGACCCCTCGCGCGCCTATAGCATCAAGATGCGTAGCAAGACTTCCGCACCCCTCGTCAGCCTCATGGGCGACGGCCGCCTCGTCAGCGTCAATGCCCCCGCCAACCTCATCGAGCCCGTGTTGCCGCAGGCCGGCATCAAGGCCGAAAAGCATGCCACGGCCAAGGGAGTGAACTACAAGACCGAAGAAATACTCGCTGCAGGCAGCACGGCGAAAATGGCCGAACTCGCCGCCAACGAAATATACGACATCCGCGAGAACCGCAGCCTGCTCACCAAAGGTCAGGCCGACTTCATGCCCAAGGACGGCGAGCAGCTACGCCTCATGCTCGCCAGCCTCGACACACAGGAAGCCGCCCTACTCCAGCTCTTCCAGGGAACAGCCACCACGCAGACCGAAACCTTCGTTTTCGACATCATCCCCACTGAGGAAACCGCCTCCCAAACACTCTTCAGCTTCTCGCGCTATTTGGGTGTAGTAGACGCTGACGACCCCGCCGGCACCCCCGTGCGCTACGCCGTGAAAGACCTCCACACCCTACCCGCCGCCCCCGTCAGCGAGAAGGAAAAACAGCGCCGCGAAGCGGAAGATTTGCGTTACATCGTGCCCGGAAAAGTGCAGGTCACCGTCTTCGACGACAGTCGCCAATTCGCCTCCGAAACCCTCCCCATGGCCCAGTTCGGGCGCATTGAGCACCTCGGCGGCGACCTCTTCAACCGCAAGTCCGCCACGCGTGTACAACTCTCGCCCGTCACCGGAGGCATCGTCAAAATCGAAGCCGAGAAACCCGAGTAAACCCGTCATCACCACCGATCGCCACATGGAACGTCGAAAAGAAGAAGCCATCGGCACCGTCATCCGCCGTTTCCTCCGCATAGCAGGGCTCGAAACACCGCTTGGCGAACACCGCGTCATGGAGCTCTGGCCCCAAGTGGTAGGCGATGTCGTCATGCGCTACACCTCCGGTCTGGAAATTTACAACCGCAAATTGTATGTCCGGTTATCGTCGGCAGTACTGCGCAGCCAACTCTCGCTGCAACGCGCCACGCTCGTCCGGGAGCTCAACAAACGTGCCGAAGGCAATTGGATAGAAGATATCATTTTCACATAGGCACCCCCCTGACACATATCACCCACACAAACCAAGCAATAACGGGGTGATATCCCCCCCACCCCAAATCCTGTCCGTCATCTTCCTTGCCAACCCATGGCATGGCAACCAGCCAAAGGAAACAGAAAGGACGGATATACGGCTTCAAAATCTGCCCCTCTTTAGCCTTCCTTCCAATCGTATAAATGTGTGATATTTTATTGTAATCAAAATACCACACATTTAATGTTTAGAGTAATGAACAAAATGAACTTATCACGCTCGGCATACGCTTGAGAATGATGAAACAGCCCTGTATTTAGGCATTGAGGAAGATAGAAACAAATCGTATAACCCTACTATATACGTAATTTCGCCCTTTAATAAATTGTTCAAAGCTTCATTGTAGGTTTTTCCATTGATTATCATACGTTTTCGGTATGAACGATAGTTTTGCAAACATTCACTGGAAGCTCCAGAAATGAAAGATGTAGTCAAAATTGGAACACGGAATGTGAAAACGATGTATTTTCGTTTAAGGTACTTGTGTCAGTACAGAATTCATGATGAAACATAAGAGAATGATCATGAAACTTTATAACCTGATTCCTTCATATATGAAATGACTGATTTTCAGGAACATAGTGAAAACATTGAAGGTTTGAACCTTTTTATAAACGACGAAATTACGTATATATAGCCACGTACAGTGTCAGAGGGAATGATTGAATTTTCTCACATGACCATCATCTAAACCATACTTGCCATTATTTGATGAAACTTGCCGTACTACGAACATCGCAGGGGATGTGTGACTGAAGTCTGGGGATTCGATGGACAAGTCCGGGACTTGTTTTTTCTACTCGGCGAGTTGAAAAAAATAGTCTGGCTCTTGTAAGGATATCTTGCCGACTGGTTCGTACAGCCTTCAGCTATAAGACCAGAAGCTGACGCAATGAACATTATTTACCGTAAAATGATGTCAGTCAAGCCAACCGTACTGTCATAAAGTTTTTTACGAATGAATCGTTATAGTTCCTAACTACCCAAATCTTTCCAAGCATTGGAACATGGGAATACGAATGTAGGAGATATGTGCCGGTTGTCAGCGCATATCTCCTACCCTATTGGCCGGAAAACGGGGCATGGGGATGCGCCGTCATGACACTTCCTCATGCATGTTGTCATTGTTATTCTTCTTCCTCACGACGCAGCACGACGGCTGAACGGGCGGGGATGTAGAGTTTGAGCCAGCCTTTTCCGTCACGTTTGAGGAGCGGGTCGAAGTTGGTGAAATGGCGTACGGTGTCGTCGGCAAGGCCATTGCCGCCATAGGCGGGGGCATCGGTGTTGAGCACGACATCGTATGCGCCCTCGGGTACCATGAAACCGTAACCCTCATAGGAACGGACGGGCGAGAAGTTGAACACGAATACCAACGGACCACGGGCGAAGGCGAGTATCTGGTCGCCGTCGTTGTGCCAAATCTCCTGTACGGGGAGCTTGCGGATATCGGGGAAGGAACGCAGGAGGTGGATCATGTCACGGTCGAAGTCGCCCAGCAGATGGTAGCAGAGCTCTTGGTTGTCCACCAAATTCCACTGGCGGCGCGCATATTTATAGCTCCATCCGTTGCCTTCGCGCGGAAAGTCTATCCATTCGGGATGGCCGAATTCGTTGCCCATGAAGTTGAGGTAGCCGCCATTGATGGTTGAGGCAGTGACGAGGCGTATCATCTTGTGGAGGGCAATACCACGGTGGACGGTGCCGTTTTCATCGCCTTTGCGGAAATGCCAGTACATGTCGGCATCAATGAGGCGGAAGATGAGGGTCTTGTCGCCCACGAGTGCCTGGTCATGGCTCTCGCAGTAGGAGATGGTGCGCTCGTCGGCGCGGCGGTTGGTGATTTCCCAGAATATGGAGGAGGGTTTCCAGTCTTCGTCTCGCTGCTCCTTGATGGTCTTTATCCAATAGTCGGGCACGTTCATGGCCATGCGGTAGTCGAAGCCGTAGCCGCCGTCCTTGAAGGGGGCTGCGAGTCCGGGCATACCGCTGACTTCTTCGGCAATGGTGATGGCGGCGGGTTTGACTTCGTGGATGAGGAGGTTGGCAAGGGTAAGGTAGCAGATGGCGTTGTCGTCCTGATGGCCGTTGAAGTAATCGCCATAACCACAGAAGGCTTCGCCGAGGCCGTGGCTGTAATAGAGCATGGAGGTGACGCCGTCGAAGCGGAAGCCGTCGAAATTGAACTCGGTAAGCCAGTATTTGCAGTTGGAGAGGAGGAAGTGGAGCACTTCGTTCTTGCCGTAGTCGAAGCAGAGGCTGTCCCAAGCGCTGTGTTCGCGGCGGCCGCCAGGATAGAAGAACTGGTCGGGGTCGCCGGCATAGTTGCCGAGGCCTTCGACTTCGTTCTTTACGGCGTGGCTGTGGACAAGGTCCATAATGACAGTGATGCCTGCCTGATGGGCTGCATCAATGAGTTGCTTGAGCTCGTCGGGGGTGCCGAAGCGGCTGGAGGGGGCGAAGAAGGAGCTGACATGGTAACCGAAGCTGCCGTAGTAGGGGTGCTCGGCAATGGCCATGATCTGGATGCAGTTGTAGCCGTCGGCTATGACGCGGGGCAAAACGTTTTCGCGGAATTCGTTGTAGCTTCCCACTTTCTCGGCATCTTGTCCCATGCCAATGTGGCACTCGTAGATGAAGAGGGGTGCTTTCTTGGGTTTGAAGTTGGGTTTCTTCCAAACGTAGGGTTCGGCGGGATCCCACACTTGGGCACTGAATATCTTGGTTTCTTCGTCCTGGACGACGCGGCGGCTCCATGCTGGCACTCTTTCGCCCTGGCCGCCCTGCCAGTGCATGGAGAGTTTGTAGAGGTCAAGGTGCTTGAGGGCGCGCAGGGGGAGTTTGAGTTCCCAGTTGCCGGTGCCTTCGATGCGCTTGAAGGCGTATTGGGCTTCTTCTTTCCATCCGTTGAAATCGCCGATGAGGTAGATGGCGGTGGCGTTGGGTGCCCACTCGCGCAACACCCACTGGCGTGCTGTACGGTGCAAGCCGAAATAGTGGTGGCCGTCGGCCATTTCGGACAGTTTCCCCTTGCCTCCGGTCAGCTCGTTGAGTTTCCAGAGTACGTGGTCGTGCCGTCCCTGTATGGCGGCTTCAAAGGGTTCGAGCCAAGGGTCGTTCTTGACGAGGTTGATGTGCTTGGGTGCAGCTTTCTTGGCTGCCCGCTTGGCCGCCGGCTTACGCGCAGCGGCTTGTTTTTCGGTTTTTGCTTTCATGGTATTGGGGATGAAGTGGTTTATAATTTATGATTTATAATGAGGTCGTTCCTCAATTTATAATTTACAATTTATAATTTATAATGAAGCCTGCGGCCATGAAGCCAGCCGTTCTGCATCGTCCTGCACATCGCGTAGCCCTCATTATAAATTATAAATTGAAAATTTCCTCAAGGCCGCAAGCCAATTTGTTCACTGCACCACGCGTCCGTAGGAGTATTCTCCTTTTTTGACGACATTGCCGTTGGCGTCGTATTCGACATACTTTCCGTGCTTTTGGCCATGGGAGTAGGTGCAGTCTATGCGTGTGCCGTCGGCGCGGACTTCTACCGATTTGCCGTCGCGCTTGCCTTCCTTGAAGATGCCTTTGAAGCGTCCGCCGCCTGCATAGCGCAAAACGCCTTCGCCGTCCATTTGGTTATTCTTCCATTCGCCGTTGTATTCGTCACCGTTTTTCCATTTGTACACGCCGCGCCCATGCATCATGTTGTTCTTCCATGCTCCGGTATAGGTGGCCACGCCCTTCCAGTGGAATGTGCCCTGTCCGCTCTGCTCGCCGTTGAGGAAGCTGCCCACGTAGCTGTCGCCGTTGGCAAAACGGAATGTGCCTTCACCTGTCCGCTCGCCCATGAGGTACTGGCCTTCGTACACGTCGCCGTTGCGGAATTTGTAGATGCCACGGCCTTCCTGCATGTCGTTTTTCCATTCGCCGGTATAGGTGTCACCGTCGGCGTAGATGTAGGTGCCGCGTCCATTGCGCTGGTTGTCGGACCAGTTACCATCGTAGCGTGAACCGTCGTTCCAGTCGAACACGCCCTTGCCGCATTTCTTGTCATCTGCCCATTCTCCACGGTAATAGGCTCCGCTCTTGTAGGTGTAGGTGCCCTTGCCGTTGCGTTTGTCGTCCTTCCATGCGCCTTCGTAGACATCGCCGTTGTAATAGTACATCACGCCTTGTCCTTCTTTCCTGTTGCGGAACCAGAGGCCGACATAGCGGTTGTTGTTGACGGCGTAGAAAGTGCCGCGTCCGTTGCGCTCGTTTTTGGTCCAGTTGCCTTCATAGCGGGAACCGTCGGCGGCGGTAAATGTGCCTTCGCCGTGTCTCAGCCCTTTAACGAATGTTCCTTCGTAGGTATCGCCGTTTTCATACTGTACCTTGCCCTTACCGCCGGGCTTGCCGGAAATGAGTTCGCCGGTGTAGATGCCGCCGTCTTTCAGCGTACATGAACCGACTACGATTTTCTGGGCCTGAATGGTGCAAAGGCCGAGGAGGGCGAGGCATATGGTTGCGAGTTTTCTTTGCATAATCATAGGAAATGGGGATATGACTGTGTATTGTCGGGGTTTTCAGGAGGTTATTGTAGGGTTACAGGTTGTTGTCGGGGGTTCAGGATAATGGGTTGGAACTTGTCGGGCCGGAATGATGGCAATATGATCCATAAGGTTCAGCCGGTTATCGGGAAGGGGGCTGCGGCAGACTCGCTGTGCAGTACTTTTCTGTTAATGTGCCCGTCGTCATGGGGCAGCTGACAGGTCTTCGTTAGAAGATGCTACTCGAAATAGTTGTCGGCTGCCGATTTGCCTTTCGGTTTTGGGGCGGGATCTGCCGGAACGGATTCGTTGCTTCCGCCGTCGTTTGCGCCGGTCTCTCCGTCGTCGGATTCCTCTTTATGGGCCTGACGTGACTGTCTGCGGCGTTCGAGTTCGGCTTCGGGTACTTCGAAATCGGCTTCGGGGTCGTAACCCAAAGAGCGGTCTGCATAGACGCGCCGCATATAGAGTGCCCAAATGGGGAGGGCGGATGCCGAGCCTTGGCCGATGGCGGTGGAGTTGAAATGGATGTCGCGCTCATCGCCTCCCACCCAAACGGAGGTGACCAATTGGGGAACACAGCCCACGAACCAACCATCGGAGTTGTTGTTGGTCGTTCCCGTCTTGCCGGCAATGGGGTTTTCCATCTGGTAGGCATAACGTAACCTGCGTCCGGTGCCGTAGTCTATGACGGCTTTCATCATGTCGATCATGTTGTAGGCGGTTTCCTCGCTGTAGACCTCGTTGGTACGCGGCGAGAACTCTGCGACCACATTGCCTTCGTTGTCCTCGATACGGGTGACCAGCAACGGGGCGCGGCGAATGCCTTTCTGGACGAATGCGGTGTAGGCTGAAGCCAATTCCACGGGGGTGATGTCACAGGTGCCGAGGCAAAGGGGGAGGGATGGGTACATATTGTAATTGGCCACTCCCAAATCGTAAAGGTCGCGCACAAGGCCTTGCCCGGTGGGGTCTATCTGGTACATGAGTTCAGCCGTCACCCAGTTGTTGGATTGGCTCAACCCCCACTTGAGGGTCACTTCGCTGCCGTACCGTGCCCGGCTTCCGTTACGCGGACACCAGTTGCCGTAGCTTCGCTGCACGTTGAGGATGGTGGTGTTGGGTGTCATGCCGCCTTGCAGTCCCATGGCATAGACAAAGGGTTTCATCGTCGAGCCGATTTGCCGCCGCCCCACCATGGCCATGTCGTATTGGAAATGCGAGAAGTCGGGACCTCCCACGTATGCCTTGACTTGTCCGGTACGGGGGTCAATGGAGACCAAGGACGAACGCATGAATTTCTTGTAATAGAGGATGGAATCCACGGGTGTCATCACGGTATCCACATCGCCATGGTAGGTGAACACGGTCATGGGCACCTTGGTGCGGAACGACCGGTCAATCTCTTCATCCGTTGCGCCAGCCGCCTTCATGAGCCTGTAACGCTCTGACTGCCGCATAGCAAGGCGTATCCGTTTCCTTACCTGGCTGCTGCTTAAGTCGGAACTGTAAGGGAAGTTAGGCGAACTGCGCCGCTCTGCCTCGAATATGGGCTGGAGCTTGCCGGCCATCTGTTTCCTGACAGCTTCTTCGGCATAACGCTGCATACGTGAGTCAATGGTGGTATATACCTTCAGGCCATCGGTGTAGATGTCATAGTCGGAACCGTCGCGCTTGTGGTTTTTCTTGCACCAGCCGTAAAGGGGGTCGGTTTCCCATTTCAGCGAGTCTTCATAAAACTGCTGCCTTTGCCAGTCCTGATAATCGCTTGCCACGGGTTTGCTGGCCATCATGATACGCCTGAGGTATTCTCTCAGATAGGCACATGGGCCGATTTTGTGGTCCACCCGGTGGAAATTCAGCTTCAGCGGCTCGTCTTTCAGCGTGGCGTATTCCGCTTCCGACAGTTTGCCGGCCTTCACCATTTGCTCCAACACTACATTGCGGCGGTTGCGGCACCTTTCGGGTTCACGGACGGGATTGAAATAGGAGGGGTTCTTGCACATGCCCACCAGCGTTGCGCTTTCGCAAAGTGTCAGATCGCGAGGCGATTTGCCGAAATACACACTGGCCGCCGTCTTGATTCCTACGGCATTGTGGAGGAAGTCGAAGTAGTTGAGATAGAGGGTCAGGATTTCCTCCTTGGTGTAATGTCTTTCCAGTTCCACCGCGATGACCCATTCGATGGGCTTCTGCATCAGTCGTTGCAGGGTGGTCTCAGCCGTTTCGGAGTAAAGCTGTTTGGCCAGCTGCTGGGTGATGGTGCTGCCGCCTCCGGCTTCGCGGTGTCCCATGATGCCTCTTTTCACCACGGCTCTCATCAGGGCACGGGTGTCGATACCGGAATGCTCGAAGAAGCGGACATCCTCTGTTGACACCAAGGCATCAAAAACATGGGGATTGATGCTGTCATAGCCCACGAAAACGCGGTTCTCGTTCCGCGACCATGTGCCCATCAACCGCCCGTCTGCACTGATTATCTGCGTAGCAAACTTGCTGATAGGGCTTTGCAGTTCGGCTATGGGCGGCATGTAACCGATCCAACCACGTTCTACGCTGACTACGAAAGCTACGGTCAGCAATACCACCAGCGTATAGGTAATCCACAATATTTTGACAAACTTTCTTCTCATAATTATCCAAAGGCTGTAAAGTGTGAAACAACCTCACATTGTCTGCATCAACTATTTCTCCACTTCACCGTGCAAACATACATAAATCTCTGCAAACTACAGGCTTTGCCAATTGACATTTTTAAATACAGCACTTTACTTGACCGCCACCAGAAGAGAAATGCACCAAATCATGACTGTAACGAACAGTTGATTGGCCGCCCAAGCCCAATAACCAACCATGTACTAAACATTCTTCCTGCCTTACAGCTGGATTGCCAAAAAAACAGGCATGAAAGTATGGTGATGAGAAAAACTTATTACTTTTGCAATATTTTAAAGTATTTCCGTTCTATAAAAGGACAGGCGGCTCAAGGAAGTCCTCCTGTTCCCGCAAAACAAGATACCCAATTAATATCGTTCATGAAACTTCAAAGAATTCTCATCGCTCTCACCCTCCTGATGGGTGTCACGCTCAATGTATCAGCCCAAACGTCAATGACTGACAACCAGGTGATGCAATTCATGATCAAGGAAAACGAACGTGGCACTTCGCGGGCTGATATTGTCACCAAGCTGATTGAGAGAGGGGTGAGCATCGAACAAATCAAGCGTATCCGTGAAAAGTATGAGAAGCAGCAATCCGGAACGGTCATTGGTGCGAAAAACATCAGCGGATATGATGAGAAGAACCGGCTGCGCCAGAACAATGGGGAGGGGAAAGCTGAGGTGCTGGGAAACAACCAACGCAATGCCCCACAACAGGCGGTGAATACCAACCTCATGTCGGAAAAGCAACGCAGAGCTTACGATAGGGAACGCAGAAACAGCTATCTTGACGAGATGGATGCCTTTATGCCCGACTCGCTGGACGGGTTGCAAATTCCCTATGACTCCTACGCTCTGACTACAAAAAACGGGAAGCAGGTGTTCGGACGGAACATATTCAACAACCGCAACCTGACTTTTGAACCCAACATGAACATCGCCATGCCGGATGACTACCGCCTCGGGCCTGGCGACGAGGTTTTTGTGGATGTTTGGGGAGCTTCACAACAGCGTTATGAATGTACCGTCACCCCCGAAGGGGTCATCAACATCGAGAATTACGGCCCCGTAGCCGTCAACGGACTTACGGTGGCGCAGGCCAACCAACGCGTTCGTTCCACACTTGGGCAGCGTTATGGCGGCTCTAACATCCGGCTCACTGTCGGACAGACCAAAACCATCACAGTCAATGTCATGGGCGAAGTGATGGTGCCCGGAACCTACACACTCTCAGCATTCTCAACTGTGTTCAATGCCCTGTACATGGCAGGAGGAACCAACGACATCGGTACGTTGCGTAACATCAAGATTTACCGGAAAGGCCGCCTCATCTCCACTTGCGATATATACGATTACATTCTCGGGGGCAACATGAAAGGCAACATCCGCCTGTCCTCCGAAGATGTCATCATCGTGGAACCTTACGAATGCCTCGTGGAGATAGCCGGTAAGGTGAAACGCCCCATGATGTACGAAATGAAGCAGAACGAGAGCGTCGGCACACTTATCAAATATGCCGGAGGCTTCAAGGGCGATGCCTACAAGTCGCACGTGCGGCTGATACGCAAAGCCAAAGACATGATGTCGGTCTATTCCATTGACGATTTCGAAACCAACACGTTCCAACTGGCCGATGGCGACTCCCTTTATGTTGACAGCGTGCTTCACCGCTACAACAATATGGTAGAATTAAAGGGAGCAGTGATGCGTCCCGGCTTGTTCCAGATGGACGGGAACATCACAACCCTGCGACAGCTCATCGAAGCGGCTGGCGGACTGCGCGAGGATGCCTTTGCTGCCCGCGGTATGATTCACCGCCGGCTGGAAGACCGCTCTTTGGAAGTGCTGGCTGTAGACATCAAAGGCATATTAGATCACACCGTGGCCGACATTTCCCTGAAAAACGAAGATGTCGTCTTCATCCCCTCCCAAAGACTGATGCAAGAAGAGAAAATCTTCACCATCAACGGTGAGATAAACTATCCCGGTACATACGAATATGCAACGAACACCACCTTGGAGGACTTGATTTTGCAGGCAGGTGGTCTGAAAGATGCAGCCTCTGTCGTCAAAGTGGACGTGTGGCCAAATCGTTCACCTTCGCGCTGAAAGACGGCTTTGTGGTCGACGGCCCTCCCGGCTTTGTGCTCGAGCCCTTCGATGAAGTGTTTGTCAGACGTTCCCCCGGTTATGTCGAACAGCAGCACGTTTCGGTTGCAGGCGAAGTGGCGTTTGAAGGCACCTATGTGTTGGCCAGCAAAGGTATGCGTCTCACCGACCTCATCAAGACATCCGGCGGCCTGACCAAAGAAGCGTATGCCAAAGGTGCCCATCTCGAACGTATGCTCACACCCGAAGAGAGAATCAAACAGCAAACCATGATCAAGCTGGCCGTCAGCGGCGACTCTGTTGACACCCGTTTGCTGGAAATGGGCGACAAGCAGATGGTAGGTATTGATTTGGAAAAAGCCTTGGACAATCCAGGTGATGACAGATGGGACATCGTGCTGCGCGAGGGCGACAAACTGATAGTCCCGCAATACTCCAACACCGTAACCATCAACGGGCAAGTGATGTACCCCAACTCCGTGGCCTACCGCTCAGGAGCCAAGCTGTCCTACTACATTGATCAGGCCGGTGGCTACGGAATGCGTGCCAAACGCAAGCGCGTGTTTGCCGTCAACATGAACGGAACGGTCACCCGGGTCCGTTCGGCCAAGGACATAACCCCGGGCTGCACCATCCTTGTTCCCTCGAAAGCCCGAAAGCGCAGCATGTCGTTCGGCGAAATCGTATCAATCGGTACCATGACAGCCACCCTCGGTACAGTGATTGCCACTCTGCTCAAATAAATAGCGCGTAGACTTCTCGTGCTTCGACGGGAGCACTTATAACATGAACTCAAATATTTTAGGCGTAATCATCAGGAACCATCCCGGTGATTACGCCTTTTTCCATAAAACAAGTTTCAACTTAAAATGTCAGGCTTATTCCGCCTCCTCAGCCGTTCCCTCCAGCTCGTGCAGCCAAGCATCGGCATTGGCATCCGAAGGCATCCGCCAATCGCCACGTGGACTCAGCGAGCAACTGCCCACCTTCGGTCCGTCAGGCATACAGGAACGCTTGAACTGTTGGCTGAAGAAACGTCTGTAGAAAACCGTCAGCCACTTCTTGATCACTTCAGGGGTATAAGCCATTGTCCCCTGCGTACCGTCAAAGGCGCGACAAGCCAGGAACAACACTTTCTGGGGGCGGAAGCCGAAACGCAATGTCTGATACAGGAAGAAATCGTGGAGTTCGTAAGGCCCTACGAGGTCCTCCGTCACCTGCGAAATATTGCCATCCTCGTCAGCGGGTAACAGCTCCGGACTGACCGGCGTGTCCACAATGTCGAGCAATGTGTGGCGCACACTGTCATCCTCCATACCCTGGGCGATCCAAGCCACCAGGTGGCGCACCAGCGTCTTCGGGACAGAAGCGTTCACCCCGTACATACTCATGTGGTCGCCGTTATAGGTAGCCCATCCCAGAGCCAGTTCGCTCAGGTCACCCGTACCCACCACGAAGCCCCCCGTCTGTCCCGCAGCATCCATCAGGATTTGCGTACGTTCCCGGGCCTGGGAATTTTCATAAGTCAGGTCGTGAACATGAATGTCGTGCCCCAGGTCATTGAAATGCAAGGTCACGGCATCCGCAATGCTGATTTCTCGCATCGTGATGCCCAATAACTTCATGAGGTTCACGGCGTTCGTATAAGTGCGGTCCGTCGTGCCGAAGCCGGGCATCGTGATGCCCACGATACCGCGACGGTCACGTTCCAAGAGGTCGAAAGCGTGTACTGCCACGAGCAGTGCCAACGTACTGTCCAGTCCGCCGCTGATGCCCACGACCACCGTTTTGGCGTGCGTATGCTCAATGCGGCGTGCCAGTCCCGCACTCTGTATATGCAGAATTTCCTCGCAGCGGCGTGCCAGTGCCTCCCCTTTGGGAACAAAAGGCAACGGTTCCACACGCCTCGTCAGTTCAAAAGGAACATTCGACCTATACGGCTCCAGTTCCGAAACCCTGCAAGAAGGGAGTGCGCGCAATGCAGCCGGCAGGGAGAAAGTCGTGTTCACCCTGCGTTCGGCTCGCAAGCGTTCCACGTCGATTTCGCTGTAAATGATTTGTCCTTTCATGGCAAACCGCTCCGCCTCGGCCAGTATGTGGCCGTTCTCACAGATGTAAGCCCGTCCGCTGAACACCAAGTCCTGCGTACTCTCGCCGTAGCCGCACCCCGCATAGACATAACCCGCCAGCAAACGTGCGCTCTGGCTTTCTATCAGGCTGCGCAGGTAAGAAGTCTTCCCCACCAGTTCGTTGCTTGCACTGAGGTTGAAGATGATGTCCGCACCGCGCATCGCCAGGTAACTACCCGGCGGCACCGGAGCCCAAAGATCCTCGCAAATCTCGATGCCGAAAGTGCAATGCGACGAGCGGAACAGCAGATTTGTCCCGAAAGGTATCGTCTGGCCGCACAGCCGGATTTGCCGGCCATCCTCCAGCACATCCCCCGAAGTGAACCACCGTTGTTCGTAAAACTCCTTATAATTGGGCAAATGCGTTTTGGGAACCAACCCATGGATTTTACCGCGTTGGATGACAGCCGCACAGTTGAAAAGTTTGTTGTCAGCCGCCACCGGAACCCCGATAAGTGCCGTGATGCCCAGTCCGAGGCTGAACTCCATCAACTTCAGCAAAGAAGCCTCCGCCTCGTCCAGCAAGAGCTGTTGCTGAAACAAGTCCTGACAAGTATAGGCGGTCACGCAAAGCTCGGGCAGACAGATGATTTCAGCTCCCTGTCCGTCCGCCATCGCCATCATGTTTTCAATCTGCTGAATGTTAAACGCGCAGTCAGCAACCCTCACTGGGGGAATGCCGGCCGCCACTTTAATAAAACCGTGTTGCATTGTGTTCGTGCCGTTTCGTTATCAATACCCCCTTGGTATCAGCCAACCAAAGGGGAAAATACAAAAAGGGCTGTACCGGTGATGTGATGAAACTCCGAGCGAATAGGATTTGAGTGCTAATCAGTCTCTGTAATCCGACCCTACACCTTGCGATGCATATCGGCACGCCATTGAACAAACCAGCTTGTCTCGGTTTTCACGTAATTATTGATGAGTATCCCAATCTAACCGGTACAGCCTGTATGGTGATGCAAATATACGTACATCCCCATTTCACCCAAAGTTTTGTCCTCATTTTTTTGAACCCAAACAGAATTTTTGCGGTTTTTATCAGATGGTTTGCGGCAAACCGCCAAATCTTTCTACATTTACCGCCATTTAGGGGAATTTCCCCGATAGGCAAACATCCCCATCCGGATAATATACCCATATAATATATATTGTGTACCCCTTGGGCTGCACGACCTTAAACAGACCATTCCGTGAAAACCCTGCATTTTGAAATCCCCTATACCACACGTTGGGGAGAACATTTGGAAATCATTTATTCCATCGACGGCAGCCGGGCCGAAACGAAAGCTATGGACACAGCCGACGGGCACTGGTGGACCACCTCGCTGCAAGCCTCTGCCGGGGCGCGCCATTTGCGCCATGTATATCGCGTTGTGGACGATGAAGGCCGCATCCTGCGCGCCGAGCTGAACCATTGGCGCGACTTCCGCTTCAACCATCGTTCCGAAGTCTTCTTTGCCGACACCTGGGCCGACGAATGCCTCCCCCATCTCTACCATCGCACGGCCTTTTCCGAAAACCTCATGTTGCCCCGTGGAGCCGACAATCTCCACCTTGAACAGCTGTCCTCCGCCTGCCTGCTGTTGCTTCACGCCCTCCCTCCCGGCCCCGGAAAAGCCTGGGGCGTGGTGGGCAGCGAACCCGGATGGGGCAGTTGGAATGCCAAGAAGGCACGCACTTTGCAGCGCACCGGCACCTATGAATACACCCTCCCCCTCACACGGTCCGATTTTGAACGCGGCGTCACCTATAAATACGTGTTGATTGATTTGCTCAATCCCGACAACACCGTTTGGGAAGACGGAGGTGACCGTTCGCTCCCGGCGCGCCCCACGCCCGGAACAGCTTCCGTCATCAGGCAGGACGAAATGCCCCGCGTCACACTCCAGCCGTGGAAGGGCACGGGCTGCGTCATCCCCGTGTTCTCCTTGCGCAGCAAAAACAGTTTCGGCATCGGCGACTTCGCCGACCTCAAGCTCTTTGTCCGTTGGGCAGCCGACACCGGACTGCAGGCCGTGCAGCTCCTGCCCGTCAACGACACCACGCGCATGGGCACATGGCACGACTCCTATCCCTACAATTCCGTTTCCGTCTTTGCACTCCACCCCCTCTATCTCAGCCCCCTTCCGTGGAAGAACACCCAAGCCTACACGGATTGCAAGGACGAGGCGGAAAGCCTCAACGCATTGCCCGAGGTGGACTACGAAAAAGTCTTCGCGTTGAAAATGCGTTTCGCCCGCAACCTTTTCAAGGAAACCGGGGCAGCCGTGCTGAAAACCCCCGCCTACAAGGATTTCTGTGAAGAAAACGCCTATTGGCTCGTGCCCTATACCCGCTTCTGCGTCAGCCGCGACCTCTATGACACCGCCGATTTCCGCCATTGGCCCGAACAGGCTGCCGAACTCCCTCCCTCAGCACTCGATTTCTACGCCTGCCTCCAGTTCTGGCTCCACCGCCAAATGCTCGAAGCCCACGAGGCAGCACGCTCCTTGGGCGTTTTGCTGAAGGGAGACATCCCCATCGGCATCTGCAAAGACAGCGTTCCGGCGTGGCAGGACGGGCGGCTCTTCCATTTCGACGGACAAGCCGGTGCGCCGCCCGACTACTTCGCCGTCATGGGACAGAACTGGGGATTTCCCACCTACAACTGGGACGAAATGGCCAAGGACGGTTACCTCTGGTGGCGCCGCAGGCTGGCACACATGGAAAAATATTTCGATGCCTACAGGTTGGACCACGTGCTGGGCTTCTTCCGCATTTGGGAAATCCCCTCTGACCAGGAATACGGCGTGATGGGACATTTCCGCCCCGCACTTCCTCTTTCCAAAGAAGAAATACGGAACTTCGGTTTCACGGAAGATGTCGACAAATTCAGCCGTCCCTTCATCCCCGCCGCTGCCGGCGCAGAGTTCACCTCTCGCTTCGGCGCCGGACAAACGGAACGCTACCTGCTGCCCATGGCTGGAGGTTACACACTCCAACCCTCCTACCTCACCGGGCGGCTCATCAAGGCGAGCGTCCCCAACGGCCCATTGCAGGACTTCCTCATGCAGGCCGCCACAGAAGTATTGTTCATCCGCGACAAAGAAAACCCGGAAAAATTTCATCCTCGCATTGCCGCTGGGATCACCCACGTCTTCACCACACTGCCCCCCGACCAGCAGCAAGCCTTCAACCGCCTGCACGATGACTTCTTCTACAACCGCCACAACGATTTCTGGGCCGCAGAGGCCATGAAGAAACTGCCCGTGATAACCCAGAGTGTGGACCGTGAGAACGAAAGTCTCGCGCTCTATCCCTATCGCGGCAAAGGCATGCTTCCCTGCGCTGAAGACTTAGGCATGGTTCCCGCGACAGTCCCCCCCGTATTACGCCGTCTGGGCATCCTTACGCTCGAAATCCAGCGTATGCCCAAGACCTACGGCATACGCTATGCCCGTCTCGAAGACAACCCCTACCTCAGTGTGGCCACCATCGCCACACACGATATGCCGCCCTTGCGCAAATGGTGGACCATGAACGAGGAGCAGACACAGCAATTCTGGCACGAAGCACTCGGCCATGAGGGCAAAGCTCCTGCCGAGGCCACTCCCGAGGTGTGCGAGGAAGTCGTCAGCCGCCATATCCAGAGCCCCTCCATGCTCTGCCTCCTCTCCCTCCAGGACCTGCTGGCCATCTCCCCCGAACTGCGCAGTCGCCATCCAGAGAACGAACAGATCAACGACCCTTCCAATCCCAACCAAAACTGGAACTACCGTATGCACCTCACCCTTGAGCAACTCATCCAAGCCACCGCCTTCAACGAGAAACTCAGAGGACTGGTCAACAGGAAAGATTAGTCTCCCCATTTCCCTGTTTCAAGGGCGTAGCCGTGAAAGATGTCCTTCACCCCATCCTCCACGGTTACGCCCTTGATTTCTGCCCTATATATACGTATTTTGGAGCCCGAAAAAAATGTTTCAAACCTTCAGGCGTTTTATTTTCCTGCTGATTATCAAGCTCTTAGCGTATGAATGTTTTGAGATTTCAATCATTCATTGGTATTCAGCTGATGTGTCAGCCATATCGGGGATATGAAGCAAAAGGCAATGCTGTTGACACAATGAAAATCCCATCATTCATATCCGGAAGTGCTGGAAATCAGCAATAATATGAACACCATGAAGGTTTGAACCAATTTTTAAAAGGTAAAAATACGTATATATATAAGCGCGTACGAAACTGAAGGGATGGTACACGAGAGATAACTTGACAAATAGGAGAATTGTTCATAGCAACCTACCACCAACCCACCTCTCCAATCCGCTGCACCACCGCGTATCTTCCGGAAGTCGGGGACTTCGGTTGACAAGTCCTTGATTTGTTTTTACTACTCCTAGACTTGTAAAAAATAGTCCAAGACTTGTGCAATAAACAAGTTCTGAACACCTACTGAACAAAAAAAATCTCACGAGCGGTTCGTGAGATTTTTCTGTAACTGAAAGGCAGTACCAGTCCGGATGGCTGCCTATTATTTGACGATAACTTTCCGGCCACCAATAACATAGCTACCCCGGGGAAGGTTCTTCAATGCATCGGCGAAGGAAGTGGCATGGCGCACCAGTCTGCCGTCCAGCGCGTACACGTCCGCACTTCCGGTGCGTTCACTTTCCAGCCGGTTGATAAGGGTCGGCGTGGCATATTGGTAAAGAGCCACCGCACTCTGTGCACTGGTGTAACAAGCAAATCGCGGAGCGGAAGGATTGTATTTGATGGCGCGCGGATCGTAGTAAACATTGGTTATCAGGGCAATGCCCTCGGCTGAAATTTGGATGGTCCATTGAGCCTGTTCCGTTGAAGCGTCCGTGGCTGTGTGGAGTTTGTTTTCACTCTTCACCAACGCCAGCCAAACCTGTTCTGCCGGGCTGAAGAAAGTCCAGTTGCCGTTCTCTTTTCCCAGCACAAAGGCATAGGGCAAATCATCACTGCCCGTTTCCGTGGTGATGCTTTCGGAAAAGTCCGTTCCCTCGAGCGAAACATAATTGCGGATGTCCTTCCCTTGGGAAGCCATGGCCGTGCCCTTTTCAGGACACACAATCAGCACTTCCGCACCGGGTGTGAGCTGACTGTAATCCGTCACCAGCACATAGGTGTGCGGTCCCGTTTCGGCTTGCCCGCCAACTGTATAGACCGCCGTGACGGTGGAACTGGCGGCATCGTCCAGCAGTGCATAGGCACTGACGCTGACGTTTTCGGTCACGGTGAATGTGACGGGAGCCTTCTCCGTCCGTGCCGCTCCACCGTTCAGCGTGTAGCAGATGGAAGCCTCCGGAGTTTCGGTGGAGATCGTCACGATGGTGCCGGAGGCAACGCTGCCCGGAGCAGGACTGAAAGTCGGGGCGGCCACAGTGCCGGGCTGGGGTTCCTCACCACCGCCTTCCGAATAATTGTCAGGGTAGAAGGCTTCGGAGGTGCGGCTTCCCCAAACATATTGCTCCAAGCCCGGATAGTCGATATAAGGGTTGCGGTTCTTCTGGATTTTGTACACGGCTTCGTTGCGCGCAATCTCCTTCTCGCTGACGGGATCCTCGGCAGCCCAGCGCAGCAGCATGGTCAGAGCCCAGTCGGCATAGGCCGTATAGCTGTTGCCGGAGAGCATGGGCGAATCCCACGAAGCTATCTTGTCCTCATAGGCCGTGGCCATATAGAAATAAGTGCGGGCAAAGTCGCCCTTGTACTCATCTGCCGGCTCGAACACGGTACCGCTATAGCCGCTGACCGTGCATTTTCCCAACTTGCTGAAGCCTCCGGACGACTGGTAGGTTTCGCCCTTCGTTTCGCCGTAAGGATAGTTGCTGCGGCGGTTGTTGACATAGCCGTCGGTGGGATAAAGGTGGAAAAGGTCGGTGTACATGGGAGTGCCTTGGCTGAACCAGCTTTTCGGGAAGGAGTGTTCCCTGTTGTAGGAGTCGCCCTCGCCGGAATAGTTATGGCCTTGTTCCGGACCGCCGGGGGTGTAGGAGGTGGTATTGGAGTACATATCCCATATTTTGCCATCGGCACGGACATCTGTTTCCTTGAAGTCCTCCCACAGCTGGTTGTAGGAACGGGCCGTATGGTCAGAGATGATTTTGTAAAGGGCCGTCTTCAACGATTTCCCTTTCGTTCCCTTGGCGGCATTATAGTAGCCGCCGGGGTTTTGTGCCTGAAGCACACTGAACGCTACCAGTGAAAGCAAGAGCAGGAAGCGTTTGCAAGGTTGGAATACCATAGAGCAGAGATTGAAAATTGGAAGTAGTTTGCAATAAGATAATGGAATGTCGTGGAAGCATTGAAGGCAGACGCAAAGAACAGGCCGCCCGGCTTACGCCCACGGCAGGCAAAGTTCCCCTTTTTATTCAAAAGAGCCAAACGACAGCCCACTATTTGCCCCGAACAGCCCCGAAAAACCACCTTTTTATGGTCAAAGGACAAAAGCTCGCTGTTTTTTATGTAGTTTTGCATCGCTAATTCACCTATCCTATCAACTCATGCACAGATACGTTTTCCTTTTTTGGCTCCTGCTGTGGCTGCCATTGACTGGTTTGGCCGAAAAATGGACCCCCGAAACGCTCCCGATGGTTCACCTGAAGGATGCACGGCGTTATGTGTGCAGCCCCGACGGAGTGCTGTCGCAGGCAGCGGTGGACTCGACGGACATACTGTTGCAGGCTTTGGAAAAAGAAAAAGGCGTGCAAACGGTAGTGGTGGTGGTGAAGCAGCTGGAAGGCGACGACCCCTACGAGTTCGGCATGGAGCTGGCGCGCAAATACGGCATCGGCTCAAAACAGCAAAACTCGGGATTGATAATCATTCTGGCCACTGAAGACCGCTCGTACCAAATCCTCACCGGTGCGGGACTGGAAGGGACACTGCCCGATGCGGTCTGCAACCGCATTGAACGGCGCGTCATGGTGCCGCTGCTGAAGAAAGAGGAGTGGGACAAGGCGATTGTGGCTACTGTCAAAAGTCTGGACAGCTACATACGCGGCGACGAATCGCTCCATGCCGCGCTGGACGAGGATGACAGCGAAGACGAGCTGGCGGGCATATTATTGTCCATGGTATTCGGCGGCATATTCCTTTTTATTGTGGTCATGCTTGTGGCAAGCGGCCAGACCCGTTGCCCGCAATGTAAAAAAGCCCACCTGAAGGTGGTGAAACGGCAACGCGTCAGAATGGGGAACAGCCCTCATTGGTGCATCCGCTCTACGCTCCGTTGTCCGCGCTGTGGCTACGAAAAGAACGAATACAAAGACGAGAACGACGGATTGAGCGGCGGCGTTCCGCCCATCATTTTGGGTGGCGGCCGCGGCGGCTTCAGCGGTGGCGGATCGTTTGGAGGCGGCTCTTTCGGCGGAGGCTTCTTCGGCGGAGGCGGCAGCGGCGGCAGGTTCTGACACCCGGCCTGCCGTAACCATAACCATAAACCTCAACCATAAACCTCTACTCTCAACTTCAAACCCTCAACTTCAAACATTAATCTCAAACCCTATCCCATACAATCATGTCAAAAGGAACAATTACTCTCATTGTGGTGGGCGTTGTCTTGGTGCTGCTCATTGGCGGTTCGCTCACGACCTACAACGGTCTGGTACAGAAGGACGAGGCCGTATCGACCGCCTGGAGCAACGTGCAGTCGCAGTACCAACGCCGTGCCGACCTCATACCGAACCTCGTCAATACGGTGAAAGGCTATGCGCAGCACGAAAACGCCACTCTGGAACAGGTGGTGGCAGCCAGGGCCAAGGCCACGCAGCTCACGGTGAATGCCGATGAGCTGACACCCGAAAAGATGAAACAGCTCCAAGCAGCACAGGGCGAACTCTCTCAGGCGCTGGGACGGCTGCTCATGATCACGGAAAACTATCCCGACCTGAAAGCAAACGAAAACTTCCTCGACCTGCAGGCGCAGCTGGAAGGAACGGAAAACCGCATCAACGAGAGCCGCAGGCTGTACAACGAGAGCGTGCAGACCTACAACGTGGGCATCCGCACCTTCCCGGCCAATGTGGTGGCCGGCATGTTCGGCTTTGACAAACGCACTCCCTTCGAGGCAGAAGCCGGCGCAGAAAAAGCTCCCACGGTGGAGTTCTGAACAAACTGACAATCATAATTTTTTCCGATGGACAGCAAACAACGATACATGATGCGCGGCGTTTCCGCCATGAAGGAGGACGTTCACAACGCCATCAAGAACATAGACAAAGGCATTTTCCCGCAAGCTTTCTGCAAAATCATACCCGACATCCTGGGCGGCGACCCGGAATACTGCAACATCATGCACGCCGACGGTGCAGGCACGAAGTCCAGCCTGGCTTATATGTACTGGAAGGAGACGGGCGACCTGAGCGTATGGAAAGGCATTGCCCAGGACGCACTCATCATGAACACGGACGACCTCCTCTGCGTGGGCGCAGTGGACAACATCCTCGTAAGCTCCACCATCGGGCGCAACAAGATGCTCATCCCCGGCGAGGTCATCTCGGCCATCATCAACGGCACCGACGAACTGCTGGCGCAGATGCGCGACATGGGCATCGGCATCTACGCCACCGGCGGCGAGACAGCCGACGTGGGCGACCTCGTGCGCACCATCATCGTGGACTCTACCGTCACCTGCCGCATGAAGCGCAGCGATGTCATCGACAACGCCCGCATCAGTCCGGGCGATGTGATCGTGGGACTCTCCTCGTGCGGACAGGCAACCTACGAAACGGAATACAATGGCGGCATGGGCTCCAACGGCCTGACTTCGGCGCGCCACGACGTATTCGCCAAATACCTGGCCGAGAAATACCCAGAAAGCTATGACAAGGCAGTACCCGAGGAGCTGGTCTACAGCGGACACTACCGCCTGACCGATGCCGTGGAAGGTGCTCCCGTCAATGCCGGCAAGCTCGTGCTCTCCCCCACCCGCACCTATGCGCCTGTGGTCAAGAAACTGCTTGACCTGATGCGTCCGCAAATCCATGGCATGGTGCATTGCACCGGCGGCGCGCAGACAAAGGTGCTCCATTTCGTGGGCGATAACTGCCGCGTCGTCAAGGACAACATGTTTCCCGTTCCGCCACTCTTCAAGGCCATTGCTGAGGAAAGCGGGACAGACTGGGCCGAGATGTACAAAGTGTTCAACATGGGCCACCGCCTGGAAGTTTACCTCGCCCCCGAAGATGCCGAGAAGGTCATCGAGGTGAGCCGCAGTTTCAACATTGACGCACAGATTGTGGGACATATTGAAGAAGGTCCCAAGTCACTGACCATCCAAAGCGAATTTGGCGAATTTCATTACGCATAGCGAAGCATCATAACCCTACGACCAATGGCAGAAAACAACACATTGCTGGAAAAGCTCGACGGTCTGCAAGCCCGCTTCGAGGAAGTTTCCACGCTCATCACCGACCCCTCGGTGATTGCCGACCAGCCCCGCTACGTGCGCCTCACCAAGGAGTATAAGGAATTGGAAGACCTCATGCAGGCCCGCAAACGCTACGCAGACACCCTGGCCAACCTCGAAGAAAGCAAATACATCCTGCTCCATGAAGACGATGCCGAGATGAAGGAAATGGCCCGCGAAGAAGTGGCCGCGTGCGAGAAGCGCATTCCTGAGCTGGAAGAAAGCATCAAACTCATGCTGGTGCCGAAAGACCCCGAGGACAGCAAGAACGCCATTCTCGAAATACGCGGCGGCACGGGTGGAGACGAAGCCGCACTCTTTGCCGGCGACCTGTTCCGGATGTACACCAAATATTGCGAAAGGAAAGGCTGGAAGCTCGAAGTGTCGAGTGCCAGCGAGGGAGCAGCCGGCGGCTTCAAGGAAATCGTCTGCTCCGTGATGGGAGCCGACGTGTACGGCACGCTGAAATACGAAAGCGGCGTTCACCGCGTGCAGCGCGTGCCCGCCACGGAGACGCAGGGCCGCGTTCACACCTCGGCGGCCACCGTCGCCGTCCTCCCCGAGGCCGAGGCATTCGACGTGGTCATCAACGAAGGCGAAATCAAGTGGGACACCTTCCGCTCGAGCGGTGCCGGCGGACAGAACGTGAACAAGGTGGAATCCGGCGTGCGCCTCCGCTACAACTGGAAGAACCCCCTCACCGGCGTGGTGGAGGAAATCCTCATCGAATGTACCGAAACGCGCGACCAGCCCAAGAACAAAGAGCGCGCCCTGGCCCGCCTCCGCACCTTCATCTACGACAAGGAACACCAGAAATACGTGGATGACATCGCCTCGCGCCGCAAGACACTCGTTTCCACCGGCGACCGTTCCGCCAAAATCCGCACCTACAACTATCCGCAGGGACGTATCACGGACCACCGCATCAACTACACCATCTACAACCTGCAGGCATTCATGGACGGCGAAATTCAGGATTGCATAGACCATCTCGTGGTGGCCGAAAACGCCGAGCGGCTGAAAGAAGCCGAGATGTAGTTCCCTCAGAAGCTTTCCCCCGTCTTGCACATCTTCAGTCCCCATGCTCCTCCGTTTCATCCTTTTCACCCTCCTCCTGTCGGGTTGCTTTCTGGCCTGTACCAACAAGCCACAAAGCAGCCCGGCGGCGCGTAACGGCGCATTTGCCAAGCCGCGCCAAGCGGAAGAACCCGATATGCAACGCATCATCGAGGGAGGCGAGCTCATCATCGCCACCATCAGCGGTCCCGACACTTACTTTGATTACCAAGGCACGCCCATGGGCCTGCAATATGCCCTGGCCGAAGACTTCGCCGCATCCATCGGCGTTGGCCTGCGGGTGACGCTCTACAACGACACCACCGCCCTGGTCCAGGCATTGCAGGAAGGGCAGGCCGACCTCGTGGCCGTCCAGCTGCCCGAAGCCATGTGCCGCCGCCACCAACTGCTTGCGACGGGCGTGACCCGGGCGGAGCGGCACACCGCCTGGGCCGTGCAGCAAAGCTCCACCGGGCTGGCCGAAGCCTTGCAACTCTGGTACAGCGACGGGCTGGAAAGCCGGATGGAACGGAAAGAGAAGGCACGCCTGCAAGCCCGCCAGCAAGTGCGCCGTACGGTGCGTGCCCCCTTCATCTCGCGTGAGAAAGGCATCATATCCACCTACGACAACCTGTTCAAGCAGGCAGCGGTGCAGACCGGGTGGGACTGGCGGCTCATTGCCGCCCAATGCTACCAAGAGTCCGGCTTCGACCCCAACGCCGTTTCGTGGGCCGGAGAATGTGGCCGCAGCAGCCCGATATATCCGCGAGTTGCAGGACAAATTCCCGACCATTGCCGACCCCGAGGAGAAAGTCAAATTCGTCCTCGCATCCTACAACGGCGGAGCCGGTCACATCAATGATGCCCAGGCCCTTGCCCGCAAACACGGCGGCAACCCGCACCGGTGGCAGGATGTCAGCTACTATGTGCAGGGACTTTCCCAGCCACGCTACTACCGCGACCCCGTCGTGCGCCACGGCTACATGATCGGCAATGAAACCTACCATTATGTGGAAAGCATCATGCAGCGGTGGCAGCAATACGGCGGCAACGTGCGCAACATCACCGCCCCCGTGCACCGCGCGGAAGCCACGCAGTCCACACCCGGCACACCCCACACTTCCGGCAGCCGCTGGACCCACAAACGCAACCGTTACAGCAAAGAACAGAAGATATTGTCGCCCGAAGAGCTGGACCAAAGCCGTTGAACATCCCTTAGCGCAGACAGGAACACCCCGATTAGTTCCGCTTTTTTCTATCCATTGTCATGTTTGAGGAAATCCTGCAAATATCCCGCCTGCCGGGACCACCACGCATACGCTACGGCCAGATGCTCCATCTTCTGCGCCGCATTTGC
Source organism: bacterium (assembly GCA_004562975.1). The sequence continues at coordinate 54,763 of SFQP01000004.1, forward strand.
ATCGAACAGTCCACCTCCTTCCAAAGCGATTATGCCACGCTCTTTTCCCGACTGGTGGCGGTATGCAGGCATTTGCACATCGACCACAGAGTGGCAGACCGCTTCCGTCTACATGCCCGGCGCGTACTACAATCACATTACCAGCCCTCCCCCACCGAGGAGCAGGCGGACTTGGCGGATTTATGCCATTTCGTTTCGCAGGTCTATGGGGTAGCCGTACCTCCCCCATTGCCCGGCCACACTGCTCCGCTGGCAGCCAAACCTGCCGGGCGCAAGCTCGGGAAATGCCTGCGGGCTGTTGTGACGAGTGTTGACCGGGAGGACAGTTTCTGCTGCCTGCTTGATGGGGAAGAGGAAACATATACCGTACGCTACCGCCATACGGAGGATGCAGGGGAAAAGACTCCGCCCACCTCTTATCTATATAAAGGAGCTAATGTCATGCTCCTTGATGTGGAGCGCCAACCCGACGATGCTCTCGGCCTGACCGTCTTCATGGCCGTTCTGGAACCGGACTATCTGATCGATGTCACCTCACTTACCGGTACACTCAAACCTTACGGACACTCCCCGCTCAACTTTCTCATCAACGCCTTCTCGCCCAACGAATCAAACCGTTACATCCTGCTCGGTAACATGGCGAACCAATTCATGGACGATTGTATCCATGAAGGAGAAAACGCCTCGTTCGAGGTGTCGGCACGCCGCAACTACCGCGACAACCTGGCGGCCTATGCCGCTTTAACAGCCAAGGATATAGATGCCGCATTCTTTGATGAGGCACGGCGGCACTTCAATAATATCCGCCAATCGGTCTGCCAGCGTTTCGGGGCCAATGATGTCGGCATCTGTCCTGCCGACACTTTGCTCGAACCCTCCTTCATCTGTCCCACACTGGGGCTCCGTGGTCGACTCGACGTGATGACCAGCGACCGCCGCAGGGTGCTGGAGTTGAAAAGTGGGAAAGCTGAGACCTACGGCGGCAAAGCCCGTCCCAAGGAAGAACACCTGATGCAGATGTCACTTTACGGCGAAATTCTGCGGCGCAATTTCGGACTGGCATGGGACGAGATACAGACTTTCCTTTTCTATTCCGCCTACCCCTTGTTTTTCAACGAACGCCGCAGCGCGGCAGCCATCCGCCACGTGCTGCACGTGCGCAACGGCATCATCTGCCTGCTTCACCGCCTGTCATTGGGCGATTTTCCACGCATCCTGCCCTTGCTCCAGCCGGAAAGGCTGAACGAGGCAGATATGGACGGCAAGTTCTACCGGCAATACCTGCGACCCCAGATAGAACGCATCACCCTGCCGTTGCAGCAGCTGCGCTACGACCCGCTGCTGCTCGACTACTTCACCGCCTACACCGCCTTCATCGAAAGCGAACTTTTCCTGAGCAAGACTTCGGACAACCGTCCTGATTCCATCAGGGGATTCGCCGCCACTTGGACTGCCGACACGCGAACCAAGCTTCTGGCGGGCAACCTGCTGAACAACCTGACTCTAACGAAAACAGAAAAGGATGAGCTGGGGGGCATCACTACCCTGCATTTCAGCCTGCCGCCAACCGACGACGACTTCATACCGAACTTCAGTGAAGGCGAACTGGTACAAGTTTACGAGGCTGGTGAGGAAGGTGCCAACGTGACAAACCGCCAACTTTTCCGTGGAACGGTGGCGCGGCTTACGGCTGAGAGTCTTTCCGTCGCCCTGCTCTATGCACAACGCAATGCAAAGGTTTTTCCCGACAACGCTCGCTATGCCGTGGAACACGATGCCACAGACGGACCTTCGGCACAGCAACGGCGCAACCTCTTTGCCCTGCTCACCGCCACACCACGCCGCCGCGACCTGCTCCTGGCCCGGCGCGCACCTGAAGCCGA
>SFQP01000088.1 GCA_004562975.1 bacterium
TGTCTGCACCACGACCTCGGCCCCCTCGGCGCGGCCATCAACGAGAGTGCCCTGCGCCACCAGCTGCTGATGCTCAAGGACATGGGCTGCGATGCCGTGCGCACCTCGCACAACATGCCGGCACCGGAGCTGGTCAAGCTGTGCGACGAGATGGGCCTCATGATGATGCTGGAGCCTTTCGACGAATGGGACATCGCGAAGTGCGACAACGGTTACCACCGCTACTTCGGCGAATGGGCAGAGCGCGACATGGTGAACATGCTGCGGCAGTACCGCAACAACCCGTCGGTGGTGATGTGGAGCGTGGGCAACGAGGTGCCCACCCAGTGCTCGCCCGAGGGGTATAAGGTGGCCAAGTTCCTGCGCGACATCTGCCACCGCGAGGACCCCACGCGCCCCGTCACCTGCGGCATGGACCAGGTTTCGTGCGTGCTGGACAACGGTTTCGCGGCCATGCTCGACATTCCGGGCTTCAACTACCGCGCCCACCGCTACGAGGAAGCTTACAGCCGGCTGCCACAGAACATCGTGCTGGGCTCGGAAACGTCGTCGACGGTCAGCTCGCGCGGCGTGTACCACTTCCCCGCCGTGCGCAAGGCGGATGCCATCACGCCGGACCACCAGAGCAGCAGCTACGACCTGGACTATTGCTCGTGGTCGAACATTCCGGACATTGACTTTGCCCTGGCCGACGACTATGACTGGACCATCGGGCAGTTTGTATGGACGGGCTTCGACTACCTGGGCGAGCCTTCGCCCTACGACACGGATGCCTGGCCCAACCACTCGTCGATGTTCGGCATCATTGACCTGGCCTCGCTGCCCAAGGACCGTTTCTACCTGTACCGCAGCGTGTGGAACCCCGGGGCTGAAACGTTCCACGTGCTGCCCCACTGGACGTGGCCGGGCCGCAAGGGAAAGGTGACACCGGTGTTTGTCTACACCTCCTACCCCTCGGCGGAACTGTTTGTCAACGGCAAGAGCCAGGGCCGCCGCACGAAACGCTCGAAGCAGGAGGCGAAGACCGTAGAGGAACGCTACCGACTGATGTGGAACGAGGTGAAGTATGAACCGGGCAACATCGAGGTGGTGGCCTACGATGCCCAGGGCCGCGAGGCGGCACGCCGGCAGGTGTTCACGGCGGGCAAGGCGCACCATATCGTGGTGGAACCGAGCTATTGCAAGGAGTTGCAGGCCGACGGCAAGGATTTGGCTTACTTCACGGTGAGCGTGGTGGACGAGAAGGGCAACCTGTGCCCGCACTTCAATGGTTTGCTGCAATGCTCGGTGGAGGGCGAGGGCAGCTTCCGCGCCATGGCCAACGGCGATCCTACCTCGCTCGACCTTTTCCACCTCCAACAGATGCACGCCTTCGGCGGAAAACTGACCGTGGTGGTGCAGGCGGGCACCCGGCAGGGGGCCGTGAAGCTGAACGTAACGGGCAAGGGGCTGAAGGCCGCTACGGCCTCCCTGCCGGTGGTGGGCGGTCCGATGCGATAGACCGTGGCCTCAATACTTTATAACCTCATAACCAAATTCTATCATTCTATCATGAAACGATTTCTTTTGTTTTGCTCATTCTTTGTCGCCCTCGGCATGACAGCCTGCGGCGGCGACGACGAACTCCCCACGCCTCCCAAACCGGAAACGCCGGAAACGCCACAAGAGCCACAGGAACCGCAACAGCCGGGCAACCAGGAACCGGAAGCCACCACAGACTTTGTGCGCGGCGCGGACATCAGCTGGTACACGGAGATGAAGGCGGACGGCAAAAAGTTTTATTCGGCTGAAGGTACGGCCATGGAGTGCCCGGAACTGATGCGCGCCATCGGCATGAACGCCATCCGCCTCCGCGTTTGGGTGAACCCGGAACGCAAGGGCGTGGGGGCGTACTCGAACGCCGAGGATGTGCTGGCGAAAGCGAAGGCTTGCCATGCCGCCGGACTGAACCTGATGATCGATTTCCACTTCTCGGACTGGTGGGCGGACCCGTCACGGCAGGACATGCCGCTCGACTGGCAGGGCCTCACGCAGGAGGAGCTGCGGACGAAGGTGGCGGACCACGTACGCGCGGTGCTCTCTGCCATCAAGGAGGCCGGCGTGCCCGTGGCCTGGGTGCAGGTGGGCAACGAAACGCGCAACGGCATGATGCACCCGGCCGGGCAACTCTGGAACGACAAGGGCGACCTGCAGGACGGATGGAAACATTTTGCCGAGCTGTACATGGCGGGCTACCAGGCGGCCAAAGCGGTCTATCCCGATGCCTGGGTGATGCCGCACCTGAATCACGCCTACGAGAACAACCAGTGGTGGTTCGACAAGCTGAAGGCGGCGGGCGGCAAGATGGACATGATCGCCCTGTCGCACTATCCGCAGGCGGACGACGATGCACAGACCTGGCAGGCCCTGAACCAGGCGGCAGCCACGCAGATTGCCGCGCTGCAACAACGCTACGGCGTGCCGGTGATGGTGGCCGAATTCGGCGTGAAGGTGGCCAATGAGAGTCTGGCGGCACAGGTGGCCAAGGACTTCATGCAGCGGGCACACAACCTGGGCAAGGAGGTGTGCGCCGGCGTGTTCTATTGGGAACCGGAGGTGTACGGCGCATGGCGGCCCTCCTGGTACGTGCCGCTCAACTGGGGTGCCTACGACATGGGTGCCTTTACCGCAGCGGGCCGTCCGAGCAGTGTGCTGGACTATTGGAAGAACTGACGGGGCACGCTCTTCAGGATTACCCCCTTACAAACGCTACAGCCGGGAACACCCCATGCGGATGTTCCCGGCTGTTTTCTGTATGTTACGCCTCACAGGGCGCGAGGGATTTATTCTTCAGTCCAGTTGTCGCTTGCCCAGCCTTTGCCGATGGCATAATCCTCTGAATCGATTACGTTGTCCTTCACTTGCAGCTTGGTGTCTTGCACCTCGCCGCTGGCTAAGAGCAGATGAGACTCAATGTTGATGGACATCTGCGTAGTTTGGGGTTGGATATATTTCTTCATTGTGTTGATATTCAGTTAGGGATTAATTGAATAAATGCTGTTTGATTACTTCACGAGCACCTTCTTTCCGCCCACGATGTAGAAGCCCTTGGTAGCCTTCTGCACGCGACGTCCGCTGAGGTCGAAGATAGCCTTGTCAGCCTGCTCGGTCTGGATTTCGTTGATACCGGTTTCGGGACCGAAGTCGAAGAAGAGGGCGTTAGCACCTTGCACCAATGACTTGGGAACGGCGAGGTAAGCGGTAGTGGCTTTCGTCATCTTAAAGGCAGCACCGTTCTCAGCACCCCAGTAGAAACCGGGCTCGTCCTTAGTGTTCAAACCGAGTTTGTAGTAGTACACGCTGCCATCCTTAGCGGAGTGCGTATTGCCATTGGCATCGCGTGTACCTTCGAGCAGGTTGCTGCCGGCATAAGCCTCTACACCAGTTCCGCTCACTACTGCGGGATAATAATTTCCTCCATCGGTAGTACCGATGATGAGCAACGGGGTCTTGGCAGGCACGGTTGCGCCGGCTTCGTAAGCGGTTTTGCGGGTGATGTAGTGGCCATTCTCAGCCTTCGTTACGGCATAACCCGTCAAACCTTCGGGCATCTGGTAAGCCTCTTCTTCGTTGTAGAAAGTAGCGTAGCCACCGGTACGAGAAGATACGGTCAGAGGATATACCTTCCGGTAGAGGTTAATACCAGGGTACGAACTTGTATTATAATCTGAATAAAGACCGAACTTATTTGCATTTTTAGTATTTACACCAATCTGACGATTTGTAATTCCATCCTTTAGACATGAAATTTTAGTTACTTCTGCATCTATTGTTATATTCCACTTTTGATCATTATCAGTACCAAGTGCTTTTAATCCTATATCGGTCTTAGACTTGCCATATAAATACAGTTCGTCATTTTTGAATCTATAGTATGTATCCTTGTCTTCCAAAGTAAATTCTACAACATTACCAGTAATGGCTTCTACAATATCACCACTGATAGTAACATCTGTAGGGGTTCCTTTGCTACTTTCTATAGCTGAAATGGTAGATTTAAGCTCATCACAAACCATTATATAAACTCCTCCATCTACCAAATCTTCGGCAGAAGTAACCTTCTTGTAAACGAAGAGATTAGGCTTTTTCACCGTCAGCTCATAGCTGGCAGAACCATCTGCATAAGTCGCATCATCTGTAAGAGAAGCGGTAATAGTAGTTGTACCTACTGAACCTGTCAAAGTTACAACACCTTCGGCATCCACCGTAGCTACGTCTGTGTTGGAAGAAGAATAAACAATACCCGTTACACCCTTTGTATAAGTAAGTGTTGGCAACGTATAGTCTTCTCCAATTACAACATGGCAGCTGCTTGCACTATAAGTCAAATTGGCACTGGGCTTGGATACGATCAAAGTATAAGAAGCTTTATCGGCTTTCAAAGTTGCGTTGCCGGGGAAAGAAGCCGTGATGGTCGTTTCACCCGCGCCCTTTAAGGTCACATTACCATCAGTATCAACAGTAGCCACAGTTTCTTTGGAAGAAGAATAAGTAATATCCGTATCCGTTACTCCGTCAGCAAACGTAAGGACGGGGAAGGTATTATCCTGACCAATAGTAGCATTGCATACGCTTACATCATAAGATAACAGATGATCGGTTGAGCCGCCGGAAGATGCCCAAGTGATTTCTACAGAGGTCAAATAGAGGGCACCACTTTTGGAACGAAGACCAATGTATTCATAATCGCCTGTAACCTCCAAAGTAGTAGATTCACCATATTTTATGGAACCAATTAAGGTGCCCTTCTTAGAGTCATTGTACAAATCTACAGCGCTCGTATAAGCCGAACTCTTACCATAGACATCAATGGTTCTGCTAGAAGAAGTATTAGAATCCCACTCAAGGGCAATTTTCGTTACCTTTCCACCTGATGCAGTAGTAACGATACCACTAATGCTTTTATCCGTACGCAACTGGATTGCACCAGATTTAGTTTTTGCAGAATTACCAGCATAAACAGCACTGGAAGTAGCTTTTACATTTGAAAAATCACTGTAGCCAGTTGAAGTGGCAGTAAACTTACTCGCCGTCAATATATCGGTTTGCGCCAGCAAATTACCCCCTCCGAAAAGACTTGTCAAGGCAAGCACAAGAGAAGAGAGGAATACTCTTGTAATGAATTGCTTTTTCATAACTTTTTGGTTTAATAATTGGTTTGATGGTGCAAAGGTAGGGAAAACACGATGGTTATAGGGTTTTAGTACATTAAAATTCAATGAAATACAGGTTACAACCCTCAAAATGGGCATTACAGGAAATAAAAACGGCCATTTCGTCGATAAAAAAAGGTTTTACCGTTAGACCGGACGGTAAAACCTTCACCTACGTGCTATGTACGGAAAAACTGCGCCGCCAGCCACGCACTTCGGAACCACCACGCATGACATCCAGCAGCGAGGGTGGATGGGGTCAGGCATCCGGCTCGCCGCTCAA
>SFQP01000089.1 GCA_004562975.1 bacterium
CGCTATCTGACGGAGGTGCAGAATTCTACCCGCGAGGTTTCCTCCGACTTGCTCGGCAACCCGGACATCAGCAAGGCTCTGTCTGTGGTGGAACGCTCGGCCTACACCGAAGAGCAGCTGCTTGGCTACGAGAAGTTCTGGGACATCATCAGTACAGAAAAAACGTACTATGGCAGCGCACTCAAAAGAGGCTTACAGCAAGGATTGGAGCAAGGCTTACAGCAAGGATTGGAGCAAGGCTTACAGCAAGGCTTGGAACAAGGCTTACAGCAGGGAATACAGCAAGGAATACAGCAGGGAATACAGCAGGGAATACAGCAAGGAATGCAGCAGGGAATACAGCAGGGAATACAGCAAGGAATGCAGCAGGGATTGCAGCAAGGAATGCAGCAGGGAATGCAGCAGGGAATGCAGCAGGGATTGCAGCAAGGAATGCAGCAGGGATTGGAACAAGGCTTGGAACAGGGTCGTGCAAAAGCAATCAAAGAAACTGCGCGGAAACTGAAGTCTATGGGGTTAGCATTGACCGACATCCAGATGGCAACTGGCCTCAGTGAAAAAGAAATACTGGATTTGTAATTCTCAATCCTCGTACCACCTATTATTCACGAACAGCATCATTGAAAAAGCAGATTGACAGCACATGAGATTGTCAATCTGCTTTTTGTTACAAAGGGAAATACTTACTCACAGAATATGATTTTGGAACTGTTACCCTTCAGCAATTCAAATGCGCCAGGTTTTTCTTGCGCTTTCTACCCAGAAATTCACCTACTTACAAAAAAGATTTACGCAATATAAGGCGACTCTCAGGGCCAATATTAAACAACAGGTCTACAATGCTGAGATTGGGCAGAAATCCCAAGCGCGAAGCGAAGACCTGATAGTAGTCCACGGAACGGAAACGCTCCAATGAGGCAAGGGGCTGCTTGGGCGAGAGTAACTGGCGGAGGTCGGTCCAATCTGCTGTGGCTGGCACATACTCGTCGGAAACACGCTCTTGGGGCGCAAAGGAAAGAAGTTCGCAGACAAGCCGGTGCAATGCCTCATTGAAGTCGACGAGGTATCGGAAAGGCCTTTCGTAGAGCGGACGGAAGTCGTCGGCATAGTATTCAAAGTAGGGACTGCTTTCGTAGGCTGAGACGAGAGCGGTCCAATGTACGTGCCGCCAATTACCGTGTTCGGAAATCCTCACGTCACGCATGGGTAAACGAGCCAGTCCATTGCGTTCCACGGGAACAATCAAGGACAGTACCCCCTGCGGTCCGGCAATGTAACAACGGTTTCTGTACGTTTGTTTGATATAAAACTCCCCCCTGTCCTCTACCACCCGTTCGGCGGCAAAAAGATAAGCATACGCCCCCACAGGAGCGAGGTATTGGGAAGGCAGAAGCAGTTGCATGGAATGCTTGGAAATATATGATTTAAGGAGTGTTCGATAATTTAGTTAAAGGTATGGGAAAAGGATGTAGGATAGGAAGCCAGCCTCAGCTGTCCCTCAGAACTGCGCAACGATTTTCCCCACCAGCTCACAATGTGGCACCAGCCGGAAGGAGTCGGGCTGGGTTTCAATCCAGTAATAGTTTTGTGAAGTCCTCACCCGTTTGAGCCTGCTTCCGGCCATTTGCAGCCCACCCTCCCGCGTAAGGGTCACGCGGGAATGTTCGTAAGTCTGCAACAACCAGGCAAGCAAACGGGCATTGTGCGGCGTAACGTGGACGGAGCGGCCCTTTCCCGGCACCACGATAGGCTGGGCATCGGGCGAAGTGCGTGCCGGAAGCACCAATCGGCGCACATTTCCCTGCTGTGGCTGAAGGCGCAAAAACCACGTTGTCCATCACCTCCGGCTCGGCATATCCCCAACGATGATAGCCCCAGATCGGTTCGCCAGGCAAGCGCAATCCATAGTAAGTGAGGCACACCAGCACGTGTCCGCCCGGTTCCAAACCCGGCAATGCGGCATTGTCGGGCAACCTCATATGGCACAAGAGCAGACCCCGCACCGCCAGCAGCAGGATGGCTGCCAGCAGGATGGGGAGTATAATCTTGCGCAGATATTTCATAAGTAGGTCACTTGATGTCCCACACACGTTTGAAGAAGCGGTTCCAGCGTATTCCACCGTTGAAGAGCGAGTAGTCGGGGTCGAGCGAAATCCATACGAAGAGCGGCTTGCCTACCACGTGGTCCTCGGGCACAAATCCCCAGAAGCGGGAATCGGCGGAATTGTCGCGGTTGTCCCCCATCATCCAGTAATAATCCAGTCGGAAGGTATAGCTGTCGGCCCGCTTTCCGTTGATGTATATGTTGCCATTGCGCACCTGCAGGTCATTGCCTTCGTACACACGGATTGGTCTTTCGTAAATGGGGAGGTTGTCCAGCGTCAGGCGGATCGTTTCGCCTTTCTTGGGAATCCACAGCGGTCCATAGTTAGCCGTAGTCCAGTGGGTAATTTTATTTTGCGGGTAAAGCCAGTCGGCAGCCGGCTCTGCCTGTGTGATACTGCTCACCAGTTCAGGATGGCGCAGCAATTCTGCCTTCACGCTCCGCGTTAGCGGCATCCACACCTTCTGTCCGTTGCGCACGGTGTAGAGGTCTTCGTCCGTAATGCCCAGTTCCTTTTTCATTTCCTGCGGAATGTCCTGCACAAAGGTCACTTCGTAAGCATACTGCACGTTCTCCGGTTCGGGATTAGGCTTTCCGTCCAGATAGATGATGTTGTCCTTGATTTGTAGCGTCTGTCCGGGCAGTCCCACGCAGCGTTTCACATAGTTCTCGCGCCGGTCGGTGGGCCGGGCCACGATGTCGCCGAACTCCTCGGGCTGGCTACGGAGATAAGCAGCACCGGCAGCGTAGATTTTCGCGAACAGATTTTGCTGTTCTTCGTAAGTCAGCGAGTCATTCAGCGCAGCCGAAGCCGGCACGGGTGCCTCGCCGAACTGTCCAGGCTGTCCCAACAGCTGGTCACCCATTTGGTAGCACAGGCGGTAGTAGTCCTGGTTTTGCTGGTTGAGGGCAACCGTGTCGCCAGCCGGATAATTGAAGACAACGATGTCGTTCACCTCCACCTTGCCCAGTCCTTTCACTCGTCGGTAGTCCCAATGGGGATGTTCCAAATAGCTCTTGCAGCCGAACAGAGGCAACGTGTGCTGCGTCAGAGGCATATAGAGCGGGGTCTGTGGAATACGCGGTCCGTAGGAGAGCTTCGACACCAGGAGATAGTCGCCCGTGAGGAGCGTCTTTTCCAAAGAGGAAGAGGGGATGACAAAGTTCTGGAAAAAGAACTGGTTGAGGAAATAGATGGCGATGAGGGCGAACACGATGGCATCCACCCATCCCATCAGGAAGCGGGTTACAGGCCCCACCTCGGGTTCACGCCACCAGCCCCACTTGATGCGGCGGGTGATGTAAAGGTCAAAGATAAGGGGCATCACAATCAGTCCCCACCAGGAGCCTACCCAATACAGGAAGAGCAGGTAGAGGACAGTGACAACGGTGAAGTTCACCCACGGAATAATTTGGGAAGTATGCTGTCGGGAAGACATATTCAATTGTGTTAGGGATAATTACGACATCAATTCTGCAAAGAGGTCATCCGTGCTCAACAGTCCGCTGTGGCGTGCGGTAAACTCCGCTGCCAGCACCGCTCCCAAGGCAAACCCCCGGCGGTTGTGGGCAGAGTGGGTTATCTGTATCATGTCGGCATCGGAATTGTAGGTAATGGTATGGATACCGGGCACCTCGCCCTCGCGCACCGCATCGATACGGAGCAAATTGGCCGGCGTATCGGTTGTGCCGGTGAGAGAGCCGTCAGCGTTTTTCACCTGTCCCTTTACCCAATCGGTCTTGCGGTCCAGTTCCGAGCAAATCTGTTCTGCCAGCGTGATGGCGGTACCGCTGGGCGCGTCCAGCTTATGTATGTGGTGGGTTTCCACCTCGCTCACGTCATACTCCGGGCAGGCGTTCATCAGCCGGGCCAGGTATTTGTTGACGGCAGAGAAGAGGGCCACGCCGAGCGAGAAGTTGGAAGCCCAAAAGAGCGTATGCCCTTCTTCGCGGCACGCCCGTTCCACGTCGTCCCGGTGCTCCTTGAGCCACCCCGTACTGCCGCTCACCACCTTCACCCCTTGTTCCCAGGCTTTCAGGTAATTGCCGTAGGCAGCGGTGGGGTTGGTAAATTCTATGGCAGCGTCGGCACTGCGGAACGCATCGGTGTTGAAATCCTCCGGATTATCCACATCGATAATCGACACTATCTGGTGGCCACGCTGCAGGGCGATTTCCTCAATCATGTGCCCCATCTTGCCGTAGCCTATCAAAGCAAATTTCATGGAAATTGACGGTTTATCGTTTATATACTGGCATTTCGGAGCAAAAGTAATATTTTTATTCTCACCCACCAATATTGCTTTCTGCAAATAGAAGTTGCCCGGTCATTCCCGGGAACAATCCCTTGAATGACCGGGCAACCATTCGCCCAGGTATGAGGTTATTGCTAAAACCTCATAATCTGAATATTAGTACAACACCTTCTTGCCGTTCACGATGTTGATACCCTTGGTGAGTTTCGTCAAGCGGCGGCCATCGATGCTGTAGATGTGCTTCTCGCCGGTAGCAGGCTGCTCAATGGCAATGATGATGCCGGTCTGTCCGTCGAGGCTGAAATCGGAAGTATTCTTCACGCCGGGCATGCTGAAATACGTTTCCAGGTTACCATATACCCATACCGTAGCATCCTGCAGTTCGGGATGGTCAATCAGGTTCAGTGCGGCACGTACATCGGATCTGCTGACGAGCTGAACAGGCACGTAGAGGTCTGCCGTACCGATGGCGATGTTGGCAGCCACGGTTTTCTCCGTGTCGGAGGCAGGATAAATTATAGAGCCGTTGATGCTGCCGAGGATTTGACCCTTCACCCATACCTTTTCAGTGGCCTTGCCGTTGAAGTACTGCACGTCGGCCGGCGTATAGGGAGCTTCGAACGTACCTTCGCCTTCAATGACATAAAGTGTGAAGCTGGCCTTGCTTTCCAGGTAGTTTTCGGTTTCAGCCGTTTCCACGCTGATAACGGTAACGCCCTTTCCGGTCAGGGTGATGTTGCCTTCGGCATCCACGGTAGCCACTGCGGGGTTGGACGAAGCATAGGTCTTTTCGCCGTCAGAGAGGGTAGTCAGTGCGTTGTCCACCTTCTGCTCGTCAGAGGGCAGTACCACCACTTCTTCAGCGGCCCAAGCGGTTTCGGCATCCTTCAGGTTGGTAATCATCTGCACGTCCGAAGCCTCGCAGGCATAGAGCTGGGCCACACCTTTAAAGTAGGCCACATAGCCGCTCACGTTGTAAGTCTTGGAAGTGTTGAAGATGACATCGCCCAGCACGTTGAAGTTGTCGCGCAACACCATTTCGTTGTCACTGTCGTCCATCATGGTGATGTTCGAGCTGGCCAACGCTTCAGCGGTAAAGTAAACACCCTGCAGCTGCACGTACTGGTTCTGGTAGAGGTAGGTTTCATCGTTATTTACGTCGGCAATGGTCACGACAGCCGGTTCAACGGCATTGTCGGAGCTGCTCACCGTAACGCCCTCGTAGGAGGTAACCACCAGTTCCGTCACGTTGTTGTAAACGCAGAGCTGTCCGGCCAACTTACCGCTGATCTTGTCACCCTTCTTGAATGTGGTGGCTGCGCCGTAGAGCTGCAGGGCCTTGCCGTCGCTCACATAAACGCTGGTGTTGGAGCCGCGAACGCCCACACCGGTAACGAGCAGGTTGGCAAATTCGTAGGTTACGCTCACCTTGTCTGCAGTGGCAGCAGCCACGAGGTCAGCCACGCTGGTATAGTTGGGCACTTCGGGAGTTTCGGGCTCATCGGGCAGACTTACACTGCCGTTGCCATGGAGGTTGAATTCCTTCACTTCCCACGTACCGGCCACGTCGGCTGTAGAGGTATAAACAAAGGCAATCTGCACCTTCTTGCCGTCGAATGCCTTGAGGTCGGCGGTAGAGGGAATGAACGTCCAGCTTGTGCCTTCGGGCCAGGGTGTAACATCAAGCGTAGTCCAGTCGGCATCACCGGCAGCCTTGGCCTTTACGCTGACAGCGGCCTTCAGGTTATCCTGATTCTGGAAGAAGTTGGCAGCCTGCTGGAAGGCGATGCTGCAATCGGTGGCATTGGTCAGGTCGAGCACAGGCGAAACCAACCAGCTCTCGGCAGCGTAATTGGTCTTGTTAGCATAGCCGGTTGCCTTCATGCCATACGGCTCATCGGGCGTTTCGCCGCCGCCTTCTTCGCCGCCGCCTTCACCATTGGTGAAAATGGTGATGTTGTCAAAGTTGAATTGGCCTGCTTTTGTTGCGCCGTCTGTTCCATAGACAGCCTTTTCTCCTACCGTGAGCACGACACTTTGGGCATCACCCGTCCAGGTCACTGTCCAATTTTCGGTATCAACGGTCACCTCACCTGTATTGGGGGTGATTTCAGGCAAACGCCTTTTGCCTTGGGCGGAAATGGCAAAAACCAGTGAAGTCATGTTCTCGCCGGTGGTAGAAACTGTTGCTGTTCCTTTGGCATACACACGTGCATCGTTGGCAGTTGCGTTAACGGTAGCTGCGTTCAGTCCTGATTCTTTCAGCAACACAACCGTGTAAGGAGATTGTTCGAGCGACACACCAACGGTCTTTTCATTTTCGTCGGTCAATGTTGTCCAATCGCCTGCTGCACTCCAGCTGAACACGGTGCCTTGGGCAAAAGCCGTAACAGCCATGAGCAGGAAGGCGAAGAAAGAGAGTAAAATCTTTTTCATGCTTTATGCATTTAAATTAGTTGATAAAAATATGATATAGAATTGGTTTCGCACTTTGACTTGGCAAAAGTAGGGATTATTACTGCTGTTTGCCAACTTTTTATTATTAAGATTTGGTAAATATGGGGGTATCTCAGGTTATGAGGGATTAGGTTATGAGGTTATAAAGTAACATACTGAGCGACTGAGATTTCCGTTCAGACAGTAACTAAATAACCTTATAACCCGGGAGCGAAGCGACCCTAACCTTATAACCTTATGAAATAACCTCATAACCCCTCATAACCTTTACGAAGTCACCATCAGTCCGTAATCCGTCCGATGAGTTCCTCCAGCGTCAGGCTGGTCTGTTCTCCGGTATTCATGTCCTTCAGGGCCACCTTGCCCTCTGCCATTTCCTGTTCACCCACCAAGGCCACGAAGGGCACATGGTGTGCATTGGCATAGGCCATCTGCTTCTTCATCTTCACCGCGTCGGGATACACCTCCGTGGCAATGCCCGCACGGCGCGTGGCGGCGGCCAAGCGCAGGCAATGGGCAGCCTCAGCGGGTCCAAAGTTGATGAACAGCAACTGTGCGCCGGCCTGAGTGGCGGCAGGATAAAGGTCGAGCTGGGTCAGCACGTCGTAGATGCGGTCGGCACCGAACGAGATGCCCACGCCGCTGAGTCCCGGCATACCGAAGATGCCCGTCAGGTTGTCGTAGCGGCCACCGCCCGTGATGGAACCGATCTGCACGTCGAGTGCCTTCACCTCAAAGATGCACCCCGTGTAATAGTTCAAGCCGCGGGCCAGCGTCAGGTCAAGTTCAATGGGGTTCCGCAGGTTGCTCTCCGCGAGCGTTTCGAGCACAAAGGCCACTTCGTCCACGCCCTTCAAGCCCACTTCGCTGCCGGCGAGCACGGTGCGCATGGTGGCGAGCTTCTCCTCGTTCGTACCGGACAGGGCGATGATGGGTTGCAGTTTCTCTACGGCCTCATCGGAAAGCCCTACGGCGCGGAGTTCATCGTTCACCTTTTCGAGACCGATCTTGTCAAGTTTGTCAATGGCCACGGTGATGTCCACGATTTTGTCCGCCGCCCCGATGGTTTCGGCAATGCCGGTAAGGATTTTGCGGTTATTGATTTTGATGCACACGTTGATGCCGAATCGCGTGAACACCTCGTCCACGATTTGCATCAGCTCCACCTCGTTGAGCAGGGAATCGGAGCCCACCACGTCGGCATCGCACTGGTAAAACTCGCGGTAACGTCCCTTCTGCGGGCGGTCGGCGCGCCATACGGGCTGGATTTGATAGCGTTTGAAAGGCAACTGCAGCTCGTCGCGGTGCTGCACCACGAAGCGGGCGAAGGGCACGGTGAGGTCGTAGCGCAAGCCCTTCTCGCAGAAGCGGGCGGCCAGCTGTGCGGCATTCTTTTCGCCGTATTCATCGGCAGATACCTCACGGCGGAAGTCGCCCGAATTGAGAATTTTGAAGAGCAGTTTGTCGCCCTCCTCGCCATATTTCCCCATGAGCGTGGAGAGGTTCTCCATGGCCGGGGTTTCGATTTGGCTGAAACCGTAGAGTGCATAGACGCTTCGGATGGTTTCAAAAATATAGTTGCGCCGTGCCATTTCCACGGCGCCGAAATCGCGTGTACCCTTAGGTATGCCGGGTTTTTGAGCCATATCAGTATGATTTATGTTTTGTTTTGACCTGTAAATCGGGGCGACAAAGATAGTGCAAGGCGAGCGCAAAGCAAAATGCAAAGCCCTTGGATTTGCATTTTCTTTGCCGAGCCGCAGCCTGTCTTATTAAAAGATAGTGCAACAAAGCCCTTGGATTTGCATTTTCTTTGCCGAGCCGCAGCCTGTCTTATCAAAAGATAGTGCAAGGCGAGCGCAGGACAAAAATAAAAGCCGCAGGATTTTGTTTTTTCATGCCGAGCCGCAGCCTGTCTTATCTAAAGATAGTACAAGGCGAGTGAAGAACGAAAAAAAAAGTCGTCTACATAATTTGCATTGATTAAGGCATACTATTCCCAAAATATAAATGCCCCAAGGCTGATTTCTTTCCTGTCAGATGCCATATAATATACGTGTTATTACCCCGAAAAAAATGGTTCACTCATTCACATCAGCACGGAAACGTATGATTTTCAATCTTGTCAACGTGAAACATGGTTTAGACAAAACCTGCACCATGCTTCACCGCATTCAGCCGACGGAATGGAAAAGGTCTATGCAAAAATAGAAATCAAGCGTTTAACATTTTTGAAACAGTAAATTCACATTTGTTTTTACCAAATAGCAGTGAACGCAGGAGCCTCAGGGTGAAACCTTGGTGAACCCTTCAACCAGGTGGAAACAGTCAACCCTTCACACGCGAAAGCCATGGAAATCAGCAAGAAATAGGTAACCGGTGAATAGGTGAACACATTTTTCGGGAATAAATTACGTATAGAGAGCGGTTTTCCTGCATACTTCCCCACCCTTCATCCTGCCCTTTCCTAATATTTTCACCCTCAACCACAAACTCGGCAACTTGCCCCACCAACTCGGCGAGTTGGAAACACAAGTCCAGGACTTGAAAAAACAAGTCCGGGGGTAGGTAAAACAAGTCCGGGACTTGTGAGGCACAAATCCCGGACAATTATCAAATAAACAAGCAGTGGCATACAGGGAACGAGGCCGCGAAGCCGGAGCACCGGCTACTTCTTCACCTCCTTCACCAAATAAATCTGGGCGGGCAGGTGGTCGGAATAGCCGTTGAGCCATACACCGCCGGCATGGGTGCGCAGCGGATTGCCCTTGTATTTCCCTTCCTGCTGGAACAGGTAGTCGCGCATGAAAATGGCGTGTTGGTAAAATTTCAGTGTGGAGCGGTCCTTGCCCACCAAGTTGCCCGACACCACAATCTGGTCGAAAAGGTTCCACTTGCCGTCATAGAGCAACGTGCCCTGCCCCACTTTGTAAAGCGTGTTGTACCAAGGATTGTACATGTCCGTGTCGTGTTTCACCTTATCGGGCTCGCTCACGCAGCCCAGCTGTTCGGTCATACTCTTGTTGTTCGGGTCGTCGTTCATGTCGCCCATGACGATCACCTTGGAACCAGGCTCGCTCTTCATGAGTGCCAAAACCAGCTGGCGCACCTGGAAACCGGCCCGCTGGCGCACTTCGTCGCCGGCAGCCCGCGAGGGCCAGTGGTTCACGATGAAGTGGACGCGCTCGCCCGCCATCGTGCCGCTCATCACGAGGAAACCACGCGTGATGTGCGTGGTGTCGCCCTTCAGGTCGGTGTACGCCCGGACCTTTCCCTGATTATCGGTGTAGAAACCGAGCAAAGGGTCGTCCACCCGTCCGCTGGGAGCATAATAATAAGGTACGATCATGCTGCTTTCGAGCTGGAAGAAACGGGGGTTGTAGAAGAAGGCGCACTCCACGCCGCGACGATCCACGCCGGGATAGTCCACATACCTCCAGCCGCGCTTGGCCAGTTCGGGCTGCTTGAGCAGATCCTGCAGGACCTTATCGTTTTCCACCTCCGACAAGCCGATGACCGCCGGGCCGAGGGGCAGCTTGTCAGTACAGAGTTCGGAAAGCACGCGGGCCATGTTGTGGAGCTTGGCCTCGTATTTCATCTTGCCCCACTTGTTGGTGCCGTTGGGCAGATACTCATAGTCGTTCTTGCCGGCATCGTGCAGGGTGTCGAAAAGGTTCTCCAAGTTGTAGAAGGCCACTCCGTAGAGGGCGTAGCTCTTTTGCTGTTCCCCCTGAGACCGCAGGGTAAACGATGACAGGCCGGTGAGCACAGCGAACAAGAGCGAAAAAGAAAATACAAGACGTTTCATAAAAAGTGATTGGACTATTTGATACACTGCCACCCCCACCATCTGCGTTTCAGGGCTGTGGCGACGGCAAATTTCTAAAAAAAAAATGAGAAATAAAGGCTTTTGCCTCATTCACACCGACATTTCACAGACTTGTAACGAGCCAAAACTGAATTTTTCCTAATTTTGCCTCGCAATGAAACTCATTGCCACGCTTTTTTCTGCTGAGCCAAGGGCAGCAATGTGGTTGCCGGCGTTTGGCTCTACCTACGAAACAACAAGCATTCTATACAATTATTTATGAAGAAAGGTGTAAAACTTACGGCGGCAGCATTGCTGATGGCTTCCGGAGCCTGGGCGCAAGCTCCCGTCGACACCCTCCAAGTGCTCGACAGTTCTGATTTCACATTCACGGAATCGCAGCTGGACGAGGACAACGATGCGGCCCAGACCGTGTCGACCATCACGGGTGCCAAGAGCGACCCGTACAACTCGGAGGTGGGTTATCTGTTCAGTCCCATGCGTTTCAAAGTGAGGGCCTACGACAACATGTACAACAGCTACTACATGAACGGCCTGCAGCTGAACGACCTGGAACTGGGCCGCTTCGGCTACAGCATGGTGGGCGGCATGAACGATGCCACACGCAACCAGGAAGGCGTTTCGGCCTACGACTACAACCGCTTCGGCGTGGCCGGCGTGGGTGGCGGCACCAGCGTGAACACACGCGCCAGCCAGTTTGCCCAAGGTTCCAAACTGACGCTCTCGGGCTGTAACCGCAACTATGTGGCACGCGGCATGTTCACCCACGCCACGGGACTGACACCTTCGGGCTGGGCCTTTGCCGGACTGGTGGGTTACCGCTGGGCCAACGAGGGTGTGATTGAGGGCACGTTCTACAACTCATTCTCTTATTTCCTCTCGGCCGAAAAACGCTTCAACGACCACCACACGCTCTCGCTGGTCACCTTCGGCTCGCCCACGGAGCGCGCACAGCAGGGTGCCTCAACGGAAGAGGCTTACTGGCTGGCCAACTCGCACTACTATAACCCGAACTGGGGTTATCAGGGGGGAGAGAAGCGCAATGCCCGCGTGGTACACGACTACGAACCTACGGCCATCCTGACGTGGGACTGGAAAATGGACGACACAAAGAAGCTCACCACATCGGCCGGCTTCAAATATTCCATGTACAGCTCCACGGCACTGAGCTGGAGCGGCGATGCCTACGACCCGCGACCGGACTACTACAAGAACATGCCGAGCAGCATCTTCGATGTGTGGGACCCCGAGAAGAACAACCCGGACTACCTGGCGCAGAACCCGTACCTGCTGGACCAGTACAACGACCTGGTGGACTTCTGGACGGCTTCCAAGGCCAACCGGCAGATCAACTGGGATCGTATGTACTACGTGAACAGGCAGAACGAGGCCGCCGGCGGTGAAACGCTCTACTATCAGGAACGCCGCCACAACGACCAGATGGTGTTCGCCCTCAACTCGGCCTTCAATCATGAAGTGAACCGCCACCATAAATATACGCTGGGCGTTTCGCTCAACTCGACCAAGGGTATGCACTACAAGACCATGGCCGACCTCTTGGGCGGAACTACCTTTACAGACATTGACAAATTCGCCGCCAACGACTACGGCATCAACAGTACGGAGGCGCAGAACGACCTGCGAAACCCGAACCGCAAAATCGGTGTGAACGACAAGTTCGGCTATAACTACAACATCTTCGTGAACAAGGCCCGCGCCTACGGACTTTACGAAATGAACTACGGCAAGCTGAACTACCGCCTCTCGGCTTTCGTCGAAGGTACTACCATGGAGCGCGAAGGCCTGATGCAGAACGGACGCGCACCCGAAAACTCTTACGGCAAGAGCGGACAGGCCAAATTCCTGGGCGGCGGCGGACGCTTCGGCCTGACTTACAGACCCACGGGCGCACACATCCTGAGCCTGAACTTCGGTGCGGAAACCGACGCGCCGCTGGCACGCAACAGTTTCGTGGCTCCGCGTATGCAGAACAACTTCGTGGACAACCTGACCAACGAGGATATTTTCAACGCCGAGGCTTCGTACCAATTCCGCTTGGGCGACTTCTCGGGTAAGGTGACGGGCTACTATACACGCTTCAACAACGGCGTGGAGCAGACGGCTTTCTACAACGACCAGGAGGAACGCTTCACGTACCTCACCATGAGCGGCGTGAACCGCGAACACTACGGCGTGGAGGCTGCCTTGAAGTATAACCTGACCTCGAACTTCTCCGTCAGCCTGACGGGTACCTACGCCGAAGCGCAGTATGTGAACAACCCCTTGGCCCAGGTGGCCTACGAGGGCATGAACGCCTCGACGCTGAGAGAACTGAACACCTGGCGCAACCCGCTGACGAGCGAGAAGATGCCCCTGCGCGTCATTGCCGACGGTATGCGCGTGAACGGCACGCCGCTGACGGCTGTGAGCCTTGGGCTGAACTACAACGTGAAGGGCTGGTTCTTCGAGGCTAACCTCAACTACTACGACCGCGTCTACGTGGACTTCTCCGAATACCGCCGCCTGAGCAACGTGCTGCCTTCTTACAGCTCGGAAGGTATGGACAACAAGGGCAACTATCTCTTCAGCAGCATCAGCAAAGAGGATTTGGCCAAAGGTGGCATACTCTATGACGCTCAGAAGACCATCCCGCTGGCTTTCGACGCTAACGGCAACGTGACGGAAAGCATCGACAACCCCAACTACGGACAAGTGGTTTCGGCCTACTCCGCCAAACAGGAGAAATTCGACGGCGGCTTCATGCTCGACCTCTCCATTGGCCGCTACATCCGCCTGGCCAAGGGCAAGAGCATCAGCATCAACCTGAACGTGCAAAACGTGACGAACAACCGCAACCAGCGCACGGGTGGCTACGAACAGAACCGCGACGACTTCTACAACACGGGCGTGGCCAAAGCGTACACTTTCTCGAAAAACTCGAAGTACTATTACGCCAACGCCATCAATGCGTTCCTGAATGTTGGATTTAAATTCTAAGGCTTCCCCATTATGAAACTGAACAAGATATTCCCTATGGCTCTGGCAGCCTTCGCGCTCACGGCATTCACCGCCTGCATGGACGATGTGGACGTACCGTACACCGACAGCTACCTGATTACCAGCAAAACCGACATCGGCGAGGTGAACTACTCCATCGCCCAACTCAAGAACGAACACAGCTCGCTCTTCGGACAGACCAATGCGTTTGAACAGGTGAAGGAGGACTTGATCATCGAGGGCGTGGTGGCTGCCAACGACTGCGGCGGCAACCTGTACCAGACGGTGCTCATCCGC
>SFQP01000090.1 GCA_004562975.1 bacterium
GTGCTGAAATATACTTACGACGAATATCCCGGCAACCCCAACGGCTCGCGCTACAGCGTGGCGGGCATTGCCAGTGCCGACGGCCGCCACTTGGCCATGATGCCCCACCTGGAACGTGCCTTCTACCCCTGGCAGAACCCATTCTACCCGCACAAACGCCGCTCGGAGGACATCACGCCCTGGATGGAGGCGTTCGTCAACGCCCGCCGATGGGTGGAGGCGCATAAGAAGTAATCCCGCCCTTCGTAAGCCTGCCGCGTGACCAACGCCAGGCGAACCTTTTGAAAATAGTCCCGGACTTGCACGCCACAAGTCCGGGACCATTTTCTTCTACTCGCCGACTTGTAAAAAATGATTGCTGTCCGGTAAAAAGTTCAAGGCAGTCTGGCTGAAGTTTCAAGGGTTATCGGTTTTCTTCAACCTTTACCGGACAGCCCTATTTTTTTGTATGACGACGCATTCCCCTTAGAAGATGCTGTGGCTGAAAAACAGCTGTTCCCCCGAAGGTTCACACGCTTCTATACGCTTTTTTTATCCGCAAAAAAAGCATTCACCCCTTCACATGGAGCGCGTTTCCGTCCGATTTTCAGCAGTTTTGAGTGTGAAGGCTTGGATTTTCAAGTGTTCACCTCCGCTGTGGCGTTTTTATCCGTTTATCTGCTGATTTTCGGGTGGTTTTCCGGTGTGAAGGCTTACGCTTTCCACCCTTCACGTGCGTTCACCGCCCGTGTGAATACTTTGCTGCCCATGTGAACACTTTGAAATCAAAGCCTTCACGCTTGAAACCGTTGAAAATCAGCTGGGAACGGGCATTGCGTGAATGGGTGAATACATTTTTCGGGAAATATAATACGTATATACACGCGCGTAAAAGAGCCTTCACCAAACAGATTGGCGCATTTTCAGCGTGATTATTCCGCTTCCTCGGCCCAGCCGGACGCGGCGTGAAGTTTTCTTCACAAGTCGCCGACTATTTCGCACAAGTCCCGGAGTAGACAAAACAAGTCCCGGAGTAGACAAAACAAGTCCAGGACTTGTGAAAGCAAACGATACGATATCCCGTTTGGGAGGTGAAATGAGCTTCTCCATGCGTGCCTTTCAATAAAAAATCTTGAAAAAGATAAAAAAGATATGCAGTATTATTTATATTTGCAGCCGACAACGTCATTAAAGAAAAGAAAAATTAAACCATAAAACCTTTCGCTTTATGAAAAGAATACTTCTTCTGTTAGTACTTTCGTTGACCATGGGTCAGCTGACTGTGAACGCACAATCCAAAGAGTTTGCCAAGGAAGGCAAAACCGCCATCAAGGAACACAAGCTGGTGGTGAAGGAACGCAAGGAACTGGCCAAACTCACAGAAAAGCAGTTCAAGGGACAAATGCTCAAGGAAGGGAAAAAACAGGCCAAGGAGCTGAAACGCGAAGGATGGAAGGCAGCCCCGGGCACCTTGCCCATCGAAAACCAGTTCAGCGAATACTTCATCCAGCGCAATGAGCTGGACGGACGTTTCCCGAAATATATCATGGGAATCGGCACGGCCAAGGCTGCCACCTACGGCATGGCACGCAAACAGGCCGTGGCAAGGGCACGTCTGGACATCGCCGCCAGTCTGCAGGCCGAAGTGGCTTCGCTCAACGAAACGAGTGACGGCAATACCGAACTCTCCAACGGCGAGGTGGAAACCATGGCCAAAATGATGGATACCAGCCAGACACTGGTGCAGCAGTCTATCGGACGCACCAACGTGGTGTACGAAATATTCCGCGAGGTGGACGGCAAAACCGAAGTGAGGGTGGCTGTGAGCTATGACGGCAATGCCGCAAAAGAAACCTTGATAAAGCTCTTCGACGAGGACAACGCGGAACTCCGAGCCAAGCTCCAAAGAATGCTCGAACAGAAATAGCACGCACTGACAACGCATGGAACGCTCGTACCTGAAAACGGCCAAGCGCATCGTGCTCGGGATCCTGGCTGTGGTGCTTACGGGAGGACTTGCCTTGGTCACCGTGATAGCCAAGCCACGAGAGCAAATTTTCCATAACAAGCACATGAGTGAAACGCCTGTCACCCGGAGGCAACGCATCCGGGCTTTCATCACCAAGCACCTGTGCATCACCATGCTGGCCATCGGACTGATGGGCTTCTTTGCCATGATCGCCATCATGGCCAAACCGCTCGACCCCGTGAAACGGGCCATCAGCGACTTCTCCTTTACGGACATCTACTACGAAATCCTCAAGGAGGGGACGACACCCGATACCAGCCGCCTCATCACCATCGTCGACATGACGGAGCTTACCAACCGCTCGCAAATTGCCGACGTGATGGACCGCATTGGCAATGCCAAACCCAAGGTGCTGGGCATCGATATATGCTTCGACAACGAGGGGGAGGACTTTGAAGGCAACGACTCCCTGATCCGCGTGGTGGAGAAACACCACGACTGCATGGTCTTCTCGCTCAAAATGCTCGACTGGATGAATGACTCCGTGGGATGGAGCAAGGCCATACACTCCTTCTTCCATGAAATCGTGCCGCTCACGGAGGGCACGACCAATATGCCGCGCCAACTCTACGACAGCATGAAACGCAAGGTGCCCCTCGCCGAACGATACGAAGCACAGTACGTGCCGTCGTTCGTGGCGCAGGTGGCGAACCTTTACGCCGGCCAGGACATCGTGAAAGGACGCACGGACGACGTGAAAATCAACTTCTCGCCCACCGTGTTCCGCGTGCTGGCACCCGAGGAGGTGGACCGCCACCCCGAACTCATCGAGGGGCAGATCGTGCTCCTCGGAGCGGTCTACGAAGAGGCCGACCGCCACTGGACACCCCTGGGCAAAATCGCCGGGGTGGAACTTCTGGCCTACAGCGTGCAGAGCATCGTGTACAGCAACGAGGTGAAAAACACTTCGCCGGCCATGTTCGCCGTCATTTCGCTGCTGGTGGTGTTCATGGTCGAACTGCTGCAATATCTCTACCTGGAACGTACCGGAAAATCGAAAGGTATTTTCACCAAATTCATCATCGGCTCCACGTATTTCATGAGTGTGCTAACCTTCCTCTTCACCTCGGTGTTGCTGGGCCTTTGCTTCGTGGTGTTCAAACGCTACGGCATCAGCTTCAACCTGGCGTGGGCACTCACCGCCATCACCTTCCTCGGCACTTCGCGCAGCATGTATGCCGCACTCCAGGACTATTTCATCGCCCGACGCAGCAAATTTCTAAATCATAGCAATGAAAACGCATCATCCGAAACGAAATGACCGGCAGACCTGCGGACTGTCGAAATATATCGCCTGCGCGCTGTTGGCCGTCTGCACGCTGCTGACGGCCCAGGCACAGTCGTTGCTCACGTACCACGTGGTGGGCGACGTGAAACTGTATGTGCAGGGCAAAGCCACGCCCCTCACCATGAACCGCCAGCTCACCATGCAGAGCGAGGTGAGCATACCTTATGGGGGCAAGCTGGAGCTACTTGACGAGAAGCAGGCGAAACGCATCATCCTGAAAGCTCCCGGCAGGGGCACGGTGGAAAAACTCGCACGGCAGAGCAACAACACGGTGGCCTCGCTCTCGGCAAGCTATGTGGGATACGTGAAAAAACAGATGACGAACAAGGGGCTTACCTCCAAACAACGCTACACGGACTTCGCCACCGTGACACGCGCCATTGACTCGGTGGCTGACCCCAAGCAGCAGTCGCCCGCACAGTCGGCTCGCCAAAACCCGCTGGCCTCGCGATTCGGCCAATTCAAGAAGCAACAGAAGCAGCAGTTTGAGAGCTTCCGCGACAAATGTAACCGGCAGTATGCCGAGTTCGTGCGAAAGGCTTGGGAGAAGTTCGGCGCCGAACCGCCCGTGCCGCGTCCGCAGGAACCGAAGGTGGCACCGGTGGTTTGCCACGACACGACGAAGACGGACCGCTTCCTCTTCTTCGGCAAGAAGAAGCAGCGCGAAGCACGCACCGTGGAGTACACCCCCGACCAGCTGGCGTTGCGCTCATCCGGGGCAGGGCCGGTCGAAACCATCCGGGAGGTGCGCCTCAACGACGACGAACGCGCCTTCATGGACTTTCCCTTTGAATTTTACGGCACCGATATGCGGGTGCGCCTCGACGAGAACCTGCGCATCAACCTGGGCGAAATCACCCCGGACCGCGTGGCCGATGCCTTGCTCCACTTCTCCTCGAAAGCCTACGACAACCTGCTCTACGACTGTCTGGCCCTGCGCAAGGAACACAAGCTCTGCGACTGGGCTTACCTGCTCATGTTGCAACAGCTTGCCTCGCAGTTCTGCGGCGAGGGCACCAACGAGGCCGCACTCCTCATGGGCCACCTCTACTGCCAGTCGGGCTACAAGGTGCGCTACGCTTGCGATGCAGAACGGCTGTACGTGCTCGTTTCGTCGAACCACATGATTTTCGACAAAGCATCGTACTACGTCGACGGCGAGCGTTACTATCCCGTGGACGCGGTCGATTCCGAACTCAACGTGTGCCGCGCGGCTTATCCCAAGGAACAGACTCTCTCACTCTTCATCCCCGACGCGCCCGTGCTGCAAATGCCCGCCGACAGCACGACTGGCGTGCGGACCATCACTTCGCACCGCTACCCCGACTTCAGCATCCAGGTGAAGGTGAACCCGAACCTCATCAACTTCTACGACACTTATCCCTCTTCTTTCTATAACGGTGAGTTTACCTCGCGCTGGGTGATGTACGCCAACACGCCTATGGATGCCGACATCCGCAGCCAGGTGTACCCCTCGCTGAAACGACAGCTGGAGGGCCTGACGGAATGGGAAAAGGTGAGCCACCTGCTCGATCTGGTGCAGACCGGCCTGCAATATGAGTACGACGACAACGTGTGGGGTTGCGACCGCGCCTTCTTTGCCGAAGAGAGCCTCTACTATCCCTTCTGCGACTGCGAGGACCGCGCCATCCTTTTCACCCGCCTCGTGCGCGACCTCGTGGGACTGGACTGTGTGCTGGTGTATTATCCCGGCCACCTGGCTTCGGCGGTACACTTCACGGAGCAGCCCGGCGGCTCGTTCTACACGCACGCCGACAAGAACTACACCGTCTGCGACCCGACCTACATCCACGCCTCCGTGGGCATGGAAATGCCCGAATGGGACAAGGCGGACGTTACGCTCATTCCTTTACAATAACCTCAATTTACACTTGAACTCATGTTCGGCTCTCCCATGGCTGGACGCACCCCAAATACGCTTATCATGACCACAGCATCTTATTTTCGCGGCATACTCTCCTGCATGGCACTCTTCATCTGCTGCAGCCTGAACCTCCAAGCCCAAAAGGAAGCAAAAGTTCACGGCACAGCAAAAATGGTCG